>JBJECF010000024.1:0-37993 GCA_051870785.1 Candidatus Aphodosoma sp.
AACTGTGCTTCGGACCACTATTTTTGCCTTTTCGGGTTTTACCGGACAGCAATAATTATTATATATCTTTCAAAGAAAGAGAGAGCAACTGAAGATTATATTTTGCAAAATCCTTAGGAGGGAGAGCCGCTACTTTATTTTCTAAAACAGACATATTAATTTTACGTTCTTGTCGTTTAACCTCGGCAACAACACCTATATTACTGAACTCATTAACAGCTATTAAATCTATTTCATTCTCTCCACGCTTGTCCCACCAATTACCAACACTTGTATAATTACCACTCTCCAAAATCTTTGTTTGAAACCAACGTTCAAGAGTACGGCCGGAAAACTGTTCAAAATTATCCATCACATACTGTTGAAGTAAATTCCATTGACCAGACTCAATCATTCCTTGATACGGATAAATAAAACGGAACCAAAAACGCAGATAACAATCATCAATACTCCATCTTATATTTCTAACACCTGATTTACTAAAAATAGGTGTATTCTTAGAAATAAAAGAATAGTCATCACAAAGATTGCTTAGATATGCGCCGGAATTCTTACCTATTATGCTATCAATCTCACTTTGAGTAGTCATTCCTGCCGCAATAAGTTGCAAAATACTGAAGTATGTACCATAGTCACGTCCGAATTCAGAAAGAAGAAGTTCAATTCCTTCCGTGATAAACGGAGAATCAGGCGAAGTAGCATATTTAAGCATTTTATCACGAGTTATTGCCTTTGCATCCATCAGCAATGACACATATTTAGCCACACCACCTGTCAACATATATAAGCAAAGCAAGTCATCTGGCTTAAAATTAGGATTGTGGTCATACAATATTTGTCGAAGAATGTCAGTTCGAAACGGGTTAAGGCGAATTGCGGAATCTCGACGACCATATAAAGGTTCATCACCATTTTCAAATATTCTTTTCATCATCGAATATATTGATCCACATAGAATTAAATTCACCGATGTTGAATCTTTATACCTATCCCAAATATCTTGTATCTCACTTGGTATAGCTTTGTTAATATTAAGAACGTTTTGAAATTCATCAATAATAAGTGTATAATGATTATTACGACCATACCTCATAAGCTCCTCAAACAAAGCACTAAATGAATCAACTGCACCATATATATGAAGTCCTAATTGACCCTCAGCTTGCTGCTGAAATTTTTTGCATAGCATTTGCTCATTATCTTTTGACACAAAAAGATACAACGACTTTTGACCTTGAACACTTTTAAGCAAAAGGGAAGTTTTACCTATGCGTCTACGTCCAATTAAAGTAGTCATCATAGAATGCGATGCCGACTGCTCCCAATTTTTACTAAGCGTATTCAGCTCATATTCACGATTATAGAATTTCATACACAAATAATTTAATTATCATTAATTTAACAGCCATTAAATTAATAGCCATTACAAAGGTATAATAAATAAATTAATTATGCAATTATCATTAAAAAAATTTATTACTGTCCGATAAAACTTATAGAGCGAACAAAATTAGGGCTGACACTTCGCATTTTTTCGAAGTATCAGCCCTTTTAATTATCTTTATTTTTGAATAAATAACTATTAGCAAATATAATTATTTTACCGGACAACAATATTAAACATTCTTACCCATTTCAAATGCCATTGACAACGCTTTATGACCGATAATTTCGTTAACTCCGGTCACGCCACCGGCAAATACAGAGCCTGACAATTTTGCTTTAGGGAAGCACTCTATCCAACCCTCAAGTCCGCTAATAGCCCTTTGAGGCACACACTCTTCATCTTCCGCAGCAGTAATAAAGATATAGATATCACGAAAATGATAGTCAGAATTATAGAGCGGATTGGCACGGTCGAGAAGCGTCTTCATCTGACCGCACATCTCGTAATAATAGATAGGTGTAGCAAAAGCGATAACATCGGCATCATGCATACCGCGGAGTATTTCGGGCATATCATCTTTGATAACGCATTTCCCGGTATGTTGGCACGCAAGGCAACCGCGGCAGAACTTGATATCCTTGTCTGGCAAAGATACTTTCTCCACAATATTACCGGCATCAACAGCCCCACGAATAAACTCCTCAGCAAGAGCATCAGAATTACTATTAAATCTCATGCTTGTAGAAATAACCAAAACTTTTTTCTTCATAATGATAGAATTAAAATTTTATCGCTACAAAATTACAATAAAATAATGGAAACTGCCATACCATTATTCAAGTAAAAGCTACCCGAAATGAGGAAAATTTATTAAGTGGAAGGAAGTAAACTTACTTGATCTTTTATGCTTTTGTTTTTAAGATTACCTGAAATAAGAAGTAATACTTAAGTAATAAACGAATCCTTAATATTTATTCTACATTAATTGTCGGATTATCACCATATTCATTACTCCCCTCTTGACTTTCTTTACATAACAAAATCAGCAACCAGAAAAAGCCTATTATAGGTATAAAACTCACAAAGAACATCCAACCACTCTTACCAACGTCATGCAATCGTCTAACGAAAACAGCAAGATGGGGAATAAACATAATTAAAGAATAAATTGATAATAAAATCGAGGTATCACAATCCATAACTAATTCAGGGATTGCCAAAAGCAAACCAATCAACAAATTAATGAGGAAGAACATCCAATATTCACTAAGGCTTGCTCTCCCTGAAAAATCAGTATAATGCCTCCAACACTTCAAATAGTAATCCATAATATTAATATTTTAAGTTTAACAATAAAAAATAGAAGCGATGTACATTATAACATTAAAAGAAATTATCGATAAATAAATTTAATTTCTCTATTATCCAAGATTGATTTTACCATCTTATGAATATTTATATTCCATTGTAAAATCCAAATATAAGTTTTTCCATTAATATAATCAGCCCTACAATAATAACCATCATAAGAATTTTCCCACCATGATACTACAGCAAATTTATCTGTAATGGTTTGATATGTTATAGATTTTCCATAATGACTTTCGGACCATAAAGTATACCAACTATTTAATGAAGAATATTCCTCCGAAGAAACACTTAACATTATAGTTTCATTGGCACTATAAAAATAATCAATTAATCCTCTCTTCTCATATTTTACGAAGCAAGATGGTATTGTAATTATTGCTGTCCGGTGATAATCCAAAGCTATTAATGATTGGGCTTTATTTATTGATAAATCAACTCTATGATTTGAAAATAAATCCCTTTATTTACTTTGCAAAGTTACAAATATTTTCTATTCTACAAAAAAACACTTAATAATTTTTCTGATGTTATAAAAATAAATTCACACATTATACTCAATTTATGAGCATACAACCGATTTCCTTCTTCCAAAAGTCAACTGTAAAACAGCATTTAGGAAACGAGAAAATAGAGAAGTCAAGATACTCAACAAAACGGGTGTTACTTCTAAATTCACAAAAGGAGAGTTTAATTTACTCATTTATAACCACAAGGGTTGGTACTTCGTGAGAAATATCAATTCTATTTTAGCTAACATTATTTTTCACGGAATGCAATAATAGACAACCAAGGCGGGCTCGAAATATTTCACTATTTTCGAGTCAGCCTTGTGTGGTATTTATCGTTTTCAGGGCATACAACAAATGCTGATATGCCATCCACTTTCGCTTTATTGTGTGGAATATGTGTTCTTCCCTCAATTTTCGACGCCCCGTGAATAGAATTCCGAAGTTCCAAGCCTTATGGAAGAAATATTTTCCCAATCTTTCAGCAGAGTAATAAATCGTTATAAATCAATTTATTAGTATGCTCTTGCGAAGAGGACGCGGCGAGCGGATGGGCGGCCAGTGACCATACATTTGCCCGGGGTTGTGTCGCCTTCGAGAGGGATGCAGCGGATTGTGGCTTTTGTCTCTTCCTTGATCTTCTCTTCGGTTTCCGGTGTTCCATCCCAATGTGCAGAAATAAAGCCTCCTTTCTCTATTTCGACTTTGAATTCTTCGTAGCTATTGACTTCACGAGTAACGGAAGCGCGATAGTCGAGGGCTTTCTTGAAGATATTTGCTTGAATATCATCGAGGAGTGACTTGATATGCTGTGCAATTCCATCGAACGACATAGTCTCTTTTTGGAGGGTATCACGGCGCATTACTTCTACAGTGCCGTTTTCAAGGTCGCGTGCTCCAATAGCAATACGCACAGGCACACCTTTCAGTTCATATTCGCTAAACTTCCAGCCAGGTTTTTTATTGTCGGCGTTATCGTATTTAAAGCTGATACCGAGAGTTTTAAACTCTGCAGTAAGTGCATTAACTTTTTCATTGATAGCATCGAGTTGCTCTTGGTTTTTATAAATAGGCACGATAACTACTTGGAACGGAGCCAATTTAGGAGGTAATACGAGTCCGTTGTTATCGGCATGAGCCATAATAAGTGCACCCATTAAACGGGTAGAAACACCCCATGAAGTAGCCCATACATAATCGAGCTTATTCTCTTTATTAACGAATTGAACGTCAAAAGCTTTAGCAAAGTTTTGACCGAGGAAGTGAGAAGTACCTGCTTGAAGAGCTTTACCATCTTGCATCATAGCTTCGATACAGAAAGTTTCCACTGCTCCGGCAAAGCGTTCGTTAGCGGACTTAATACCTTTAACAACAGGCACAGCCATAAAGTTTTCGGCGAAATTGGCATATACATCGAGCATACGGCGTGCTTCTTCGAGGGCTTCAGCCTCGGTAGCATGGGCTGTATGACCTTCTTGCCAGAGGAATTCGGCAGTACGAAGGAAGAGGCGAGTACGCATCTCCCAACGAACTACGTTAGCCCATTGATTGCAAAGGATAGGAAGGTCGCGATAAGATTGAATCCAATTCTTATAAGTATTCCATATAATAGTCTCTGAAGTAGGACGTACAATTAGTTCTTCTTCGAGTTTAGCTTCGGGGTCTACAACAACGCCGGTACCATCGGGGTTGGTTTTTAAGCGATAATGGGTTACTACTGCACATTCTTTTGCAAAACCCTCTACGTGGTCAGCCTCACGACTTAAGAAAGATTTCGGAATAAAGAGCGGGAAATAAGCATTTTGATGACCGGTTTCTTTAAACATATCATCAAGGATACGTTGCATTTTTTCCCAAATAGCATAGCCGTAAGGCTTGATTACCATACAACCACGCACAGCAGAATTTTCCGCCAAGTCGGCTTTTACAACTAAATCATTATACCATTGCGAATAATTTTCTTCGCGAGGGGTAAGTTCTTTTAATTCTTTTGCCATTTTATAAAAAAGTAATTATATAGCTATATTATTTTAACTTGAGTATCGTCTTGTATACAAAAGTCGGAGAGAGAAAGGTTTTGCCAAAGTAGCAATTTACCATCATAACCGATAGATAGCGATTGTGTAACGAGCTGAGGCACGCTTAAACCTACTTTTATATTATTTAGGTTTACCTCTGTGGTAATCAGCCCGTTATAGAAGGTAGTAGAAGAGGGTTCCACTTGCAAATCCGTAAGGCACACTATGCGGATGACTTTGCCATTCGCATCGCGCTCCACCATAAGGTTGTTATCTATGGTTTCGGAGTCAACCAACACTTTATTTGCTGCTACGCGATTTTTCATCTTTAGCGGGCACCTTTATTTATCAAACAGGTCTTTCTCTACTCTATTTATAGAATCGTGTTTATTAATAATGTATTTCAATACGTCGAATGAGAATCGATTATCGAATTTATCGTATTTCTTATCGAGCAACAGTGTATCGATATAAAGGCTGTTAATTCCTCTGAGGGAGTCTATTACAACGATATCCAGTGTGCTTATCTTCTTATCTTCCGGCACCACTTTTGTGAAGCGGATGTTTCGTATGAGGGAGTCGGCATAAGAGTAGTGCATCAGCGAATCGGCGCTACCGTCGTCATAAGTCATTATCATACTTGTGCGGTAGATGGTAGAATCGGCAGAGATTGCCCTCAATTTCACGTTAAAGCAGAGGGTATCTTTTGCGAAAATATATTTCTCACCATCGTTAATATAGTTTAGGTGTAAATCTCTCTCCACCTTATCCACCTTTTTTATATGGGAGAGTACAATTTTACGTCTACCAAGCCAGAGGTTAAAAGTGTCGATAGAGTCGAGAGCCGACAAGCGAGAATCGGGATGGAACTCGTGATTATCGACTTTTTCTTGAAATGTTACCGTTCTATCCAGCACTTTACGATAGATGAGTTGCAAATCATCCGGATGCTTGGCATACCATTTCAGCGATTTTTCAAAAACGTCTTTCGAGGTATTATGTTTTTCGAAAATACCTTCAAAAATTTGTTGTTTCTCCTCTTTAGAATAGTTCGGTTTATAAACTTGGAAGATGGTTTCCGCCAAGTGAATATCAAAAAGGAGGTCCTCCATCTCCTGCTTATTCAACACCGACCAAGGGCGTATGTCACAAGAAGTTAGACATAATAAGCCGGATAGAAGTATAATTTGTACCAGTCGAGTCATTATTTCTTTTCAGCTACCTTATCTTTCTTCGGGAAGAGAGCATCCATAGTGACACTGAAATCTTTATGGAAAAAGATTATCAGTAGGAATACGGACACGGTAATGTACGAGTCTGCTAGGTTGAACACCGGGCTGAAGAAGATTTTACCGGCTAAGAAAGGCACCCAATCGGGGAAAGTAAATATAGGGAAATAGAACATATCCACCACTTTACCCATAAAAAGAGGAGCATAACCGCCACCTTCCGGAAGCCATTGAGCCACACTGGTAAAGGTACTCTCGGAGAAAAGTACCCCATAAAAGATAGAGTCTACGATATTACCGAAAGCCCCTGCCAAGATGAGGGAAACCACGATGATATAGCCGGTCTTATAATTCATCTTCACAAGGCGATAGATATAGTAAACTATAAAAGCGGACACGAAGATGCGGAAGAGAGTCAAGAAGAGCTTGCTACCGAGGGTAAGACCGAATGCCATACCGGGATTTTCCACAAACCAGATATAGAACCAGCTGAATATTTTTACATTTTCGCCTATGGTAAAATTCAGTTTGATATAAATTTTGAGCCATTGGTCGAGGAAAATAGCCAGGAAAATAACCAGTAGCGGAATAAATTTCTTAAATTTCTGCATTAATACTATTTTTTATTTTTTGCTTCAATACATAATGTAGCGTGAGGAACGGCACGAAGGCGTTCTTTAGGAATCAGTTTACCCGTTTCACGACAAATGCCATATGTTTTATTCTCTATACGAACGAGAGCGGCTTGCAGATGTTGAATGAACTTCATCTGGCGTTGAGCGAGTTGACCGAAAGACTCTTTGAAATTAGTATTTGCACCCTCTTCCAAAGTTTTAAAGGTATGAGCAGTATCGGTAACGTCATTGCCATCCATATTACTGATAGAAAGCTTCAGTTCGTCATATTCTTTTTGAGCCTTCTCTAATTTTTCCAATATTATCTGTTTGAACTCCTCGAGTTCAGCATCAGAATAACGAGTTTTTTCTGCCATATAAACTTAGATGAATGTTATTATTATTTTACAATACTGTTTTTTACTTTCTTAAAAAGGTTTGAAGCGAAGACGAAAGCATTAAGGGCTTCATTATCGGAAGTAAAGATATCATCCTTTGATCCGTCCCACGCCTTACAGCCTTTGTCGATGAGGATGATATGTGCGCCCGTCTCCATTATAGAGTTCATATCGTGGGTATTAACGATAGTTGTGATATTGTACTCTTCAGTGATTTCCTCGATAAGTTTGTCGATAACGAGGGAAGTTACGGGGTCTAACCCTGAATTTGGCTCGTCACAGAAGAGGTATTTCGGGTTAAGGGCGATGGCACGTGCAATGGCAACGCGTTTTTGCATACCGCCACTAATCTCGCCGGGGAAGAGGTTAAACTTATCGGAAGTAAGATTAACTCTATTTAGACAAAAGGCGGCTCTATCTTCTTTTTGCTTGACCGTCATATCCTTAGCAAACATTCTAAGGGGGAACATAACGTTTTCGAGCACAGAAAGGGAGTCAAACAGCGCGGAGCCTTGGAAGAGCATTCCCACTTCACGGCGAAGCATTTTCACTTCGGAAAGGCGCATTTTAGTAAGAATTCTACCATCGTAAGAGACCACACCTTGCTCGGGGCGAAAAAGACCGATAATACACTTCATCAGCACCGTTTTTCCGGAACCGCTCTGACCGATAATTTGATTGACTTTACCAGTATAGAATTGAGCGGAGACATCTTTCAACACGGGCTTACCGTCAAAAGATTTATATATATTATTGACCTCTATCATATTAAGTAAGCATTATTTTAGTTAAGACGATATCGGCAAGGAGGATAAGGATACTGCTGTTAACGACAGCATGAGTACTTGCACGACCCACTGCTATGGCGCCTCCGAAAGCGTAATATCCATAATAGGACGAAACGGAAGCGATAATAAACCCGAAGAAGACGGATTTAATAACGCTATATGTAAAATAGAAAGGAATAAAGGCGTATTGAATACCGTAAACGTAATCGCTCATAGTGATAAGGTCGGTAAATTGAGCTACTCCGGCGCCACCGAGGAGGCCGAACCCCACACAGAAAATAACGAGGATGGGCATAAATACCACAAGGGCGATAATTTTAGGCAGGATAAGGTAGTTGGCGGAGTTAACACCCATTATTTCCATAGCATCTATTTGCTCTGACACACGCATTGAGCCAATTTCTGAAGCGATATTTGAGCCCACTTTACCGGCGAGGAGCAGAGACATAATAGTGGATGAGAACTCAAGCAGATAGGTATCTCTAAGCATGAGGCCCGTAGTATATCTTGGCAAGAAAGGGTTTTCGGTATTGAGCACTACCTGCATAGTCATAATCACGCCCATAAATACGGAGATTATAAGGATAATGCCGATAGAGTCGGTACCTAATTTTTCTATTTCTTTAGGCACTTGTTTGAGAAGCATTTTGACGTTATCGGTACGCGAGAAAGTTTTTCTCATCAAAATGCAATATTCACCGACTTGATGTAAAAATTTTTTGAACATATAAGCAAAAAATAATAAGTGCACAAAGATACGATTTTTTTTTTGAATAAAAAACGAGGGAGACAAATAAATGTCCACCTCGTTTTTATTTGATTTACAGCACATTAAAAAACTCTTCTTAAATGGGAGCGATAAAACCCGAATTATAATGGAGAAAAACCGCACATAAAAAGTAAAATAAGACAAAGCAATAATATGCCGATAAAATAATTCAATTAGTAAGAAGTACGTTGTACAGCTGCATAATTGATTTTAAGAGCTTGAGCGCGTCTTAAAGCTTGTTTGATATCGGTAATAATACCCATTTTAGTCTCTTTATCAGCTTTGATAGAAACGGTAAGTAAGCCTTGTTCGTTTTCTTTCATGGCGTTACGTTCGTTTTCGATAAACATTTCAATTTCGTTCAATTCTGCGAAAGAGTCGTCAAGTTGGATACGAGTTTCTTTACCGTATTGTTTTTGGTATTCAGGTCTTGGTTCACCAACATAAATGTAGCGAACGAGAGATTTCTTCTCCAACTTTTGAAGTTCTGTAGCTTCAGGAACGCGGATATTAACCTTATAAGTAACCTCTTTGATAGAGGTAGAAACCATGAAGAAGAACAATAACATAAAGATGATATCAGGTAAAGAAGCCGTAGACACGGCAGGAACTGATTTTTTCTCTTGTTTTCTAATTTTAGCCATTATTTATTTCCTCCATAATTTTTAGGTTCAGCCTCTGAGATTTTTTGAGGGTACAAATCCTGAACAGCTAACTGTTGATCTTCTGTAAGCTCGGCGTAGGATTTTCCGAATCTTTTTTTGGAGAATTCCTCACGGATTTCGTTATAAGCGGCAACTAATTCGTTTTGGACTTCCAAGTATTTCTGGTACTCAGTACCACGGTCGTTCTGCAAAGAGATAACGTGGTTTTTAGTAACCTCATAAGTTTCGGTTTTACCATCGATTTGTACATCAACGGGAACTATTTCCGGCAATGAAGATTCGCGAGCTTCGTTAAGGATAAATTCTTTGGCGCGATCTTTTAATTCTCTAACGTCGAGAGGTTCACCCTGCACCATAAGTTGGTTGTTGGAGTTGATAAGGATGACGAGGATATTACGTTTGTTAACTTCGACATCTTTCTTCTCCATATTAGGTGGAAGAGGTGGTGGCAGACGACGAGAAAGACCCTTGTCTACAGACATAGTGGTAGTAACAAGGAAGAAAATCAAAAGCAAGAAAGCTATATCCGCCATAGAACTTGCATTAATTTCTTGAACTTTTCTTTTTGCCATACTATTTAATTTTCAGTGCTAAGAAGCACTCAATAATTATTTTAATTTAGAGATAATGAAAGTAACCAACATAGAAAGGATAGTACCGGCAAAAAGGATATAGGCAGTAAAGATGCACATATCAGAGAATTTTGCCATTACACCTTGGTTATCTGTACCTTCATAACCTATGATATCCAATTTTTCTTCAGAACCCAAGCTCCAAGAAATAAAGAAGATAGCAGCGAAAACTACTAAAATCACGAGAGACTTAACAGCTTTTTTAGGCTCGTTAATGAAAGTTTTTACAAAGCTAACGATCGCGAAACAAAGAGTAAGAACTATAGCAATACCACCTAAAACGTAAGCCCATTTAATAAATAAATCGGTGTAAGTAGGTTGATTCCAAGTTTCTCCATTAATTTCCACTTCGTTACCTCCTCCCATAAAGAACACCAATGTAATTACCACTGAGATAGCAGCGAGCAACCACAAAGAGAGTTTTGGAAGCAAGTTAAATAATTTATTCATAACCGATTAATTTATTTTTTAGAGTGTTTAACAACTATATCAAGCAGAGAGATAGAAGAATCTTCCATATCATTTACAACGGCTTCGATGCGAGTAAGGATATAGTTATAGAAAATTTGAAGAATGATACCAACGATAAGACCGAGCACTGTAGTAAGGAGGGCTACTTTAATACCACCGGCAACGACAGTTGCAGAGATATCACCTGCTTGTTGGATTTTATCGAAAGCTTGAATCATACCGATAACGGTACCCATGAATCCGAACATAGGAGCAAGTGCGATAAACAAAGAGATCCAAGAGAGGTTTTTCTCCAAGAGACCTAATTGAACAGAGCCATAAGAAGCAACTGATTTTTCTACCACGTCAACGCCTTCTGAGTAGCGAGAGAGACCTTGATAGAAGATAGAAGCAACAGGGCCACGAGTATTACGGCAAACGTCGAGAGCGGCATCTACACCACCTTTATTCCAAGCTTCGTCGATACTATTGAGAAGTTTTTTAGTATTAACGGAAGAGAGGTTGATGTAAATAATACGTTCGATACAGAAAGCCAAACCAAAAATCAAACAGAATACTACGAGAGACATAAATTTAGCGTCACCTTCGATGAATTTGGTCTTGAGAGCTTGGTGAATACTTTGCTCTGCAGGAGCTTCTTCTACGATTGTAGCTTCTTCTACGATTGCAGCTTCTTCTGAAATTACTTCATCAGTAGCCTCTGTTTGTTCTACCGGAGTAGCTTCGTCTTGTGCCATAACGTTTGTAGTCATTCCAAAACCAAGGAATGCCACAATGGTCATCATTGCAAAAATTTTTTTCATTTGTGTGTTGTTTAAAAGTTAATATTTATTTTAATTATTTCATTGTCGGTGTTAGAATTTCAGAATTTATCAAGGCATTAAATAATTAAATTAAGCCGGATAAATGCTCTGAAAAATGCGAATTCGAACGGACACAATACGCCACTCAAATTCGGTTGCAAATTACTAAAAATTAGCGAAACATAATAAGGAATTTCCGTTTTTTTTTCAAAGAAAATACACTGTAATATAACCGATTGATTTTCAATAATTAGAAAAGAAAAAATCTGAATTCAGTAAAATAAAATAAGTTATTTGGCACTAAATACGGAAAAGTGTCATGGCATTTTCGGTTGTAATTTTGTCAACAAATTCATCATCGACCTTGAAAATTGAAGCCAACAAAGAAGATACGTGCACGAGGTAAGCCGGCTCATTTCTTTTACCGCGGAAAGGTACGGGACTGAGAAATGGGGCGTCAGTTTCCAACAGAATATTGTCTAATTTAATATTTTCTATTACGGATGGCAAGTTAGAATTTTTGTACGTTAATACTCCGCCTATTCCGACATAAAAACCCAAGGAAACGGCTTTTTTAACCTCCTCTACCCCACCTCCGAAGCAATGAAAAACGCCACGAAGACCTTTATTATTAAAACGGCTCAATATTTTGAAAGTTTCGGCATATCCTTTTCTAACATGAAGAATAACAGGCAAATCGAGTTCTAAAGCCCACTCCAATTGCCGCGTAAGTACCACCTCTTGCTGCTGCGCATAAGTTTTATCCCAATAGAGGTCGATACCGATTTCACCGACAGCTACATGTTTTCGATTAAAAAGTTCATCTTTAATTACTTTAAGTTGCTCTTCAAAATCATCATTCACGCTTGTAGGGTGTAAACCCATTGCCGTAGAAGTAAAATCGGGATAAAGGTTATGGCAAGTGTAAAGTTGCTCGATAGAATCGACATCGACATTCGGCAGGATGACGTGGTTCACCCCGTTCCGTTTAGCATTTACGACGACGGCATCACGGTCGTCATCGTACTCCTCCATATAGATATGTGTATGAGTGTCAATCATTTTGTAGCATTTAAAAAATCAGCAGCTTTAGCGAGAGATTCCGGTTTGCCCACATCCACCATTTTAAAATCGGGTTGGACGAGACCGTAAATTTCGAATTTTTCGGCATTATCCAAATAGAAATCTATTATCGAAAATTTATCGGGATATTTATCCATCAATGGGTGAACCTCCTTAGTCAGCAGATGAATACCTGCAAAAGCCAATTTACGGCAATTCTTGACATCTAAATTTTTAAAAGGAGATTTAACCTCACCGGTAGAGATATTCGTCCACCCTACAAGGCGCATATCATCATTAAAAAGCAAGTAACGCGATGTATTCCTTTCGCTTACAAGGAGTGTGGCAATAGCATTATCATGGTGATTTTCAAGCATATAATTAAGCGAAAAATTTGAGATAATATCCACATTATGAATAAGGAAAGGAGCAGAACCCAATATGGTGCGAGCATGCTTTACGGCACCGCCGGTATCGCAGAGCAGAGCCCTCTCATCAGAGATCGTGACGTTATTTATATTTTTCAAAGCCTCAATAATTTTCTCAGCAAAATGGTGTACGTTGACAATAAAATCTGTAATACCCTGAGCCGACAAATTCTCGAGCACTATATCCAAGAGGCTTTTTTCATCTATCTTAACCAGCGCCTTAGGAATGCTGTTTGTCAACGGTTTAAGGCGAGTACCGAGACCCGCGGCGAAAACAAATCCTTTTATATCTTTAGCAGTAAGCATATCAGCTGAAAATGAATTAGCAGAGAAGGACTTAATAAAAGGTATATCAAAAAAAGAATTAATGGCGAAGCAACAGTTGTAAATTGTCCTAAACGCCGGATTGTTTCTTTTATGATGTTTCTATTATGATATTTCAATTATAAAGACTTCTCTATATCTTGTTCACGATGAATAATTTGAATATCCACATCAAATTTTTTAGACAGATGCTCGGCGAGGCGTTCGGCGCAGTATACAGATCTATGTTGACCTCCGGTACATCCAAAGCAAACCATCAAATGAGTAAATTTACGCTCTATAAAACGCTGCACATGAGAGTCGACAAGAGAGTAAACATTGTCGAGAAAAGCAAAAACGCCACCGTCATCTTCAAGGAATTTAATCACCTCTTGATCGAGACCGGTAAAATGCTTGTAATGCTCGTATTTACCGGGGTTATTGATAGCACGACAATCGAAAACATAACCGCCACCATTACCGGTGATATCGTTAGGAATACCTTTTTTATAAGCAAAACTATATATTCGCACCTCCAATTTACGCTCAGGATTAAGTTCGGAGAACTGCTTCATCTGGGTGAGTTCGGTGAGTAAACCGGAGAGATAAGGGTATTCGGTAAATGGCTCTCTAAGCAGACGGCGAAGATTATCAATAGCATAAGGCACAGATTGCAAGAAGTGAGGTTTTTTCTCGAAATAACCTCTAAAACCGTAAGCACCAAGAACTTGAAGAGTACGGAAAAGCACAAAATGGCGAAGTTGTTGGCGAAAATAAGTCTCATCAACCGGCATATACTTCCTCAAAGAATTGAGATACGTTTGTACGAGCTCTTCTCTAAGTTCCTCAGAATAATTGGCTTTAGCTTGCCAAACAAAAGAAGCGACATCGTAGTATATAGGACCCTTTCTACCGCCTTGGAAATCGATAAAATAAGGTTCACCGTTGACCAACATCACGTTACGAGATTGAAAATCACGATAGAGAAACGTAGCGGAAGTACTACGCATAAGAATGTCACTCATACGTTGAAAATCATCTTCGAGTTTTATTTCGGAGAAATCGAGACCGGTAGCTTTCAGAAAGCAATATTTGAAGTAATTCAAGTCGAAAGAAATCATTCTCTCGTCGAACTCCGGCTGAGGATAGCATATAGAAAAGTCCAAGCCATCAGCGCCAAGGAATTGAATTTCAGGCAATTTATCCATAGTTTTACGCAGCAATTCACGCTCTTGCTCGGAGAATGAGCCACAAGTACGTCCTTTTTCCGTAGCTTTAAACAGAATTTCATCGCCTAAATCCTCTTGAATATAGAAATTATTATCATCTGAAACAGCAAAAACGCGAGGAACGGGAATACCTTGACGATAAAAATGGTCAGAAATTTTGATGAAAGCTATATTTTCTTCAACCGAAGTACCCTTTACACCAATTAAAGTATCACCACTTTCGCCTGTCAAACGGAAATATCTTCGATTAGACCCGGAAGAAGGCAACTCCTCTATATTTTTTACATTTTCGTGCTTGTACTTGACGAATAATTGTTCCAACTGTTTCATAAAAATATAACTTAAATAATTGTAATACAGCGACAAGGAGCCGATGTATAGAGTTATAAAAAAAGATCTGTTGATAATGCGAATTTAATAATATTTTTTCGATTACACAAAAACGTAATATCGCATAAAAGGAAAAAAGATAAGATACAGAGCGAAATAAAGAAATAGAGCATATTAAGTAAATGGAGTAAAACGAATAAAATCACCACATAAAGCAATATATTAGAAAATACTTTGTTAATAATAAAAAAAGCTATAACTTTGCATAGTTAGAATGAACTCAAAAAATAAATATCGATAACACTAAATGAGCGTAATAATAAGATTACTCTTTTGCATAAGTTTTTTCTCTCTACTTGGTCCAATCGGCATAATAGTAGGCTGGATAGTAGGCGGGTTGGTATTTCGCTTTCTAAGAGGAATTACAGGTAAAGACGTTGACAAGCAGTGGGTATACCCTCCAAAAACGAGGAAATACACCGATGCATATAACCTACAATACGAATTCAGGCTGATGTTAGTAAAATTGACGGCGGCAATAATGCGAGCAGACGGCAAGATATTGACGAGTGAATTAGACAAAGTAAAGTCTTATTTAAAACAGATATATCCGCACGAACAAGATGCAAACGGAGCCCTTCATATGCTTAGAGATGCACTTAAAAGCGAAATTAATGTAGATGAAGTAGCCATACGTGGCTCCAGGATATTGCAATACAACATCCGAGTACAGATGCTCTACATGCTGTTTGATATTGCCCATGCCGATGGCAATATATGTGAGCAAGAGCGACTTTTGTTAGAGCGGATAGCCGTATTACTTCAGATAGCGAATGCCGATTACCGTTCTATCTCGGCAATGTTCATCACAGTAAAAGAGAATGTAAATTGGGCATATCAAGTTTTGGAGATAGAAGAAAGCGCCACTAATGACGAAGTAAAGAAAGCGTATAGAAAGATGGCAATGAAATATCACCCGGATAAAGTAGCTACATTAGGAGAAGCCGAGAAGCAAAAAGCAACCGAGCGCTTCAGAAAAGTGAAAGACGCCTACGATGAAATTTGTAAACAACGTAATATATAATTATATGAAATACTTAAAAACCACATTACTATTATTAATTCTACTCTGCTCTACCAATCTCGTATTTGCAGAAGCAAAAGATGAAAAAGAAGAAACAAAAAACAGCAAATTCGACCAATATAAATCGGTAGAAATTTACGCTGACGTGCTTAACAAACTTTCTCATCAATACGTAGACGGAGTCAATTTCGACAATCTTTTAAAATTTGCGATGGAAGGAATGCTCTATTCGTTAGATCCATACACTATATTTATACCTGAAGTCGACAATGAAATTGTACGCTCGCTAAACACGGGTGACTATATGGGCGTTGGTGTTGTAATACAAAAGATTGACGGAGAAATTTATGCTACCAAAATATTACAGAATATGCCGGCATACAAAGCCGGTATTATTCCCGGCGACATTATAGTATCCATTAATGGCAAGAAATGTGCTCCATTAGAATTATCAGAAGTATCCGGCATGCTCCGTGGCACAACGAGTGAAACATTAAAAATAGAGATTAAAAGATACGGCTCGGAGAACACCATCATAAAGAACGTGGTAAGGGATTACGTATCAGAACCTTCCATCTCTCTTGCCAGCGAGATTGCACCAAAAGTAGGTTATATTAAAATATCATCTTTTGTAGCCAACACGGCAGAATTATTTAATACTGCACTCGACTCTTTGGTCAATACAGCCGGAATAGAGACCTTAATAATAGATTTACGCGACAATGGCGGAGGCATCCTTCAGCAAGCAACGGAAATAGCCTCTATATTCTTGCCAAAGAAGACTAAAATAGTAGATGTTATTACCTACAATCCGACACAAATAAAATACTTAAAACGTACGACACTAAAAGATAAAAAGCAAGATAATTCGCGTGTTAAATATACATATTCAACTAATCAGGAACCAAAATATCCGAATATGAAATTAGCATTCATTCTCAACGCCAACACAGCATCTGCTTCCGAATTCCTTGCAGGTTCGTTTCAAGACTTGGACAAAGCCATTGTTGTTGGAGAAAGATCTTTCGGTAAAGGATTGGTACAAAATATATTAGAATTAAATTTCGACACATATTTGAAGGTAACAACCGGAAAATACATACTCCCTTCAGGCAGATGTATACAAGCCGTTGACTACACTTCAAGGCATGAGGGTAAAAAGGACAAAATACTCGTCGACTCTATGCTCACTGAGTTTCAAACCGCCAATGGCAGAATTGTATACGACGGTAGTGGAATCACACCCGACACTACTTTCGAGTCGGACAACGACTTGACAATATGCGATTATCTTCAATATCACAATATGTTTTTCAAGTATGCTAACAGATACGTTTACGAGCATAAAACCATTGCCTTGCCAAAAGATTTTAGTTTGACCGACGACGAATACAATGATTTTTGCGATTTCGTAATCTCAAATAAATTTAATTACTCATTAATATCCAATTATTATTTGAATGATTTGGAATCAATGATTAAAACAGAAGGATACGAAGATATTACCAAAGAGTATATCAACAAACTAAAAGAGGTGCTTACTCCGGTAATCCCGACAGATTTACAACGCTTTAAAGAAGAAATTAAAGAGAATTTGGAAAAAGAAATCATCAGTCGCTACTACTACACAAAAGGCACCTTAGAGTACTCTTTAAGAAACGATAATTGGGTAAAACAGACCATTGACATGTTAAACAACAGCGAAGAATATAACTATTTATTATTGCCATAAGCACATAATAATACACAAAAAAACGCTGCATCCGCCACAATGATTGATTCACACAGCGGATGCAGCATTTTTATATCAATAAAGGAAACGAATATATCGGTAATATTATTTGAGCAACACTTTATTGATAGCTTCAACCAATTGCTCTTTAGGCAGAGCACCGACGTTAATTTGCGGATTATCTTTAAGCGGACAGAAGAGCAAAGTAGGGATACTTCTTACTTGAAAAACACTTGCAAGCTCTCTTTCAACTTCGGTATTCACTTTATACACAATAATTTTACCATCATATTCTTTAGCGAGCTCTTCTAGAATAGGACTTAAACGTTTACAAGGGCCACACCAAGTAGTATAAAAATCGATGATACAAGGCTTATCGCCCTCATATTTCCACTCCTTAGGATTTTTTTCATAATTCCAAACCTTTTCCAAAAATTCCGCTTTAGTAAGATGCTTAACTACAACTTTTGCAGGCTCTTGTGAAAATAAAGTCATAGAGCACAACATCAAAACTATCAAAAAAAGACCTTTTTTCATCGCTTATTTAATTTATATTTTTTCGATTACAAAAGTACCATTTTTATTTGACAAGGCAAACGATAACCATCAAAAAAAAGGAATACTAACCTCATCATAAATAAAGAATGTAAAAACGATAAAAGGTTTAATATAAAAAAAGCGAACCGCACACAAAGGTGCGATTCACAAAAAATCAAGCTATAATGAAAAAAATTAATAATTCAAAGTAGGCTCGCCATTAAGAACGCGTAAACCGCTTGAAGCGAGGGCGCCGAGTTCGTCTTCACCCGGATAAACTTTTACAGGAGCGATAAATGCCACCATATCCTCGATATATTTACAGAAGCCTTTGCCATAAGCGATACCGCCGGTAAGCAAAATAGCATCTACTTTACCTTTAAGAACGGCAGCTTTAGCACCTATTTCTTTTCCAACGTTATAAGCCATAGCATCGTAAATAAGGGCGGCATGAGGGTCTTTTCCGGATTCGGCTCTTTGCTCAACTTGGTAAGCATCGTTCAAACCTAGGTGAGCCATAAGACCGCCGTTACCGACAATCATACGTTTTACCTCTTGTTTTGTATATTTACCGCTAAAGCAGAGATTCATAAGACCTGTAGCAGACACGGTACCGACGCGTTCAGGAGAGAAAGGACCGTTACCGCCGAGGGCACAGTTAACATCAATAACTTTACCATGGTCGTGAGCGCCAACTGAAACGCCACCTCCAAGGTGAGCTATAATAAGGTTCAACTCTTCATAATTTTTACCTACCTCTTTGGCATATCTACGAGCGATAGCTTTTTGGTTTAGAGCGTGGAAAATAGAGATATTAGGGAGCTCCGGATGGCCGGAAATACGAGCGACGTCTTGAAGTTCGTCAACAACGACAGGGTCTGCAATAACGGCTTTACAACCAATTTCTTTTGCGATATCGGCAGCGATGAGGCCACCAAGGTTACAAGCGTGTTCGCCATATTCTGCAGAAAGGAGCACTTTACGCATCTCTTCAGAGACCTCATAAACTCCCGAAACTACAGGACGAGTAAGACCTCCACGACCAACGATAATATCGAAATCTACAGGGATATTCTCTTCTTTTAGAGCCTTTAAGATAGTCTCTTTTCGGAATTCATATTGAGAAGCCACAGTGCTAAAAGGAGCTAATTCTTCTCCTTGATGGCGTAAAGTTTTTTGAAAGAAAGACTCTTCATCATGATAAACTGCAAATTTAGTAGATGTAGAACCCGGGTTGATGACAAGAATTTTGTACATGATAGTTAAATATTAAGGTTTAAACATGATTTATTATGCGAGCATAGCAGCCATACAGATACTATAGAATTTCATATCAGCGCTATCAGAGCGAGAGGTGATAACCACCGGTTTTTCAGTACCTTGAAGGGTACCTGCCATGCCGGCACCTGCGAAAGAAACGAGAGCTTTATAAAAAGCATTTGCAGAGTCGAAGTCAGGGAACATCAAGATATCGGCATCACCGAGGATAGGAGTAGGAACGTTTTTAATAGCACCACGCTCTTTATCAAGCGCCAAGAAAGTATCCATAGGACCATCTACAATGCAATCGCCGAAATATCCGGTTTTAGAAAGTTCGATAATATCGAGATAATCTTGCATGAAAGCAATTTTCGGGTTAGCCTTTTCAGTAGCGTGAATAAGGGCAACTTTAGGTTGTTTAACACCGAATTTACGTGCCATTTCGAGCACATATTTAAGCATTTCAATGCGTTGTTCTTTAGTAGGAGCAGGGATAACTGCAGGGTCGAGGAAGAAAGCGAGTTTATGATAACCCGGGATATTAAGAGCGGAACAATAAGTAAGAACGCGACCTGCAGGGAGGAGACCTTTTTCTTTGTTGAGTACTACACGTAATATTACGTCTGTATTAACCATACCTTTCATAAGTACGTCACACTCACCGGCTTTCACCATACGTACAGCCTCTTCGGTAGCAGCTTGTACATCAGGCACATTTACGATATGAACAAATTCAGTAGACCCAAATTGTTTGAGTTTTTCCGTAATAATTTTTTCATCACCGACAAGATATGCCTCAATAACGCCTTGTTTTACAGCGTGCATTACAGCCTCTATAGTGTGATCATCAACGGCATTGGCAACAGCCATTTTTTTACGTTTTGCATTTTGACCGCTTGTAAGGTAAGCAGTCAACTCTTTAAAGGATTTAATAGGTTCCATTATATATATAATTTGATAGATTATTATTCGCTTAAAACGACACAAAGGTACACATAATTACCAAAATGAGCAACAAAAAAATCACACGAGGAGTTATAGTGTCTTTTTCTTAAAAATTATAACTACCAAAGAATATAAAATGATAAATTATAATTATTCTCCACTATATCTACAGCGATATATCAATTTGCAATCTAACCTTAGAACGAGAAACAGTGTTGTTTATTTTAGCGGGCACCCATTTTTTGCACGAATTAAGTATCTTTTGTGCAATTTTCGAGTCGATACCGAATGTAGCACCATTAGTAATTGACTGCAATACAGCATCGCCGTCTTCGTTTACCAGAAAATCGATAAAGACCTGATTATTTGTTCCATACATAGCAAACAATTCATCAGGATATTTATTTGAGATAACTCTGAAGAGTTTTTGCATCGTTTTTTGGACAGAGTACATAAATCGTGTTTTACCACATTGAGGGCGAGCAAAATCGGAATAAGCCGGATCGGCATCGATACATTTTATCGAGCTTTGAATCCAAAGATTTTCAAAGCCCTCCACCTCTATATCGCTGAATACTACCGATTCGGTGTCGTCTTGAGCATTAACCGAGAAGGTAATAAAACACAAGAAAAATAAAAATAATATCTTTTTCATAAGGTTAGAATAAGCGCAATTGACCGAGCATATCGTCGATATCTTTAGAGGAATCGTCGACATCCTCATCGTCGAAAGGTTGATTAGTGACTATCTCGATACCTTTTGTCAGTTCTTCGTACGATTTGCCGGCAGTATTATTTTCATTAGTATCCGGTTGCACATCGTTACCGTTATCGATATCGGCACCGGCATCAATATTTTCGCAATTATCTTCCGGGAAACGGAGAGGCTCGAGTTCTACAATATCGGCAACGTTATAAGATGTTATACGTTTTCCTTTGGCTTTAAAACTCTTAATACCGATAAAGCTGTCGGCATCTATTTCGAGCGAGCCGCGGAATTCATCTCCATTACCGAAAACTATATTGAATCGAGAGTAGTAATTATCGGAAATAAGTTTAAGGAAAGAGCCTTCGGAAGGGGGAATAAACTGCGTACGTTTGTTGATACTTTCGAAAGCGAAACGTTTGATATAGTAATATTTCTGTTCGGCATCATACAAGATAGCAGTCCATATTTTCGATGGGTCGAATTTTTCTATAAGCAGCAGATCGTCGTCGTAATGGTTATTCAAGTCGAAATCTGTAACGTAAAAATCGCCTGATTTAGTGACGACCAAAATTTTATCATCGCCATCGAAGTTACCGATAAGGCTACCACGTTTATCCACATTGAGGCGAAGCACGTCACGGTCGAAATAGATATCAATACCACCCAAAGTGGAAGTACCGCGTTGTTTCAAATCGATTTTATGCACATCGAATTTAGTAAGAATATTACCTATTGATTGTCGACCTTTAATAGCTATTGAAGAGAAATCTTTTTCGAACACGAGATTTTTCACGCGAGGTGTAGGCTTCAGAACGACTTTAATTTTTTCCGCTTCTCCATTGGCATTGGCAGTAAAATACACCACTTTAGACCCCGGAGCGCCCTGTGTCAAATCATAATCTTTATCACGGGTAACGGAGCTAACTGCGAAACGCTTGATATAATAGCTACCTGAAGCACCATTACGGTAAACGGCGTTATAGATAGTACGCTTATCATTTTTAATGAATACGCCTACATGAATAACATCTTTACCCACATATATTTTGTCTGCAACCTTAAACACTTTGTATTTACCATCTTTATGAAACACGATGATATCATCGATATCCGAGCAATTAGACACGAATTGCAGGTTATCATCGCGCTTAAGTGCCATACCCACAAAGCCCTCTACTTTATTGAAATAGAGCTTTTTATTAGCTTCGACAACCTTTACGGCTTGAATAGTTTCAAAGTTACGCAATTCGGTTTGGCGAGGATATTTATCGGCGTATTTATCTTTTATATAAGTAAACCAATTGATAGTATATTCCACAAGATTGTCGAGATTATAATCGATAGCTTTGATTTTATCTTTAAGGGCAACGATTTGTTCTTCGGATTTATCGAGATTGAATTTAAGAATTCTCGCCATTTTAATTTCGAGCAAGCGTTTTAAATCATCTAATGTAACCTCCCTAACGAGATTTGGTTTAAAAGGATCAAGGCGTTTATCGATATGGTTAAGGGCTATATCAACGGATTTAGCTTGTTCAAATTCTTTATCTTTATATATTCTCTCTTGGATAAATATTTTTTCGAGCGAGCAGAAATGGAGTTGTTCGAGCAATTCTTCCTTCTCTATTTCGAGTTCGCGCTTCAATAATTTTTTGGTAGTAAGGGTACTACGGCGCAACACCTCCGACACGGTAATAAAGCAAGGCTTATTATTATCGATTACGCAGCAGTTTGGAGAATAATTTACCTGGCATTTAGTAAAAGCATATAGGGCATCGATAGTTTTATCGCTGGAAGTTTTAGCTTCGAGGTGAAGACGGATTTCCACGTTTTTAGAGGTAATATCCTCTATTTTTTTGATGTTAACCTTACCTTTTTCGTTTGCTTTAACTATAGATTCTATGAGCATACCAGAAGTAACCCCATAAGGCACCTCAACGATTTTCAGAGTTTTATTATCCACTTTTTCTATTTTGGCACGGATAGTAATTTTGCCACCACGTTCACCATCGTTATACTTACTCACATCGAGCATACCACCGGTAGGGAAATCGGGGAAAAGCGAGAAATCCTCATCGCGGAGAAAAGCAATAGAAGCGTCGCACAACTCTCCGAAATTATGAGGTAATATTTTGGAATTAAGGCCTAAACCGATACCTTCGGAACCTTGAGCGAGGAGGAGCGGGAATTTCACAGGGAGGGATATAGGCTCTTTATTTCTGCCGTCATAAGAAGGTTTCCACTCGGTAGTTTTCGGATTAAAAACTGCGTCGAGGGCAAATTTAGTAAGGCGGGCCTCGATATAACGAGGGGCTGCAGCACTATCGCCGGTAAGGATATTACCCCAATTACCCTGTGTATCAATTAGTAGATTACGTTGTCCGAGATTTACAAGAGCCTCACCGATAGAAGCATCGCCATGAGGGTGGAATTGCATAGTATGACCGACAATATTAGCCACTTTATTGTAGCGACCGTCTTCTATTCTACGCATTGAATAGAGTACACGGCGTTGCACTGGTTTTAAACCGTCGTTAATATGAGGGATAGCACGCTCCAAATTCACATACGAAGCATACTCTAAAAACCAAGTACGGAACATTCCGGAAAGGTGATACACATCGGCACCCTTTCCATCGCTAACTTTATAATCGGAATGTTTTTCGTGTAGAAAATTATTATCTTCACCATCAACATCCGCTTGATTCTCTGTATCAACACCATCAGAATCAAGCACATTATCAACGGCGTTATCGTCTAATTCATCGTTATTATCCACTATTTCAGACATACTAGTAAATCTCTTTTAAACCAAATGCAAAGGTACAAAAAATAAAATGATTTACAAAACGGCTGATAAATACCCGCTACTCTCAATCGGATATTGACAAAACTATATAATAAATCCACTATTCAAAAAAAGAGGTGAAACATAAAAGCCCCACCTCTTATAATATTGAGTTTAGTTATTTATGGAATAACAAACATACCCCTAATCATAATATCACTATTTCCGGGTACACTGATTAGATTCAGCAATTTATCATTTTCATAGAATGATATGGAATAATATCCATCTTGAGCGGAAACAAAACGCTGTGCAGTGTAAATTACATCATTCTTAACACACATTCTTAAAAATTGATATGATTCCAATCGACAGACTTCTTTAAAGTTTTTATATAAAATAACTTCATTTTCTCTAACGCCACTATTAGGATACTGCAAAACTGCAAAATATATATCATCATTAACTTGAGTAGCACCTCCGCACCAACATCTATAATCTTTCAAGTTAATTTTAGCAGTATCGTAATATAATTCGAACAAATCTCCATTTTTAAAAGAAGCTGCCATAAGAGAATAAGTTCTATTATTTTTTTCGAGATAATAATTCTCTATATCTTTAAACATAAAAATATCATCATTTTTATCGACAGCAAAACCGACAGTACTTCTTAAAGAATTTTTTGTAGGGTCGTAATAGCACATCAACTTATTATTTTTCCAAACGCAAGCAGTATTACCATTAACAGTAGCAAGAAAACCTAAACAATATACATCTCCATTTTTTACCAGGAATTTAGATGGTTGAGCAAATACTGTCAAAGCCTCAAAAGTAGGAGCTTCCAATTCCACATCATATAATTGACCATCTTCCCAATATTGTGGTTTATACGTATAGAGATTATAATAAGAAAAATATTTTGAGTACACCCTAACTTTACCATTAATTACAAGTAAAATACCATCATTTCTCCATTTAAATTTGGACGTCATTTTGCCATTTTTACGTATCACATTACATGTATCATTCCCATGAATTTCTCTACACAACAAATAAACGTCATTTCCGTCTATGGAATAGTCTAAAATATTTTCAACTACATAATCTTCATGTTTTTCGAAATAATATCTACCTCCTTTCATAAATCCATAAAAACCTCCTTGCAGATTATCTTCGCCATAATAAAAAACACCATTTCCGGTGTTCAATCCCTTATAAGGATTATCACAACAAACAAACAATAAACTCGCAATAAACACAAGTGATATTAACCATAAAAATCTTATCATAATTGTAATAATTTTAATAAATTAGTATTTTTGTAGAATAAACAACACTGTTATCTTTTAATAATGATAAAATATAATACCCCCCGATCAAATACTGTCGCCTTGTATTTTGACAATAATTATTATACATAACCTTACCTGTAATATCACAAATAATCATATAATCATAATCGATATTTTCATGAATAGTCAAAACATGATCTTCTATACAACAATAATCGTATATAGTTTTAATATTTTGTGGGCTAACATTAACATTAGGAGAATATTCACAAGCTCCCATGTCAAGTATATTATCATAAAATCTACTATTAGAATTGACATCATAATTTCTAAAATGATTTAAATTAAAAGGATTACAATTAATAAGAGAATGATAAATTATATTATTCGCAGTATTATAACAAGGGCTATCCTTACTAATCATATAATTCAAATTATGGGTATCAATAAAAGAAGGGTCTTTATCTATATTAAATCCACCATTACTTTCATTTGAACATCCCCAATTCATACTACCTCTTGAATTTTGAACATCACAATAATTAAAAAGTAGTAAATTAGGTTGAAAATACAAATCATATTCATATAATTTTCCACATGAATTAAAATATATTATAGAGTTTATAATATTGATATTAGAATTATTTGTCAAATAAAAACCCACATAATTATAGTAAGATTGATTATAATGTAAATTTTCCGCAATAGTAGTATTCATAAAATATACTTGGGAAGAATTAAAATACATTATATTATCCGGATAATTATTAGAACTTTCGTTGTATACAACATTTCTAGCAATTACGGAATTATACAACAACAATACATTTGAGTATCTATCCAAAGTATCAAAATCACAATTTTCAAACCATAATATAGGATTTCCTACATTATCGACTATGTTTAAATTGGATAATAAAGGACTATTATGAACAATTCTAATTGCAGCACCTTCTCCAAAACCATTTCTAAGAGTAAAGCCATCAATAACAATATCTTTACTATATTGATTATGAATAGAGTCTTGACCTTCAATCCATAGACAACTATATTTACCTTCTCCATCAATAATAGATTCATTCATAGGCCAATTAATTCTATCTGATAGAGAGGATTCTTTACCACTAAAACCACCAAAAATTTTTATTCTTCCTCTATGACTGGTTCTATACATACTATTTATAGAATCATAATTTGCAGGATCCCATATAACTATGGGAGAATATGTACCTTGTGCAACAAAAATAGTATCATCAACATTAGGTTTTAATCGACCTTGACTACTCCATATGGTATCCTGATCAACGTTTGGATTTTGCAGTAACACTGGTAAATCCTCAGCCGCATTTCCCCAAGAAGACCCATCTTTCAATCCACTTCCCCCTTCTTTAACGTACCAAATTTTTGAATTACAAAACATAGTACTGATCAATAAAATAATAACCAAACTAATTTTTCTCATAATTGTAATAATTAAATTATTTATAAAACATTTTCCTACGTAATAACAGACTGCAACAAACATGTTAATTTATTGATTATCTGTCCATTAAATTACAATAAAACTATTGTATTTTATAATACATACAATCATACTATATCAATACAAATATAATAAATATTTCACTAACGAAAAAAAATTTAATCTAAAATTTACAAAACGCCACTCTCAACAAGCAAGTGCAACATTAGTGACAAAATGTGATCGTTATGATTAATATAAAAACAAGCACAACAAATCGGCATCCACTCGATACAAGGTCTAATTCTTGTATAATAGCTATAAAAAAGCCCCGCACATCGGGTGTGATGTGCGAGGCGGTATATTATGTCGATAATCAACAAAGGGATATCCGATTATCTTACTACTAAGCGACCGAGATAAACATCGCCGGTACCTGTAGTTACACGGATATAGTAAACACCGCTTACGTAGATGCCACCTACTTCGACAGGGAAGGCAGTAGGGTTGAATACCTCCACTACTTGACCTACGGAGTTGAGTACTTCTACACGCATTCCGCTTTGTTCTTCGGCTGTCCATTCACGGTTTACAAATGTGCTTTGTCCGCCATAAACAGGGTTTGGAGCCACGATGATAGGCAATGCATAAGCGTTATCTACAGGGGTTGTTACATTAAGTGTAAGAGTTACTACGGAGTCACAACCGAGGTCGGTATAGAAGCGTCCTGTATAAGTACCTGCTTGAGTGTAAGTATTACCGGCAAATGTATAGGAATCACCCTCGTTAATAGTCTCTTCGATAGTAGAGTACTTAGTAGGGATGAATGTTACATTTACTCTAACGATAGAGTCGCAACCATCCATATTACGAACTGTACGTTCCACAACAGTATCTTTAGTTATGTGATCGATACTGAATCCGTTACTGAAATAGCCATAGCCTTCGCAAGCATAATCTTCAAATACTCCTACAGGAGCAGGTTTGGTAGTAACGGTAAGAGTAACGATAGAGTCGCAGTTAAGGCTATTAGCGAAGCGACCTGTATAAGTACCAGCTTCTGTAATAGTTTGATTACCGAATGGGTAAGATTGACCCTTACAGAGCTCTATGGTAGCAGAAACATTTGTAGGTATTACAGTTACATTCAATACTCTGATAGAATCACATCCGTAAGCATTTTGATAAATAGCCTCATATCTACCGGCAGTAAAGATTGTTTGTTCTTGCCATACATAAGAAGCGCCTTCACACATCAAGTAATTCTCTTCGTAATAGCGAGGAGCTACATTGAGAGTGAGAATTGTGATAGAGTCACAGCCATGGCGACTTACGGCAGTATCGGTATAAACACCGGATTGAGTAAGCGTTTGACCTGCGAAGGTATATGAACTTCCCTCACAAATATTAACGGTCTTATAATTATTTACAGGAACAACGGTAAGGAATAATACCACATTACTATCACATCCAAATGAAGAGATAGAAGTAGCGGTATATCTACCGGATTTAGTAATACCGGTAGTAAATACTTCAGATACATATGTATCGCCTTCACAGATTGTATCGTAAACCTCTATAGTATTGTTAAGAGGAACGAATACATTAAGAGTAATGACGGTATCACAACCTACACCTGTATTAGTAATCTTACGACTGAATGTAGTAGTAGAGCCGACGGTAAGTTCGGTATATTTGATATTAAATCCGTGACCTACATAAGGCATGTTAGGGCAAGTATGCTCGTTATAAGTAGCACCGACAACGGTACAAGCCAATGAGAAGTTATCTATAGCAACTTGACAAGTAGAACCATAACCTGAAGTGCGGTGTAAGAATTGTAATTGAATGGTATCACCTACATAGTTAGTAAGGTTTTGAGTAAATGAGCACCATTGATTATTAGTAGTTCGATAAGTAGCTACTAACAATTCTTCTACAATAGAGCCATTTTTAAGGATAGATACTACCAAAGAATCAGGGTTAGATGAGTTAGGAACGTTATTGAAATAATCGAAGCTTACAGGTTTATCTTGGTCGATATAGAAGTAAGGGGTACGTATTACGCTTACAACGCCTGAATTGAGATAAGAAGCATCGACAACCAAAGCATTACGATTACCTACCGTACCGGCTTGCCATTGAAGGGCATACTCATCTTCTTCGGAATGTTCATAATACCAGCATAATGGTTCTTCACCCTCAGAGTATGATTCAAAGTCATCTGAATAGTTGCTAAAGATTTCGCAATCGGTAGTGAAATAGAGTTCTACTTCATCAGATTGATTACCATTACCTTTAACTGCATAAGTGGCTACCTTGTAAGTAGTACCAGCAGCAAGACCTGTAAAGTTAAACGTCTTGATTCCGCCTACGATAGTAGTATCTACGAGTTGATAAATACCTTCGTATAATGAGATATGAGTAGTATCGGTAGTTGAAGACCAGTTAAGGCGAGCTCCGTTAGATAAGATATTATCAACAGAGAGTACAGGAGGCATTACCTGTATGTACTTCATTGATACATTATCTACAACAACGTATAGATAATCAGACATAACTATCTTGTAAGCTATTTCATAAACGTCGGTATTACCATCTTCAACAGTAAAGAATACAGAATATTCCTTATATGCGTTACCTAAAGTTTCAACCACAACGGTATCCCATTTAACTTGGTCTATAGGACGAGTAAATAACATTATAGTACCGGATTGGTCATTAGAACTCATTGCGCGAACAGAGAATTTATAAGTACCGCTCTCCATACTATATGTATTTGACAATGTATAAGTGTCGTAAGTATAAGAACGGAAGAGCATAGCTTGAGTACCCTCATAAGGGAGTAAGCCATCGCTTTCTGCATCGCTATAAAGAGTTTGAGGCACGAAATATCTACTATTGGATTCCACAATCCAACAAGGGAACAAGTCAGCTATTTCCATATCGTAACCTGTATTTTCGAAACCTACGAAATAAGGAGTGGTTTGATTTACGGCAACAGGGTTACACAATGTAGTGAATATTGTAGAAGAACCTATTGTAAGACCATTTTCACACATTCCGTAAACTACAACAGAGTAATCGGTTTCGGAATTCAAGCCATCGATAAAGAATCTACCATTAACTACTTGTATTGTATCGGATTCAGCCACAATGCCGTTTTCGAACAATTCGTAATAGACACTGTCTTTAAGAGTAGATTGTAATGTAACGTCGATGAATGCGGAATTATGAGTAACCTTAGCGAGACCCGTACGAATCGTCTCTTCACATTCAGGGATGAAGAATGTGATATTATCGATTGCAACAGGTGGTTGATAGCTATCCATGTAGTCATTATTCCAATAAACATACAAGTACATTGTTCTCTCTTCGGTGAAGCTGACTTTAGCGGTTTTCAAAGTCCAATCGGAAATATTATACAATTGTTGACCGCCATCGATAGCGATACATCCTGCAGGGAGAGAAGAAGATCTAATTTGATTTCTTTCGTATTCAGTTAAAGAAGGAGACAAGAATACACGAGCAAAGTCGTATTCATATTCACCAACTGTTTTAATCTCATAAGAGATAGAGAGAGCACCCGGTTGTACCAAGATAGGAATTGCAACATAACAGCCGGAATTTACTTGAGCGTAATTATGGCCATTAATGCCGTCGGTAACATAAAGGGCTTTAGTGCCTTTATAAGCACCTGTAGCATTACCGCAAACGAAATAGTTATCACCCTCTACATTTCCAAATACTACATACTCTTCTTGAGAAGCATCTTCGAAATCAAGAGTAGCAGGTAATCTTAAAGTAAGACGAGAAGTAGTGAACGGAATAGTAGCCCACTCTGTAGGGGTAGAACCATTTTCGCAATAAGAACGGATACCGAAAGTATATTGAGTATTTGCTTGCAATCCTGTAAGATTAATTTCTTCTACAACACCTGTACCTTGATAAGTTACTGAGTCGGTATTGGATTTCACATAATACTCATAAGAAGAAGTAAGCGAACTCATTGTGAATGCAAAAGTTGCAGAAACATCACGTATATTTCTTGTTTCGAGGAATTTAGGAGCGAAGCAAGAAGGGCTATAATAAACTGCGATACTATCGATAATTATTTGACTATTGGCAAGAGAGCGAATAGCAATACGATTACCGGAAGCAAGATAATTTTGCAAATCAAAATATCTGCGGGTATAATTTACAGTAGCATTAAGCGACTCTAAAATGGTAAATGTATTAACATCGTTACCTGTTACCGTACCAAGTTCGAACGAACCGTTACCTTTAACATAGAATGAAATTTGGTAAGCAGAAGGGTTTTTATCGAATTGAGGCAAGATAATCATATTTTGATTATTCATTGCAAGAGCGGCAGGAGCAGAAATATTAGCGGTATCTGCGACGAGAGGAGTTTCCACGCCACCGACTTCAGAAACTTGCATACGAGATACGCAAGCAGGGAATCGGAATGCATCACCTACTGCAGGAGCATCAAAATTCTCTACCCATTCAGAACCGCGAGCGATAGTGATAACTCCGCAATTTGTAGAAGCATAATAGCGACGGCTCCATTCTCCGGCTACATTATTACATACATTTCGTACGTAAACGTCGTAACCGGTACCACTTGTAATGTTATCGATAGTGATATTATTTGAAGTAGTGTAGAATTTAGTGCAGTTTTCTACATCAGTACCGGTAATGCCATAAGCCACTTGGATAGAATCGGCATAATAACTTGAAGCAAAACGAATACTATTATCAGTAGCATCGACCCACTCTAATTTAGCCTCTTCTGAGCATTTCTCTTTCTGGATAATATTAATATTATCAATAGCGGCACAGATGTTATTAGCCGGGGCAGGACCATATTTAAATGCTATGGTATATCCCGTATAATCACCGACAGGGAGAACCTCATTAAGATTTACACGTACTTTATTTGCATCGATAGAACCGGATTTGAGAGGACATACATAAAGAGGAATAAACGACTCTTTATCACCCTTCATCATAATACCGAATACTATATTTGCATTTGAAGTAGATTGTTCACTATAGTTGACATAATTAAATTCAACATCAAGGCTATTTAGTGGCACGTTGATTTCAGGACCAACGAAATACAATGCATTGCTGAGAGAAGAATACATTGATACACATTTAGAACCTTCTCTTGAATTATACATATCACTTGTAGTGTTCAAGCTTACATATGGATAGTAAGGGAACCACCAAGGATTAGGGCTACCGCCAATCAAATAGCTTTGATCTGTATTATCCGTATCATAGCTATAGCACTCACTCAAGATATCGACATTTGAATTCAGAGTTTCGAAATCGATATTATAAGGCATAGAAACAGGTCCGCAAGGAGAATGGAATACATAAGGTTTGTACCAATTAGAGTACTCAGAATCACAAACGGTACGAACATAGATATTATAAACTCTTGCGTTTTCGATATTATCGATAGTAAATACGTTAGAAACAACGGTAGGAGTTTTTGTATCAGGGTCGAAATTACCGATGCCTAAAACGTATTCCCATTGATTATGGTCGGCAATAGTATCCATAATATGAGCCACTACACTGTTATTTTGGACTTCGAAAGTAACGTCTTGTGGGCGACCGCAAGATTCCAACTCTTCGATATCAAATCCACCAACGTGAATTTCAGCCCAATATGTATTAGAGTATGTACCGATAAATGCGAATTGGATAGTACCAGGACCAACGTTAGGGAGTATGAACTCATGACTCATTCTTTGATCATAAGCACCTTCATCATCAGGTAAAGTAAATACTGATTGAGGGAAACGAGTATAAGTTTGTCCGCCATCCAAAGTATAATACAATGGTAAATCGGCAGTTTCAACGGCAAGGAAACCATTTACGGAGAATACCACGCCTCTATTACCTGTAAGGACAAACTCAGGAGTAGATAATATTGCAGTATCTGAAGGTTGAATTTCAGACAAGTCTACATAGTAAACATGATAACCGGCATCACCGTAATTAACAGAGAAGCGGAAATTATTATCAGCAGTCCAGCAATCAGGCTCAGTCATAAAGTCGCCTGAGAAGTAAGGCAATGCAAGTGGAGCGCAAGAAGTCTTAACCGTATTTGAATAAGATACAGCGGAAGTATCTGTAGCGCTACAAATAGATTTCACAGTAAAGTAATAAGAAGTGATAGGATCTAAATTACTTATACTCATAGAATCTGTAGTAACGACACTAGTAAACAAAGCAGAAGCTTTACCTACTTTATAACCGCTAACTTCCCATTGATTAATACCTCTACCTAAGCTCCATTCAAGGGAAATAGTATGAGGGTCAACTACGGTAGCTATAACATCCGATGGTTTTGCACAAGAAGGAATAGTATCTACTAAAATATCATCGTAGTAGAAGATATTTCCGGAGCCGGATGCCAAAGCGATATAAGGAGCAGACATCCACTCGGCGAGGTCTACATCATGAAGGATAGTATCGAAATAAGCGGTAAATTCTACCCATTGACCACCTTGAGGCACTACAATAGTTTGAAGAGCTTCGAAAGTAGATACATCATTAACGTCGATCATAAGACCGATAGAGAATGAAGAAGACGCTTCTTGACCGGAATAAGCATAACCGGTAATCATAGAATTAGAGAGTGTAGTAACATTGAATAAAGGAGTTACTGCAGTGCCTGAATATACTTTCATAGAGCCGGAGCCTGTGTGACTTTGCTCGTTGGAATACTCGAGAGAGCTACCCTCTACACCTACAAGCGACCAACACCTTGTATTAGAAACATCCTCAAAGTTATTAAAATAAGACAGATCTTCAGCTACGCAACGAGTATTGAAGAATGCAGGAGTAGACCAATCGCTTATACCACCAGTACAGAGAGAACGCATTACGTAGTAGTAGGTGGTATTAGGTTGTAAACCGCGGAATGAAACCACTGTAGTACCGGCAGCAACAGTATCGCAAAATTCAGGTACAGGGTCGGTATCACCCTTGCCGATGTATTCTGAAGACAAGCGAATTTCCACAGGAGAATTAGTGTTATTAATTGCAAACTCAACGCTATCGGAAGAGACTGTAGTAATTTCAATATTTGTTGGAGGCACGCAACCGAGCTCTTTAATACTGAAATTATCCATTGCGACATAATTAACATTCCAAGAAGAAGTGACTTCAAATCCTATTAAATAGTTGGTATCAGCATCAACAGTAAAGTATTGATATACTTTAGTATAATTATAGAATCCGGCATCTTGAGAAAGTGTAATCGCACTCATAATAGTATCGCATTGAGTAGAGCCTACCACTTGTTTAACGAAAGACAAAGTAGCTTCCGGTGAACTTTCATCATCAGTACGGGCATATAAAGCAACCTCATAAGTGACACCCGGGTGCAATCTTACAAGACGAGATGCATAATGATGTTCTCCATAACCGATAGCAATTTGTTTTGCACCGGAGTATGGTAATACATCTGTACCCGGTTCACCGAGATAAGAACCAATACCGCCATATACTTTCATATCATTTTCATATTGATAACTACTACGGTTTTCATATTGATAGCAGTTATCACTCACAAGTGTTCCCTCTTCATAGCCTTCGAAATCATCGATAAATGGAGACTCACCGGTAACAACATAAGGGGTACACATTGTAGTAACGTCTACCGGGTAAGTTTGCCATGTAGACACGCCATCGGAACAGTGATTACGTACATAAACGGCATAATGTGTATCGGCTTCAAGGCCGGTTATTACAAATGCATTATCCGCATCGAGAGTAGCCACAACAATATTATTAGGGTCGATATCATCGATACCGGAATATTGTGCACATACGGCATATTCCATTTGTGTAGCATCGCCACCATTGTAAATAATTTTAGCCGTATTGACTCCCGGACGTACTTCGAATGAATCATGATCCGGTGTAGAGCAAGAGGTTACTTTCTCTATTACGATATCATCGACAATAATATCCATATAATCCATTTGCAATGCAGCAAAGATTACATGATAATTACCTGATGCAGGCACTGTAAAGTCGTGAGTTATCTTAGTAAATCCGGGTTGACCTCCAAAGCGACTATAATCGATAGAACTAAATCCGAGACGTTGAGCATTGACCGTATCGCACAAGTTTCGAGAAACGTAAGTATAAATACCTGATACTACATAATCATCGTAATATACATACTGTTTCTTCATATAGTAAGAAACGCGATATTGAATGCCGGCTTCAAGACTAACGAGTGGAGAGTTAAGATAGCCGACAGTTCTATATAATGCTGTAGGGAAACCACATGACTTAGTACCGTATAGGGTATTATAATCATAAGAGCGGCTTGTTCTTGCCCATTGAACGTCAGGCTCAAGAGATCTATAATCGGTAATAGGAAGCCAGCAAGTACTTGGGAATGAAGTACCTTCGAAGAGTTCGATAACAGGTAATGGACGAGCGGCACAAGGTGTTTGGAACGAACATGTGATAGGCTCGTAATCAGAAGTGTCGTTAGCACCGCAATATGCGGCAACTTGGCACTCTACATTATATATAGAAGATTCGCTTGCAACGGAAGAGTAATCAAGATCGTAAGTAGAATCGTTAACTACAACAGTATTTTGAAGAAGCAAGTTTTGTGAATCGTCATAGAATTTATATTTTACAACCCATTGATTTTCATTTGCTCTTGAGAACCAATTGAATTGTACTTTTTGATCACCGGTAAGAGCTTTCCATCTTAAGTTCTTAACAGCCAATTTACAATTGATAGTCGGATTTATCTCTATATTATCGATATAGAAATCTTTAAATGCGTCGTGAACGGCTTCGAACATAACGTAAACCACACCGGTAGAAGGGATTGTAAGTCTATATCTGTAATATTTCTCGTAATCGTATTCTACCGGATATTTAGTTGCACTGTTAAAGATAGAATCTATTTTAACGGCACCATCGAGTGATGGAGTTGAGTTTACATATACATTAATATATTCGTTAGCATCTACAGTAGGTTTATACCATCTGTACATTTGGAACACAACATCATAGCTTTGTCCGGCAGGGATATTAACCGAAGGCAAAGTAAGCAAATAGCGAGTACCGGCAATACTTGATTGAGACTTGATACTATTTCCATCGACAGAATATATATCATTGGTATTTATAGCCCAACCATAATCAGAAACGTAACCGGAAGCAGCACCAAGTCCGCGATAAATCAAGCGAGCATCCCAACAATCAGGAAGAGAGCTAACGGAATTGAAATTTTCCGATAAAGGCAAAGCATAACTTCCGCATTTAGTTCTGAATTGATTTGTTTGCAAGCTCCATTCGGAATTATCTGAAGCAGAGCAGATAGTGCGTACTCTAAATTGATATAAAGAATTAGAAGTCAATCCGGTAACAATAGCAGGATTTGTTGTAGCCGTAAAAGTAGAAACCGTGCCGTCTGCGACATTGGTAATTTCTATTTCGTAATTGTTTACTGCAACATCTTCATACCAGCTAAGACGAGCAAAAGTAGAATCGATATAATCTACATTCACCTGTTCCGGACGTAGACAACTTGGGGTACGAGAAATTGTTACATTATCTATATATACCGTTTTTGCAGTACCGGAAGCCAATTTTATTACAACGGAAAGATTACGAACGCCTTTTTGTTGAGAAACCGATGTTGTAAATCTTATATTAGTCCATTTAGCTTCAGCATTTATAGTATAAGATTTAAGCATCTCATAAGTAGAAGCATCGTAAGCATCAGACATCACTCCAAATTCAATTGGAGTACCATAAGTAGTAGTATAAACCCACAAATCGACTTGCAAACTATCGGCTCCACACTCAATTTGAGGAGAGGCAATAAATCCATCTCTTAAAGCAGTAGAAGTCAATTTAAGTGATTTACCTGTTGTACCATATTTATAAGAACTATTAAGAGTTCCACAAGCAGAATAAGCAGGATTGGTAGTCCAGCATCCCGGTTTTGTTGCAGTAGAAGACTCTGAATTGAAGTCTACAGAATAAGGCACCAATTTCGGCAAACAAAGAGTTTCGAAAGTGAGAGTAGTAGACAAGTCGGAAGTACCATGATAAGCACTACTACAATCCGACTGCAAAAATACATTGTAAGAAGTATTAGGGGTAAGATTAGTGATGTCATAATACAAACTATATTTGTTCGTAACAGTAATAGTTTGATTATTCATAATAGAATTACCTGCAGCATCGGAAAGAGTGATACGATAAGTAGTAGAAGTATCACCTTCTTCGTCTACAGTCCAATTCAAGCGAACAGAAGTTTGACTAACCTCAGTTACAGATAGAGAAATAGGTGCTGCACAAGTATTAGGAGATCCGATTTTTACATCATCAATCCAAATATAACCACCTTCATACCAATCAGCGGCATAGAACACAACATTCACATTCTGACCTGCATAAGCAGACAACGAAAATGAATATTTAGTCCAGTCCATTGTTTCTGTTATAGATTCTGACGTAAGATAATCATTATAAGTAGAACCGCCGTCTGTAGAAACAAGAACATTGAATGTAATTCCCGAAGTTTTACGTAAGTAAAAAACGACTCGAGTATCAGACTGAGCTGCCACTTGAGGAGAGATTAACCATGAAGAAGCCGAGGATGCTTGATAGTTAACACCGAAGCGTATAGAAGCGAGGCCTCCATGACTTGCATCGGAACTGAGCGTCCATTCACCGCCTTCTCCATACCAATCTTCCGTGTCTACCGACCAACTAGTCGGCAACGATGTAGTATAACCCTCAAAACCTTCGTTCACATAAGCCACGGCTTGTGCAGATACTGAAGCCATATACGAACCAAGGAAGAAAATCATACACAACAACGTAAATTGTGCGAAAAATCTTTTCATAAGGCATTTTTTAATTAAACATTATATATAAATTTTAAGTAGAAATCTCAATTTTTAATCTAATTACCACGTCAACATCACTATATCTTAATATCTAAATTTTATTAAACTCGTAGCAATCAACATTATAGCCTAATAATATAAAAATTAATAGATCGTGTACAAATATACAAAAAAATTTAATACACAAATATTATTTAATGAAATAAATTATTGCTGTCCGGTAAAACTTTTATAAGCAAATAAAATTAGGGCTGACACT
>JBJECF010000025.1:0-37837 GCA_051870785.1 Candidatus Aphodosoma sp.
AATACAATACGACGAAGGTGACGTTCAAGTCGTTAACATCGTAGTACAATAATAAGTGCCACATATTTAATTAATGATATGCAAAATAAAAAATATATTCTAATCATCTCTATTGCAGTTGTCTTATTATTATCAGGCGTGGTAATATATCTTATTTCAAGAGTCCGCCATACGGAAAAAGAAATGATGGAAATGGTGGAAATGGCTTCTTACGAAAAAGAACAACTGGAAAATGAATATACGTATATGGCTTTAGAGGTCGAGGGTCAGATGCTTAAAATTAATAATGACTCCATCTTTAAATTGCTCGAAAAAGAACAAAAAAGAGTACAACTATTGCTCGAAGAGTTGAGAACCGTTAAAGTTACCAATGCAAGACGCATTGCGGAACTTAAAGAAGAATTGGCCTCTGTGCGTAAAGTAACTAAATATTATATTGCACAAGTCGACTCGCTTAATAGAGTGAATGAAGTACTAAAAAAAGAGAATATTCAAGTGCGCGAACAGATGTCTTTAGCTACAAAAACTATAGATACTTTGATGCTTGAGAAAGATAAATTGTCAAAAACAGTGCGTCTTGCTTCTCAACTCGAAGCAAAAGATATGTCCGTCGTTTTGCTTAATGATAAAGGTCGTAAAACGAAATATGTCCGTAAAGTGGATAATATTAAAGTTGATTTTACTATCGCAAAAAATATTACCACCGATGCGGGTCAAAAAATAATCTACCTTAGAATTGCTACTCCTGATGGTCAAGTCTTAAAGAAAAATGACTTTAATAAGTTCGACTTTGAAGATAAAGAGATTGCTTTCTCATCAAAAAAAGAGATTGAATATTCTGGGGAAGATTTGCAGTGTGTGATTTATTATAAAGTAACTGAAACATTGATAGAAGGTAAATATAGAGCCGACTTATTCGTAGACGGTCATTTAATAGGAACAGAAGAATTTATAATAGAATAGTCGATATGATTAACGGAAAGAAAATTGTTGTTGTAATGCCTGCATATAATGCAGAAAAAACTTTGGAACAAACTTACGCAGAAATCCCTTTTGATATTGTAGATGAGGTCATCCTCACTGACGATTGTTCGCGAGATAACACCGTAGATAAAGCTAAAGAATTGGGGATAAAAGAAATTTTGGTTCACGAAAAAAATAAAGGTTATGGCGGTAACCAGAAAACTTGCTATAATCGTGCCCTTGAAATCGGTGCCGATATAGTGATAATGGTTCACCCTGATTATCAATATACACCGAAATTGGTTCATTCTATGGCTTATATGCTCGCTAATGAAGTGTATCCTGTGTGTCTTGCCTCCCGAATTTTGGGCAAAGGTGCTTTAAAAGGTGGTATGCCTTGGTATAAATATGTAGCAAATCGTCTGCTTACATTAATACAAAACCTCTTAATGAATCAAAAATTGTCGGAATACCATACAGGTTATCGAGCCTTTACTGCCGATGTGCTTCGCTCTATCGATTATAATGCCGATTCCGATGATTTTATTCTCGATAATGAAATGATAGCACAGATATTCTATAAAGGATACGAAATAGGAGAAGTTACTTGTCCTACAAAGTATTTCGACGATGCCTCTTCTATTAATTTGAAACGCTCCGCTATTTACGGTTTAGGCGTGTTGCGCGTCTCTTTTACCTATTGCTTGTGTAAATGTGGTATTATTAAAAGTAAAATTCTAAAGAAATAAGTATGAAAAACAAATATATTTACTGGGGCTTATCAGCTTTATATTTGATATTTTTTATATGTATGTATAATTATACATACGATCCGAAATTGGATTTAAACGGAGATAATGCCATATATATTCAACTTGCTCGTAATATTGCCGATGGTCATGGATATTGCTCTATAGATGTAGATGGAAATGAAGTGCCTGCAAGTCATTTTCCTCCCGGTTATTCCACTATATTGAGTTTTGCAATGCTCCTTGGAGTAAAGTCTTTGTTAGGTTTTAAGATACTGAATGCCACCTTTTTGTTTCTCTCTATTCTTATAGTAGGATTCCTTATTAAAAATGCCGGAAATTCTATACTATTGGCGTTTTCAATAGCTGTTGTAACTATTATGTGCCCAACATTGATGCATTTTGCAGGAATAGTGATGAGCGAAATGAGCTATATGTTCTTTTCTTTTATATCTCTATTCTCTCTTATGATGTATAGAAGGAAGTGTGATGAAGACACTGTGGAGAATTGTGAGACGAAATGGTATGACTTTTTGAAATCTCCTTGGTTTTATATCGCGGTAATATCTGCAGTTGCTTCTTATCATATCCGTACTGTGGGTGCATCTGCTATGTTCGCCGTCTTTATTTTCTTCCTTTTCAGAAAAGAGTGGATTGCCTCTTTGGGCACGGTGTTGTTAAGTGTCTTATTGATGTTACCTTGGATGATACGAAATAAAGTCCATGGCATAAAAGGCAGATATCTCGATACTGTGATGGTAGTAAATCCTTGGCGCCCGGAAGAGGGTACAATTTCTTCTTTTGGCGAGATGTTTGAGAAGATGCTGAAAAATTTTGATGAAACCGTAATTAAAGGCTTTAAAGAGATACTTTTCCCTTTTATCACAATTGACCCAAATAATACATCCTCTTTTGTCGCTATCTTGGGAGGCATATTAATTCTTACCGTAATATTTTACGGAGCATGGAATATGAAGAAGCTTCGTTGGTCGATAATTGCTTTTCTTTTAGCAAACATAGGCTTGTTCGCACTCTGGCATGGTGGTAATGGATGCAGATATGTAACTCCTATCTCCCCTATACTTTTTGCATGCTTTTATTATGGTATATTCTCTCTCTGTTTGCTATGTCTTCGTACCGTAAAGAAAAAAGAGTTAATATCTTCTATATTTACAACATTCGTTATTGGTATTATGCTTTTGCTAATGATACCATCTATAAAACAGCAGCATGAAGTAGCCAAGCGTCCATACCCGCTTCAATATCAACAATATTTCAGTATCGCTGAGCAAATGCAAACGCAATTGCCAAAGAATACTGTAGTCTGTTGTCGTAAACCGGAACTTTTTAAGTTTTATGCTCCGGATTTGTGTACCGTACGGTATGAATATACCGAAGATACAGATGCCCTGCTTTCTCATCTTGCCGAGCGTAAAGTAGAATATGTGTTCTTGGATAATCTGGGATATAGCTCTACACCGAGATATTTGGTGCCGGCAGTAAATAGTCGTCTGGATTTGTTCGGTATAGTGATTCAATATCAAAATACCAATCAGTATTTGCTCAAATTCGATTATCGTAAATATGAAAAGAAGTGATTTCAGTAAGCCTACCGGTCATATAATTCATCAATTTGTGAGGTATTTTATTTCCGGCGGAGTTGCTTTTTGTGTCGATTTCCTTCTTATGATGCTCCTTCACGACCGATTTAATATCATTGCAGAAGTTGCAGGTACTATCAGTTTCGCTGTTGGATTGGTCATTACATACTTAATGAGTATCTTTTGGATTTTTAATCAACGTCGCTTTAATAATCGTATTGCAGAGTTCTTAGGCTTCACTTTAATTGGCATTGTAGGTCTTGTACTCACTTACTTTATAATGAAAATTTTTACAAATTCACTCCAAATAAATTATTTATTGTCTAAAATTGTATCCACTATAATCGTTACTTTGTGGAATTTTCTAGCAAAAAAATATTTTTTATTCTATAAAAAATGATTGTAAATTATTGATAATCAATTTTATAGAAAATTTATTGAAAAATATTTCAGAAAAGTATTGCCAATTCAAAATATTGTAGTACCTTTGCAATCGCAAATGAGGGAAATAATTGCCTTTGTTTGTAGGTACGATGGTCCATTCGTCTATCGGCTAGGACGCAAGATTTTCATTCTTGAAAGAGGGGTTCGATTCCCCTATGGACTACTAGTTATTTAATAGAATAAAGGAAATAAATTTGTTGTAATAATGGCAAATCATCAATCATCAAAAAAGAGAATTAGACAAACTGAGAAACGTCGTTTGCAAAATAGATTCTATGCAAAAGTTGCTCGTAATGCAGTGCGTAAATTACGCGCTTCTACTGATAAGAGTGAAGCTTCTGCATTGCTCCCTAAGGTAAGTTCTATGCTCGATAAACTTGCTAAACGCAATGTTATTCATAAAAATAAAGCAAGCAATTTAAAATCTAAATTGACCTTGCATGTGAATAAATTGGCTTAATTTTTGACGTAAGATTTAAAGTTTTTTATTCATAGTTGAAAGATAGAGCTCTTTTCTATTGTTAAATAGATTAGAGCTTTTTTTGTTGCTTTATGAAACAACTTACTCCTTTAAAAGAGTGGAACTCGCAAGACCTTCCACGCGAAAAATTTCTCAAAAACGGTCCTCATAGCCTTACCGATGTCGAACTTCTCGCTATTATGCTCGGTTCCGGTATTAAAGATAAAAATGTTGTATCCCTGGCTGAAGATATCTTAAAGTCGGTAAACTATAATCTCGATTTGCTCGGTAGAAAATCTGTGGAAGATTTGTGTCAAATTAATGGTCTAGGTCCTATAAAAGCTATTCATATATTGGCGTCTCTCGAATTCGGTCTCCGTCGTGATCGTAGCGCTAATCAGGTAACCATAATAAAGCAATCTTCTGATGTTGCTAATTTGATGTATAGCTTGATAGCTAATTCTAATGCCGAAGAATTTTGGGTCATTTGCTTGAATCGTCGAAACCAAGTCATCAACTATAAAATGATTAATTTAGGTGGTATTTCCGCTGTTTATGTTGATATTAAATTAATTATTAAGTATGTTATTTTACAAGAGGCTTCTTCTTTTATAGTGTGCCATAATCATCCTTCCGGAAATCTTAAACCCAGTCCCCAAGATATTAAATTGACTCAAGATTTAATAGAAGCTTCTAAAGTAATGCAATTGAGTTTTTTAGACCATATCATTCTTTCTTGTAATAAAAATTATTTCTTTAGTATGAATGACGAGGGGATAGTAAATTTTTCAATGTGAATTTATTATCATATCATTTTTACCTCGTAATTAAGTGCTTTATTTTTATTTAAGATATTCTTGGTTTTGTCTTATTATTAATATTATTTTTTGTACCTTTGCAAAAGTTTATTTACTAATTAAGAGTTTTTGTAGTTGATTTTTGGATTATGAATATTTCAAAAAGGATTTCTTTAAATGATTTTGAGAAGATTCTTTTTTCGAAAGAAGAACTTTTATTGGATGAAAATGTAGAAAAAGAGATAGATTTTTGCTTTAATTTTTTGCAAAAATTTACTTCTGATAAGGTGATTTATGGGATAAATACCGGTTTTGGTCCTATGGCTCAATGGCGTATAGAAGATGGCCATCTTATTGAGTTACAGTATAATATTATTCGTAGTCACTCTACCGGTGCCGGAATTCCTTTGCCGGAAATTTATGTGCGTGCCGCTATGATTTGTCGTTTGATGACTTTTGTGCAAGCGCATTCCGGCGTTCATATCGATACTGTTCATGTGCTTTTGAATTTTTTAAATAATAATATATACCCTTTTGTTCCGCAACATGGTAGTGTCGGCGCCAGTGGCGATTTGGTGCAATTATCTCATATCGCACTCGCTCTTATTGGAGAAGGTGAAGTGTTTTATAAAGGTCAATTACTACCTACATCAGAGGTAATAAAAAATTTGAATATCTCCCCTCTTAAAATGTATTTGCGCGAAGGCCTCGCTATAACTAACGGTACTGCCGTTATGACGGGTATATCTATGGTGAATATTATCCTTGCAAAACGTTTATTGTCTTTTGCAGTTCGCGCTTCGGTTTTGATGAATGAGATTGTATCTTCTTTCGATGATTTTATGTCTCCGGTTTTGAATGAGATGAAACTGCATGTCGGTCAAATCATTATTGCTGAGAATCTTAGAAATATAGCAAAAGGTAGCCGTCGCTTACTTGATAGAGAGGCTGAATTATACCACAAAAACAATAATACTTATTTTAACCATAAGGTACAACCATATTATTCTCTTCGTTGTATCCCTCAAATATTAGGTCCTATTTACGATGAAATAGAAAATGCCGAAAAGGTGGTTGTCAATGAGTTAAATTCTGTTGACGATAACCCGGTAGTGGATGTGCGCACTAATAATGTCTATCATGGTGGCAATTTCCATGGCGATTATATCTCCTTTGAAATGGACAAATTGAAGATAGCCATTACAAAGTTAACAATGCTGGCAGAGCGTCAAATGAATTATCTTTTTCATGATAAGATAAACGGTGTATTACCTCCATTTGTGAATCTCGGAGTTCTCGGATTGAATTACGGCTTGCAAGCGTCACAATTCACGGCTACTTCTACAACAGCTGAATCTCAAACGTTGTCTAACCCTATGTACGTGCATTCTATCCCTAATAATAATGATAATCAGGATGTTGTTAGTATGGGTACAAATTCCGCGTTAATATGCAAACACGTTATTGAAAATGGATTCCAAGTGATGGCAATACATATGATGGCTTTGGTACAAGCCGTTGATTGTCTGAAAATTAAGAATGATTTATCTGATAATACTCGTGCTCTTTATGATGATATAAGAAAAATTGTTCCTGTCTTTATTGAAGATACCCCTAAATATAAAGAGATTCAAAAAGTCGAACACTACCTGAAAAATATCGAGGGGTTTGAAGTGTAATTTATTTTTAAGTATGCAAAAACAAGAGGTGATTACCATAATGAACAATGTATTGGAAGAGGAATTTGAAATATCTAAAAAAGAATTTATCTCCGATGCAAATGTTAGAAGTGTACTATCGTTAGATAGCTTGGATATTGTGGATTTGATTGTTATAATAGAGATGAATTTTAAAGTGAAGTTGACGAAAGAAGAATTGCAAATAGTTTCTTCTTTTGATTCACTCTATGATTTAATTTTCAGTAAAGTAAATGCGTAATGAATGATAATAATAAAAGATGGAATGGTAAATCAAGAGGTGGGTCTTTTGGATATTCGTTTTTTATCTATTGCATAAAATTGGTAGGTATTCGAGTCTCTTATGCTTTTATGTCATTGATTATCTTTTATTTTATTATTTTTGCACCAAAAGCTACAGTTGCTTCCTGGCAATATAGTAGGCGAATTTTAAAGAAATCTTTTTTCCGCTCTTTAGGTCACGTATATATGCACTTTTTTAATTTTGGTAAAGTACTTATAGATAAGTTGGCTCTAAATGCGGGGATGACGGATAAATACGCTTTTGAATTTGAAAATTATCAAAGGTTTTTGTCTGTTATTAATAGCGGTGTAGGCGTAGTACTCATTGGTGCTCATATCGGGAATTGGCAAGCTGGTTCTGCTTTTTTTGGAAAATATGGAAAGAAAATTCATATAGTGATGTTTGATGCCGAGCACGAAAAAATCAAAGAGCATATAGAGAAAAACTCTGTAGATAAAAATTTTAATATTATTTCAACGAGTGGCGATACTATCGATGCTCTTATTCAAATGAAGGTGGCTCTGAATAATGGCGAGTATGTTTGCTTTAATGGTGATAGATTTATCGATAGGTCTTCTGTTATAGAAAAAGAGTTTATGGGCGGTAAAGTATCGCTTCCTAAGGGTCCGTTTCTAATTGCTCAAAAATGTAGAGTTCCTGTGGTTTTTTATTTTGCCGTTAGAGATAAAAAGATGTCTTATAAATTCTATTTCTTTGAATTTAAATCGAATAAAGCATATAACTATTCCGATATTGCGGATAATTATTTGTCCGTATTGGAACTTATGGTACAAAATTATCCATATCAATGGTTTAACTTTTTTAAATACTGGAATTTTTAAATAATAACTATGCAACTTCCCGATTCACTAAAAAAAATATATTCGCAAGAGCAGAGTAGTGCTACACAGGCACAACATCGTGCTCAAGAGATTGCTTTTGCTCCGGTTGTATTTCAGATTTCCCGTCTTATGGTAAAATATGGCATTCTGGATTTGCTCCATCAAAATTCAGAGGGGCTTACTTTGTCTGATATAGTTGCGGAAACAAAATTGTCCGAATACGCTGTAAAAGTGTTGCTCGAGGCTTCTTTGTCTATAGGTACCGTAATGGTTAAAGACGACAAATTTTTTATTACCAAAACGGGTTGGTTTCTTATCAATGATAAAATAGTGGGCGTGAATATGAATTTCAATCATTATGTGAATTATAATGGTCTCTTTTTCTTGGACGATGCTTTGCAAAACGGGAAACCGGAGGGCTTGAAAGTCTTCGGTGGTTGGGATACAATTTATGAAGGGCTCTCTAAACTACCGGAAGAAACTCAGAAATATTGGTTTGATTTCGACCATTTCTATTCTGATGGTGCTTTTAACGAAGCCTTACAGATTGTTTTTCCGGAAAAAGATACCAAGAAAACTCTGCTCGATGTGGGTGGTAATACCGGTCGTTGGGCAATAAGATGCGTGGAATATAACAGTAATGTAGAAGTTACTATTCTCGACCTCCCGGGGCAATTAGAGATGATGAAAAATAATATAAAAGATAGACCGGGTGCAGATAGAATTCATGCGTATTCGATGAATTTACTCGATAAAAATTCAGAATTTCCAAATAATAAATTTGATATAATTTGGATGAGCCAATTTTTAGATTGCTTTTCCGAAACTCAAATCATAGATATATGCTCCAAAGCTCGTAAGTCTATGACTCCTCAGAGCCGTATTTATATTATGGAAACATTCTGGAATAGACAGAAATACGAAACTGCAGCCTATTGCCTTACACTTACTTCTCCTTATTTCACCGCAATGGCAAATGGTAATAGTAAAATGTACCATTCCGATGACATGGAGAAGTGTGTCAAAAAAGCCGGTCTTTCTGTGGAAAAAATTATTGATGGCATTGGTATGGGACATTCTATTATGGTTTGTAAATTATAATTGATTATGCATTGTTATTTAGGTAAATCATCCCTTATCTCCGCTTTGGGTGGTGAAGTTGAAACTATTGCCTCGATTGAAAAAGGTGATACAGGATTGGCTTATAGCGATAAATATAAGGCGGTAGTAGGGGAAATCCCTTCCTATTTATTAGATAATTCTCTCCTTGGGTTTACTAAATTCGAGGCGTTGACTATTCAAAATATAAAGAATATTATTCATACAAAAGATTGTGTCGGAAGTGATACTTTGCTGATTCTATCTACAACAAAGGGTAATGTACATTTACTTGAAAATAATACGACAGAGGTTAGTGCTGATTGCTTTCTTTATTCAACAGCAGAAAAGATAGCCAATTTTTTTAGTTTTTCACGAAAACCTATCGTTATTTCGAATGCTTGTATATCAGGTGTATCGGCTTTTGTCGTCGCTCGAAACATGATGCTTTCCGATGCTCAACTTAATAATGTGGTTATTGTTGGTTGTGATATCTTATCGGAATTTATTGTGGAGGGTTTCCGTTCTTTTAAATCAATGAGTACTAAACCATGTAAACCCTATGATGCCGGTCGTGACGGTCTATCTCTCGGAGAGGCTTGTGGAGCTGTATTGCTGACTAAAGATATTGACCTTGCAGTTAAGCCGATTATAGAATTAAAGGGTGGTGCAGTAACTAACGATGCTAATCATATTTCCGGCCCATCTCGTACCGGCGATGGCTTGTATTATGCAATGAAACAGGCTCTTCGTATGGCAGATATTAATTTCAATGATGTGAAATATATCAATATGCATGGCACAGCTACTTTGTATAACGATGAGATGGAGAGTAAAGCCATTCAATGGAGCCAATGTAAGGATGTGCCAATGAATAGCTTTAAAGGCTATATAGGGCATACACTTGGCGCTTCCGGAGTGGTGGAAACTATTTTGTGTCTACATCAAATGAGATATAATAAAATATTTGCAACTAAAGGATTTGAAAAATTGGGAACTCCTTGTAATGTAAATGTTTCGGCAGTACACCGTAATATAGAAGATGTCAACGTCTGCGTTAAAACAGCTTCAGGCTTCGGAGGTTGTAATGCCGCTATCGTTCTTTTTAAAAACGCATCAAACGATAATCAAGTAGTTGATAGTACTTTCTCAATTTGTGATGAAAAAGTAAATATTGTGGCAGAATATTCTCTGCCATATTCCGATAATCTTTTTGCCGATTTTATTCGTGACGAGTATAAAAAGTTAAATCTCTCATATATGAAATTCTATAAGATGAGCGATTTGTCAAAGGCTCTTTTTGTGGCAATGGAAAATATTATTTCTAAATATCCCGATTTCAAAAATATAGATCCTCGCCGTATTGCAATAATAATTTCAAATAGAGTGTCTTCTTTAGAGGCGGATGTGCAACATCAAGAGATTGTTAACAAGCATCTTGAAGAGGGTGCTTCTCCTTCAATTTTTGTTTATACTCTCCCTAATGTTGCCGTTGGTGAAGTTTGTATAAAACACAAAATAAAAGGTGATAATACTTTCTTTATCGAAAATGAAAATAGCGGTTTGGCAGACTATTATTCTCGACAATTATTAGCCCTCGATATTGCCGATGTAGCAGTTTGTGGCTGGTGTGATAAATGGAATAATTCTTGGAATGTTAATCTTAAAATAATAACTAAATAGCGTATGGAACAGCTAATTAACGAATTGAAACAATATATTATAGAGGAGTTGAATCTCGAAGATTTAACGCCTGAAGATATCGATGCTGATGCTCCTTTGTTTGGATCTGGATTGGGGTTGGACTCTATTGATGCTCTCGAAATTATTCTTATTCTTGAAAAATATTATGGAATAAAGTTGGCTAATAGCGCCGAAGCAAAACCTATCTTTTATTCCGTAAGAACTCTGGCTGAATACATCGAAAAAAATAGAAAGTAGAGTAGTGTGTGAGATTATTGTTGCAGGTGTAGGTGTCGTTACCGCTATGGGTATTGGTGTGGATAATAATATTCATGCCATCCGGAATAATATGTCGGGAATTTCTTCTCGTCCGGTTATTCTCGATACAAATTTAAAATTGCCGGTAGGTGAAATACTTCTTTCTAACAGCGAATTATCTGATATGTTGTCTATTCCTATATCGGATAATTTGTCACGTACAGCACTCTTGGGTATTATGGCAGTTAGAGAGGCTTTGTCGCAATTCGATATTCCACGTAATGCAAAAATAGCTCTTGTTAATTCTACTTCCGTGGCAGGTATGGATCTTACGGAACTCTTTTATAAAGAGTATGCTAAAGATAATACTAAGGGCAGGTTGCGTAATGTGAGAATGCATGATTGTGGCTCTATTGCAACTATAATAGCTAAATATTCCGGCATCAATGGTTATGTTGCGAATGTTAGTACTGCTTGCTCTTCCGGAGCTAATGCAATTATATATGCAACAGATTTGTTGAAACATAATGTGGTGGATTATGTAGTGGCAGGAGGTTGTGACGCTTTGAGTAAATTTACTCTCAATGGTTTTAATGCCCTCAAAGTATTGGATGATAAAGTGTGTCGTCCATTTGATAATTCCCGTAATGGCTTAAACCTTGGAGAAGGAGCCGGTTATTTGGTTTTGCAACGCTCTGATTGTGTGTGTTCGACGAAATATTGTACTTTGGCAAGCGGTGCTAATGCTAATGATGCCTATCATCAAACCGCTTCTTCCGAACTCGGAAATGGTCCGTATCTCGCCATGTATAATGCCGTTAAAGAAGCCAATATTACTCTTGATGAGGTTTCTTATATCAATGCACATGGCACTGCTACCGTAATAAACGATGCCTCCGAATCTGCTGCTTTTATTCGACTTTTTGGTGATAAAGTACCCATGTTCAGTTCTATTAAGGGATTTACAGGCCATTCTCTCGCTGCAAGTGGTGCCGTGGAAGCGGTGCTGTCGGTTATTGCTATTCACAATGGATATGTATATCAGAATTATAATTTTAAAAATTCAATAGAGAATTACGGTCTTATTCCTGTAACAGAATTTAAAGATAATCAAGATGTTAATTGCGTAATGTCTACGTCTTTCGGCTTTGGAGGTAATTGCTCTGCTTTAATTTTCAAAAAATAGTGCAAATAGATGAAGTGCTTCATATCAAATATAAAATCCGATAGTGAACTGACAAGTGATGTTAAATTGTTGATCCCGGATGCTACTATGCGTAGAAGAATGAGTGACATTCTTAAACGTAGCGTGGCTACTGCAGTCGAATGTATAGGTGGTGTGGATAATATCTACACTTTGGATGCAATAATTACTTCAACATGCTTGGGGCTTCTTTCTGATAGCGAAAAATTCTTGAAGAATATTGTAGAGAATGAAGAAAATTTGATTAATCCTACCCCTTTTATTCAATCTACTTTTAATACGGTAGGAGCTCAAATTGCTTTGTTGAAAAATAATCATTGCTATAATGTTACTTATGTTAATCGATTTCACGCTTTTGAAGATGCCTTGGCTGATGCTCTGTTTAAATTGTCTGATAATAAATGTAATAATGCGTTAATCGGTCATTACGATGAAGTGACTCCTACTTTGACAAATATCTCTCATCGGTTGAATATCAAAAATCAAACGATGGTAAAGGCAGGTGCTTTCTTCTTTCTATGTACAGCAGAAATGTCTGCAAATTCTATTGCGGTTTTGGAATTCGATATCATACCGAATAATGATAGTGAAGAGTATCGCCGGAGGATGTCGTTTAATAATTTATTTGAGAAATATGGGGTTTCTCCGGATAATACTATTGTGGCGGTAAATTCACAAGAGAGATATGATTCTTTTTTCCCGGCTTCAGCTCCGTCTCTTTTTGATGCCGTCAAATCCGTGAAACAAAATTGTTGCAATATGATTTTGATTAACGAATATCAAGATAATTGTACTTTTGTAATGTCAGTGAAAAATGTTTAGTATCGTCATTGTTGCCTGTGTATTGGTCTTGTTATTCTTGATATGGGCTTCTGCTGATATAAGGAGTGAGGTCTATATCAGGTCTTTATGCAAAGTAAATTGTAAAGAAAAACAAGTGGCGATTACATTTGATGATGGACCTTCTGAAAACACTCTTAAAGTGCTCGAGGTTTTGAAAAAATATAATGCAAAGGCTACTTTTTTTTTGGTCGGTGATAATATAAAGGCGAATGTCGACTATGTGAGGTCAATAGTAAAAAATGGTCATTCGGTAGGAAATCATTCGTGGTCTCATAGCTCTTTATTGCCTATTCGCTCGGTAGACGTTATTGAGAAGGAATTGTTAGATACCAACGAGGCATTGTCGGATATTACTAATAGCGAAAATTTGCTCTTTCGTCCTCCTTTTGGTGTTACTAATCCGTTAATTGCTAGGGCTTTAATGAAGACACATCTCGTTTCTATCGGCTGGTCGGTGCGCTCTTTTGATACCTTATCTCATATCTCTCGTAAAATAATCCGAAATAGGGTAGTGCGTCAAACAAGACCCGGTGCTATAATATTACTCCACGATAGAGTAAGGAATGCCGATTTATTACTCGATCTTATTCTTTCGGATTTGTCATCGTTAGGTTATAAGTTTACTACTGTTGAAGAATTAATGAAATTAGATATTTATGAAAAATAGATTCATTATATATTTGTTGCTATTGACTCTACCTTTGTTTGCTCAAAACAATAATGTAGAGTCTGAATTTATTGCCGGATTAATTAAATATAACTCTAATTTACGTTCCATTAGATGTCAATGTACGCAAACAATCGTAGTGGCAATTTTCGACAAACCTATATCCAATTCCGGAATGTTTTATTATATGGCTGATAATAATATCTTTATCTCTATGGATAATGGAGTTTACATAAAGATTTTAAATAAGGTTTTGGAAATAAAGAGTGGTAAGAATGTTACTAAAATTAAGTTGTCGTCAGACCCTGCCATTCGTAATCTTAGTCAGTTGATATCTGCTTGTTTTAAAGGAGATTTCTCTGCACTCAATTCTATGTACAATATTTTGTATGAAAAAGGCAAAGAAAACTATAAACTCAAATTATCTCCTAAAAAAGAGTTGAAAAATTCTATGTGTGTAGAGCTTATTTTTGATGCTAAAGATATGTCGCTAAATAGCCTTAAATTGATAGAATCTAAAGATAATTATACTGAGTATACATTTTATAATAAAGAGTTTAACGTAGATGTAAACGATTATTTTAATAAGTAGAATCCTTGTAATGGTCATAGATAATAGTCAATATATAACTAAAGCTAAAGAGAATAAAATAGTTGTTGTAATACCTGTTTACAACAACGTTCGTACTATTGCCGCAGTAATAAGTGACGTACGGAAGTATGTCGAAGATGTATGGGTAATTAATGATGGCTCTACCGATTCAACTTTGGATGTATTATCCGGAATCGAAGGGATTCATATCTTGTCTTATAACCAAAACAGAGGTAAAGGTTATGCCCTTCGTTTAGCTATTAAAGAAACTCATAAGGCAGGTTTTCGGTATATGATTTCCATAGATGCAGATGGTCAGCACTACGCAACCGATATACCGAACTTTATAGAAGAAATAGAAAAATATCCTGATTCTTTGTTAGTTGGTGCCAGAAATCTTAAAGCAGATAATATGCCAGGGAAAAATAGCTTTGCAAATAAGTTTTCTAATTTATGGTATAGAGTAGAGACGTTGCAAAAGTTGTCTGATACTCAATCCGGGTTTCGATTATATCCTCTAACACTATTACACAAAGTAAATTTTATTACGAATAGGTATGAATTCGAAGTTGAGGTTCTGGTACGTTCCGCATGGAGAGGAGTGCGTGTTGCAAACATCCCTATTTCAGTATATTATCCCCCTAAGGAAGAAAGAGTGTCGCATTTTAAGCCGGCGAAAGATTTTGCCAGAATTAGTATTCTTAACACTTGCCTTGTTATCGTTGCTCTATTGGTATATTATCCATACGTATTTTTTAAATCCTTGTCAATCAAGAATATTAAATATTTTTTTAATAAATATGTTTTTAATTCTACCGATAGTAACGTTAAAATGTCGGCTTCTATAGCATTGGGTGTTTTCTGTGGAATTATCCCTGTCTGGGGGTATCAATTGGTCTTTGCCGGAGTTTCGGCTCACTTATTGAAATTAAACAAGGTAGTGGCTATGATATCTTCCAATATTAGTATTCCCCCGATGATACCTTTCATTTTATATGGTAGTCTTGTGCTGGGTGGTGTTTTTTTTGATAACCCATTATGGATTGATATTCACCAAGTTTCTTTTCAAACAGTGGCAGGTGCCTTGTTGCAATATGTCATTGGTAGTGTTATGCTCGCTATAATAGCATTTTTAGTTGTGTTTTTATCTACATTGTGTATTTTTTCTTTTACTCGTAATAAGAGATAATGATAAAGTGTTTATTGAAAATATTTAATTGGCTCGAGAGCCGTAAGTGGGTTTTATATTCTTCTCTAATTTTAGCAGTGGCTTTGTGCGTAACTATTGCTACTCAAATTAATTTGGAAGAAAATATATATAGCTTTTTCGGTGAAGATGAATTGGCTTTCAAAAATCTTAAATTTAAAGATAAAATAGTAGTTGAGGTAACAGGTACTAATCCTGATTCGTTGGTGATGACTGCCGATGCTTTTACCGAAAAAATTGTGGCTTTGCAACAGAATGGAATGATAGGAGATGTAGTGTCTACTATTGATGAATCTCAATTTTTTAAAGTTGCTGATTATATTTATTCTTATTTGCCGATTTTTATTGATGACGATTATTATCTACATATAGATACTCTGATTTCCGATACAGCTATTGCTGTAGCATTAGATAATTCATTGAATATGATATTATCTCCGGGTGGAATGGTAATGAAAGATTTTATTGTGCGAGACCCGTTGAATATCGGTACTCCAATACTCTCTAATTTCCAAAGATTTAATTCTGATGATTATGAAATTTATTCAGGTCACCTTTTTAATAAAGATTATTCCTCACTATATATTTTTATTACTCCGATATTTGATATGGGAAATACCGGAGATAATGAGGAGTTGGTGTCTTTGTTGGAAAATATAGCAGATGAAGTATCTTCTGATGAGGCTAATATTACCTGTTTTGGTGGTCATATTATTGCCGTACATAATGCAAGACAAGTAAAGAAAGATACTATTCTAACACTTGTAATAGCCTTTCTAATCATTATTGTTGTAATATTTTTTGCATTTAAAAATAAGTGGTCTATACCATTAATTATTATTCCTCCAATATTCGGGGCTTTGTTTGCATTGGCATTGATAGTCATTATAAAGGGTTCTGTCTCTGCTATCGCAATAGGTCTCGGTTCAATAGTATTAGGTGTTGCTTTGAGCTATTCCATACATGTTATAGCTCATGCAAATCATATTTGCAGTGCAGAAAAAATTATTACCGATTTAGCTTATCCTCTTACTGTTGGATGCATTACTACTATCGGTGCTTTTGTTGCTCTGCTCTTTACAAGTTCGCAGTTGCTCCGTGATCTGGGTTTGTTTGCAGCCCTTTCTCTTGTTGGTACAACTATTTTTTGCCTTATTTATTTGCCTCATTTTATAAAACCTGCCGGAGATAATACAAATAGATTTCTAAACTTTATAGAGCGTTGCAATGCATATGATTATGAAGATAATAAGTGGATTATTGCCGTAGTTACGTTGCTAACGGTAGTATGCCTTTTCTTTTATAACGATGTACAATTCGATTCCGATTTGAATAGTATTAATTATGTGCCGGATAAAATTAAAGTTGCAGAAGAGAAGATGCAAAAGTCATTCGCTAAAGAGGCTAATAAAATTTATCTTATTGCTTCTGTTTGTGATAATGAATGGAGTGGTTTTGTACGTCTTAACGAGGTCTGTGATTCTTTGACTGATGATTCTCGAAAATTGTTGGAGAATTATGTGTCGCTGAATGGCCTCGTCATCCCGTATGATATTCAAAGACAACGAATAGAAAAATGGCATAATTATTGGTCGAAAGAAAAGATAGAAGCCACTATAAGCAAAGTAAATAATTATGCACGGCGCAATGGTTTTTCAGAAAATGCTTTTCAATCTTTCTTTCAAATACTTACTGCAGAATATGATGTTTGTGAGTATAACGATAGTGTAATGGCATCAGTGCCTATTATTTCCGATCGGATATCGCAAGAGGGTGATAATTTATATTTGGTAAGTAGTATGGTAGTGAATGATAAAGATAAAGAGCAACTCTATTCTATTATCAAAGATGTGCAAGGTGTTACTATCGTAGATAGAGCTTATTTTTCATCGAAAATGATAGAAGATATAAGCGATGATTTCAACCTTATTCTTTGGATATCTTCTTTGCTTGTGTTTGTTACACTACTTGTTATTTACGGCAGGTTAGAAGTCGCTCTTCTTACATTCTTGCCTATGTGTGTTAGTTGGGTAATTATACTAGGATTAATGTCGATTTTCGGTGTTAAATTCAATATCGTAAATATTATTCTTGCTACTTTGATTTTTGGTATAGGCGATGATTTCAGTATCTTTATTATGGATGGATTGCAACAAGAGTATAGAAGTGGTACTAAGATACTTGGAATGCACAAAACCGCAATATTTTTCTCCGCATTTACTACTATTGTAGGTATCGGAGTGCTGATATTAGCAAAACATCCGGCTATGAGGTCTATTGCAATACTCTCTATGATAGGTATTTGTGTGGTGGTTGTTGTAGCTTATACCATTCAGCCTTTCTTATTCCGCCTTTTAGTGGTTAATCCTGCCAAGAAAGGTAATTTTCCTATTACTATTAAATCTTTCTTATGCTCCATTATCCCTTTCTTCATTTTCTTTATCGGATGTATTGTCGGCCAGATATTAATATTGATTTTGTTGCCGATAAAGAGACAGAAGAAACAACTTATCATACACTCCTTTATCCAATTGGTGGCAAAAGTCGTACTTGGGTCGGCTTTTCATGTTAAATTCGATAAAAGAAAATACACTCATGATATTTTATCTAAGCCGGCTATAATAGTCGCCGACCATAAATCATTCATCGACGTGCTATTATTGATGACTATCTCTCCTAAAATTGTTTTTGTTACTTCAGATTGGGTATGGAAATCTCCGCTCTTTGGCTTTGTACTTAAATATGCCGGATATTTATCTGTTAATGAAGGTTACGAAAATATTGATAGCGAACTGATATCCGTTGTGGAACAGGGGTATTCTATAGCGATTTTCCCTGAAGGAACTCGCTCTTTTGACGAACAGATTTTGAGATTTCATAAAGGTGCTTTTTACTTGTCAGAAAAATTAAGGTTAGATGTGCTACCTGTAGTTATTTATGGTGCAGGTGCCGTATTGTCAAAACAACAAAATCTTTATTTGAAACCGGGTGTGGTTTGTTATGAATTTTTACCTCGTATCTCTTTCGACGACAAATCGTTTGGGGATACTTATCAACAACGAAGTAAAGCTGTGAGAAAATTAATTGTAGATAAGTATACAGAACTGCATGACGAGTTTACAACACCTGGTTCCATGTATTTTCGCGAAAAGCTTCTCTATAATTATATTTATAAAGGTAGAGATTTGGAATTTATTATACGACGACAATTATTTGAAAAAGAATATTTCTCCGTAGTAAACGGTTTGGCTTCTTTTAATGGTAGTATATCTTTAATAAATTGTGGAGATGGTAGTCTGGCTTTAATGTTATCAATGATGTCTGAGCATCGAATTATTTATGCTTACGATGCTGATGAAGATAACATAGATTTTGCAAATCATTGCTTTGCTAAATCCGATAAAATATCATATTTTTGTACTACCAATACAATGCCGAATTTATATCCTTCCGATTGCTTTATTATAAGCAATTACGAAATTTATACAAAATCCGAAATTCAGTCACTGTTAGTAAATTGTGCAAAATCCTTGAATAATGGAGGCTCGATAATTGTACTTTTGGATAGAAAAGGTATTCAAAAACAAATGTGTGTTTCTCAAATCCATAATGTTATAGATTGTGTATATGGTATTGATTTGAAAATATCTACTTGCACTTGGCATGGTGAGGTTTGTATATATGATGAATCAAATATAAGTGAGTTAGAATCAAATATTAAGGCAGATAAACGACATCGTTATAATTACCTTATTTTAAATAGATGATATATGTATAAAGATAGAGATATTGCTTTTAAATCTCCGGCAGAGATAAAAGCTTTTCAAGAAGATAGAATGAGAGAAACTCTAGAGTATGTGAATAGGTTTTCTGCATTCTATAAGCGTCTGTTTAAAGAGAATAATATAGATATTTTTTCAATTACCACTCTTGAAGATTTAAGGCAGATACCTGTTACTACAAAAAGGGATTTACAACTATATAATAAAGATTTTATTTGTACCCCTCTTTCTGATATTATCGATTACGTTACTACGTCAGGTACTTTAGGTGATCCTGTCACATTCGCTCTTACAGAGAATGACTTACAAAGGCTCGCGTATAACGAAGCTTCTTCTTTTATAATGGCAGGTTGCTCGAAAGAAGATGTTATGCAACTTATGACAACCATTGACCGCCGTTTTATGGCTGGATTGGCATATTTTTTGGGAGCCAGAGAGTTGGGATGTGGCGTTGTGCGTGTAGGTAACGGTATTCCGGAATTACAATGGGATACTATTCTACGCGTTAAACCTACTTTCTGTATGGTTGTTCCTTCTTTCGTGATGAAGTTGATTGATTATGCAAAAAAGAATAATATCTCTTATCACGATTTATCTCTGAAAAAAGCTATTTGTATCGGCGAAAATATTAGAAATTCTGATGGCACATTCTCCACTTTGGGAGGTAAAATAGCCGAGCAATGGCAGGAATTGGAATTATATTCAACATATGCATCTACTGAAATGCAGACTTCCTTTACTGAATGTGAATATCATAATGGATGTCATCTTCCTCCCGATTTAATTATTGTAGAATTTCTTGATGAAAATAATAAACCTGTTCCGGAAGGAGAGCCGGGTGAAGTAACTATTACTAATATAGGTGTAGAAGGAATGCCTCTTGTTCGTTTTAAAACAGGTGACGTTTGTATCCATTATAATGACCCTTGCCCTTGCGGTAGAAATACATTACGTCTAAGCTCTGTATTGGGGCGTAAAGGTCAGATGATTAAGTTTAAAGGTACTACATTGTATCCACCTGCATTGTTTGATATTTTGGACAATATTCCTGATGTGGAAAATTATATAGTGGAGGTGTTTACAAACTCCTTGGGTACCGACCAAATTCAAATTAAAGTAGGAAGCAATAATCATTCCGAGCAGTTTATTAAGCAAATTAAGGATATTTTTCGTTCCCGAGTTCGTGTTGCACCGGATATAATTTTTGAAGCTATTGAGCTTATTGCCAAAGAACAAATGCCTCCTATGAGTAGAAAAGTAATTAAATTTATTGATTTACGTAATAATGCATAATTATGGAACAAGAATTAAATGAGCATAATAAGAAAGAATACCCTCCAATGCATACTGCCGAACATCTATTAAATGCTACAATGGTTAAAATGTTCGGATGCCCTCGCTCAAAAAATGCACATATCGAACGCAAGAAGAGCAAAGCAGATTATTTGCTTGCCCAAGCCCCTACTGAAGAGCAAATAAAAGAGATAGAGAATAGAGTAAATGAGCAAATCTTACGAAATTTGGACGTTACAATAGAATATATGTCAAAAGAAGATGCTGCTACTATCGTGGATTTGAGTAAACTACCTGAAAATGCTTCTGATACTTTACGAATAGTAAGAATAGGAGATTATGATGCATGCGCGTGTATAGGAGCTCATGTAGATAATACTTCTCAAATAGGTATTTTTAAGATACTCACTTCCGATTTTAGTGACGGGCGTTGGAGAATGAGATTCAAATTAGAAAATTGCCCATATACGGAATAATGATTTTTTTATGTTTATGTAAATAGAAGAGAGTGTACCATAATATTTTTTTGGTACACTCTCTTCGGTTTAAGATTATAGATTTGTTTGATTATTGATTATATCTGTTTATAACAGATTTACACTTCTTTTCACAAATTCAGCCAAATCTTTACCTCTTAACATATTGTTTGATAGTAAAGCAAGGTCGATAAGTTGTTTTACTTTAGGATTTTTATTGGCAAAATCACTATAAATACCATTTCTCTTATCTCCAAGTTCACTTAGCTGCTTGTCTATAGTTTCTAATTCTTCTTTTTCGGCACTTGGTATTTCCTCTTCTTTTTTATCCTTATGCGATTTCTTGAGTTCCAATTTTCTATGATCGAGATTTTTGATTTCTTCGGCAATAGGTGCTATTAATGTAGCACATTCACTCTCTTCCGCCTCAAGTACTTCTTTTATTAAACGATGTGATGAGTTAAGTACCAAAGAATAAGAGTCCGGCATCTCGCCATAAAAACTCATCATCGGATTTCCTCCACTCTTCGACATCTCTTTCATACGTCGCATAAACTCGTTTTGTGTGACGAGTATTGGTAAACTTTCTTCTCCTAATGCTTCTACACTGACAATAAATTCTGCTTTATCCATTTTTGGTATTGCAGCATGGAATAATGTTGTCAATGCATTTTTTTGTGTGTTATCTAACTCAACCTCAGGAGTGTCGGATTTTGCAATCAGTTTACTTACTACATCACTATCTACGCGGACGAATTTAGTCTTTTCGTTCTTTTGCTCAAATTGACCAATCCAATGAGAGTCGAGTTGTCCGTCAAGGAGTAATACGTCGTATCCTTTGGCTTGTGCTGCCTCGATATAAGAGTGTTGCTCTTCTACATTATGTGCATATAGGCAGATAATATTTCCATCTTTATCGGTTTGCTCGCCTTTGATCAATTCCTTATATTCTTCAAATGTGAAATATTTATTATCGATATTTTTTAATAAAGCGAATTCTTTGGCTTTTTCATAGAATTTTTCATCTGTAAGCATGCCGAATACAATGAAAATTTTTAAAGCATCCCATTTTTCTTCAAATTGGGTACGATCGTTTTTAAATATTTCAAAGAGACGGTCTGCTACTTTTTTTGTGATGTGATTAGAAATTTTCTTCACATTTGAGTCGGATTGCAAGTAAGAACGGCTTACGTTGAGAGGAATGTCCGGAGAATCTAATACTCCGTGTAATAATGTAAGATATTCAGGTACGATACCTTCTACAGAGTCTGTTACAAATACTTGATTACAATATAGTTGAATTTTATTCCGTTCTATATGTATGTTTTCTTTCAAGCGTGGAAAATAAAGGATACCGGTAAGGTTGAATGGGTAATCTACATTCAAGTGAATGTGGAAAAGTGGATCTTCGGCATATGGATATAATTCGTGGTAAAATTTCATGTAATCCTCATCAGTGAGCTCTGCCGGGCGTCGTGTCCAAGCCGGTGTTGTGTTATTAATAATATTCCTTTCTGATGTTTCTATCTCTTTGCCGTCTTTCCATTCTTTCTTATATCCGAAAGCTATTTCCACCGGGAGGAATTTACAATATTTATTTAATAATGTTTCAATGCGTGATTCTTCTAAAAACTCTTTATTATCATCATCGATATGAAGAATGATGTCAGTGCCACGCTCTGCTTTATCGCATTCTTCCAGTGTAAATTCCGGAGATCCGTCACAAGTCCAATGTTGAGCAGGTGCGCCTTCTTGATAGGATTTTGTTATGATTTCTACTTGCTTGGATACCATAAAAGCTGAGTAAAATCCTAATCCGAAATGTCCGATAATAGCATTGGCATCATCTTTGTATTTATCCAAAAATTCAGTTGCTCCGGAAAAGGCTATTTGATTGATGTATTTCTCAATCTCTTCGGCTGTCATACCTATACCTCTATCGCTTATTGTGAGAGTTCCTGCTTCTTTGTTTAATTTTACTTCAACAGTGCAATCTCCCATTTCTCCTTTAAAGTCTCCGACCGATGATAATGTTTTTAATTTTTGAGTTGCATCTACTGCATTAGATACTAATTCACGAAGAAATATTTCGTGGTCACTATATAAAAATTTTTTGATTACGGGGAAAATGTTATTCGTTGTTACCCCAATAGTTCCTTTTGCCATATTTGATATTATTTAATTTACTGAATTGTTTTTTTCTACTCACTTACAATCAAAAATAGTGCCATATTCCGGTTTCTGACACTTTGTCATATTTTGCTTTTGTGTCATTGTAAAATAAGTCATAAAAATGGGGAATCGAAGTGTTGAGTTACTTCGATTCCCCTCACATAAATTTACTATGAAAAAAATTAAGATTATTCTCCTTTAATTGCGGCAATACCCGGAAGTACTTTGCCTTCTATAGCTTCAAGAAGTGCACCGCCTCCGGTAGATACATAGCTAACTTTTTCTGCTAATCCGAATTTATTGATGCATGCTACAGAGTCTCCTCCTCCGATGAGAGAGTAAGCCCCCTGCTCTGTTGCATCTACAATAGCTTTTGCTACAGAAAGTGAACCATGAATAAAATTGTCAAATTCAAACACCCCGGTTGGCCCATTCCAAAGTATTGTTTTTGATTCCTTGATTACTTCGGCAAAGATTTCTTCTGATTTAGGTCCGATATCAAGGCCTTCCCATCCGTCAGGAATTTCGTTGACGTTAACGAATTTTGTGTTGGCGTCATTGTCGAATTTGTCTGCTATTTTTGCGTCTACTGCTAATACCAAGTTTACATTGTTGGTTTTTGCTTTTGCCATAAGGTCTAATGCCAAATCCAATTTGTCGTCTTCACAAATAGAGTTGCCTACCTTACCGCCTTGTGCTTTGACAAAAGTGTATGTCATTCCTCCTGCAATAATGAGGTTGTCTACTTTTGTAAGAAGGTTTTCGATGATGTCTATTTTTGAAGAAACTTTAGAGCCTCCCATAATTGCAGTGAATGGGCGTACTGTTTGAGACATTACTTTCTCTACTGCAGTTACTTCTTTGTTCATCAGATAGCCGAACATTTTATTGTTTGAATCAAAATAGTCGGCTATTAATGCTGTTGAGGCATGAGCTCTATGAGCAGTACCGAAAGCATCATTTACATAGCAATCGGCATATGATGCCAGATGTTTTGCAAATTCTTTTTGAGATGCTTTAATGGCTTTTTTTGCTGCCGCTTTTTCTTCATCGGTAGCATCTTCTGCCAAACCTCTCGGTTTACCTTCTTCTTCTGCATAGAATCTTAGGTTTTCGAGTAATAATGCTTCTCCCTGTTTTAGATTGGCACATTCTTCATCAGCTTTGTTGCAGTCGGCTACGAATTTCACTTCAGTACCTAATAATTTACTTACGTGGGCAACTATATGTTTTAAAGAATATTTCTCATCAGGATTTTTTTTAGGTCTGCCCATATGTGAGGCTATAATCAGACTGCCACCATCAGCTAATATTTTCTTTAGTGTCGGCATCGCTGCACGTATTCGGGTGTCGTCAGTGATAGCGAAATTCTCATCAACTGGTACGTTGAAGTCTACCCGTACAAATGCCTTCTTCCCGGCAAAATTAAATTTTTCAATTGTCTGCATAATTATTTGATTATTTGTTGTTTGTTATATAATATAATTTATAGGTGTTACGATAATATTGTCTACTCCCAACATCTTAAGTTTTTCTGTTATATCCCACAATATCGTTTCATCGAGTAGGGCACATAGATATGATTTGTTGTCATCAATATTGTTGATAACTTTTGGTGTTGTACCTACTCTTGACAATATCTCGGTAAGATTATCGATAGAGGCTGTTGGTATTGAAAAGAATACCATTTTTTTACCTCTGGCTTTGATTTGAGAATTTATTCGTATTTTAAATTCATCAAGAAGTATGTTGTTTTGAGGTGAGATAGTAGGTGCTGTAATCATTATTGTTTCTGTAGTACATAGGGTTTCTACCTCTTTAAGTTGTTCGTTGAGTAACGAAGTGCCGGTGTGAATGCAGTCGAATGCCGCATCTATCAAACCTAATGTTACCGATTTGAGGATGTTTTTTTTGAGATTTAGTATGTTTGCTTTGATGTTGTGTTTCTTTAATAAACCTGAAAGCAACTCCGGATATGGTGTAGCTATAGTTTTGTTATTAAACCAATCTATATTTTTGTAATTAGTGCTTTGCGGTATGATAAGCGACATGTTGCATTTGTTGATGCCGAGTTTATTAAACGAGGTAAATTTTATCGAACTAGTGTTAGGTAAAGTATGTTCCATACAAAAGCCTATATCCGCTAATCCTTTATGTACGATTTCGGGAATGGAGTCATCATCGACATTAAATAATTCTGCCGGAAAATTGTGCGATTTTATAATAGCATTATTGCTTGTATCTGGAAATTTTATATTGGCCTCATTTAATAAAATATGTAAATCGTGCCAAGGTATACTTTGGTTGTTTATTGCGATTCGTAACATATTACGTTGAATTTTTATTTTCTACAAAGGTACACTTTTTATTTTGATTATTACATCTTTGAATAATAATTTTTATTCAGCTAATGTACAAAACGAAAATCCTCTGTTTTTTAATCGAGTAATTAATTGTGATAATATGGGTAAGGTGCGTGGGGCTGCTTTTATTGAATCATGTAATACTATAATAGATCCTTCTCTGACGTATTTGTCCATAGTATTCATTATTTGTTGTGGGGTGCGCTTTTTATCCCAATCATAGGCTATTACATCCCATTGTATTATCTTGTAACCGGCTTTTCGCAATGTGTAATTTTGAAAAATAGTACATCTGCCGTATGGCGGGCGGAATAGCTTGCTCGGAATGTATTTCGATGCTTCTGTTACATTGTTGATGTAGTTTTTTGTTGATGTCTTGAAACCGTTCTTGTGGTTCATTGTGTGATTACCTAATGCATGACCTTGAGCAATGATACTATTTATTAGTTCGGGGTGGTGATTTGCATTATCTCCTACACAAAAAAAAGTGGCTTTTACATCGTGTGTTTTCAGAATTTCTAATATTTTGAGCGTACATTCCGTAGTGGGTCCGTCGTCGAAAGTTAAATAAATAATTGGCTTATCGGATACTTTAAGCCTGTATGTGCCGGGAATTAAAGTTCTGATAAGCCAATTAGGTTGAAATAATGATATCATTATCTATTTTCGTTATAGTAAGGTAATCCTATTTCAAACAAGCGTTTAGCTTCTTCTCTCTTTTCCGGGTTTCTTGCTTCTATAGTCCTACTCAAATAGATTGATTGAAGTATTCCTAAAGTGTTGCTGATGCCATTTTCTCCGGAGATAGCTCGTCTTTGACTTGGTTTTAGGTTTGCCACCCAATTGATGCGTTGATTACAGTCGTCAAAGAGTGCATCTATTAATGCATCGGCTTTGTCTTGCTCTTCTAATTTATAGTACAATTCTGATATCGTAGCGCAACTATAATCGAGAGGAACACAATTGTAAGGTAATACTTCTTCTGCTTTTGCCAATACAGCCAAAGCTTTTTCGTTTTGTTGTTCAGCTACTAATGCATCAGCCAATTGTACAAACATCATTCTTAATGTACGACACATGCGTATGTGTTGTTCGTCGAGATATACTTTAGGGTCATTTACATTTCCCCATAAGAATTTGTTCATCATATTGTCGTACATCTTTTCGGTATTCACCGTTTCACGATTGTAATTAGTTGGTACAATACGATAGGCGAGACCTTCAAGTTGTAAATAATTAGAAATAGCAGGATAGTACTCTCTTCCTACTGTAGCACAAACATACATAGGTCGCTCCCAATTGTTGGAAGATAACATTTCGAGGAACATCGTTTGTGCTTTTGAAACCGACCTTCCTAAGCTGATATTCATTTGTGCGCATATGTTAGATGTGTCGGAGTCTTTTACCGTATGTGTGGCAATCACTTGGTCTTTGTCAATTGGTAGAAATACTATATTACTTGGGTATGTACCTATACCGTTTTCGTCAATATTTTTTAATCTAAGTACTTCTAAAGAGCCTCGTAATGGGAATGCTTTATTATTGGTATTTACTCTACATACGTCTAAATTACCTTCGAGATAATCTTTGCGTTCCCAATTAATTGGTAGTGGGGCAGATTTGTAGGCTTCTCGTTTCATTTGGTCAACGTACCAATCTGTATTTAGATATGATAAATTACATACTCTTACGTCAGTGCGATTCTCTTCTACTTCTTGATTGTACCAAAGCGGGAAGGTGTCGTTATCTCCGTTTGAGAATAATATAGCATTTTCTTCACAACTATTCAAATAGTTCCAACCCATGTCGCGAGCAAGTGTGCGGTTGGATCTGTCGTGGTCATCCCAGTTTTGCTGTGCCATTAGTACCGGTACTCCCATTGATACCAATGTTGCAATTATTGCGGATAGTACTTTTGGAGAGAACTTCTTTAAAATGTCGAATAAGAACATTACTCCGAGTCCGATCCATATCGTAAATGCATAAAACGAACCTGCATATGCATAGTCACGTTCACGTGGTTGTAACGGGGTCTGATTCAGATATATTACAATGGCAATTCCTGTCATAAAGAAGAGTGTGAATACTATCCAAAATTGTTCAATACCACGGCGTTTATTCATTAATTGCCAAGCTATTCCGAGTAATCCTAACAATAAAGGCAACATAAAGTAGCGGTTATGACCCTTGTTATTCTTTAATGTGTCCGGCATTAAATCTTGGTCTCCGAGTCGAGCATTATCTATAAATGGTATACCTGATATCCAATTACCTTTGTCTAATTCTCCATGGCATTGCATGTCGTTTTGTCTACCGGAGAAGTTCCACATAAAGTATCTCCAATACATGAAGTTTACTTGGTATGAGAAGAAGAATTTGAGGTTTTCTCCAAACGTAGGCATAACGATTTTCTCAGTTCTACCACAACGATTTGTTTCGATGCGTCTGCCTTTGACATTAGCCCAGTTTTTATATTCCTCTATGTGAGAAGGATTTGACGAATACATTCTCGGGAAGAGCATGTTGAATTTAGGGTCCATTTCATAGCCGATTTGGCGTTTGCCCTTGTTTACATAAACATCTTTTTCGTCAGCAGATTCTTTTTCTTTTTGTTTCCAGATTGTGGATGAGAATCTTGGTACCGGCTCGCAGATATTGCCTTTGACAACTAATTGCTCCGGTGCACTATACATTGCTCCGTAGAATAATGGTCTATCTCCGTATTGCTCACGATTCAGATAGCTTTGTAGCGAAAATACATCCTCCGGGGAATTTTGGTCCATAGGTGTATTTGCCATTGAGCGTACTACAATCATGGTGTAAGAAGAGTAACCTATCAACATCACTGTTACGCAAAGTACTATAGTGTTGAGCCATTTGTAGTTGACTTTATCTTTTAACGACAATAATAAAGCTAATACGCCTGCTAATATTAAAATACCTAATATTATACTGAAGGTGCCACTACCGATAAAAGGTATACCAACAACAAATATTGCTGAGGTAAATGCAATGGCTGCTATTTTTTTGTTACCTCCGAATTCGGTTTTATGAGTGGCGTATATTGCCCATGCTAAAATTAATAGTGTACAGATTACGTATATTAGTAAGCCTGAATTAAAACTTAATCCGCAAACGTTTACAAAGAATAGTTCGAACCACGAAGCTACTTCTACAAATCCCGGTATCATTCCATATAGTACTGCCGCCAAAATGATGACGGAAATTAGTAATGCCAAGATAGTGTTTTTCGTAGTGGTTTTAAACGATGCAAAATAGTAAACAAGCACAAGAGCCGGGATTGTCAATAAGTTGAGGAGGTGAACACCAATACTTAATCCCATTAAATAAGCTATAAGTATTATCCATCTTGTAGCAGATGATTGCTCTCGAGAGTCTTCCCACTTCAATATACACCAAAATACGATTGCTGTAAAGAAAGAAGAATAAGCATATACTTCACCTTCTACTGCCGAAAACCAGAATGTGTCGGAGAACGTGTAAGCCAAAGCGCCTACCATACCTGCACCTAATGTGGCAATGCCTTGAGCAACAGTCATTTCGCCTTTTTCTTTGCATACTATTTTTCTAACAATATGCGTGATAGTCCAAAAAAGGAATAGGATGGTTAATGCGCTGAAGATAGCCGACATGGAGTTGATGCAAGCAGCTATTTGTGTGGGGTCTGATGCAAATAAGGCAAAAATACGACCTGTTAAAATAAAGAATGGTGCCCCAGGTGGATGCCCCACTTCCAATTTTGATGCAGAAGCAATAAATTCTCCGCAATCCCAAAAAGAGGCTGTCGGCTCAATAGTTAGCAAATAAGTGATTGCTGCTACTATAAAAGCTACCCATCCTCCAATGTTATTGTACAATTTAAAGTGTTTCATTGATGAGTAATATTTGTAGTTTAATATTAATAAATTCTATATTTTTTGTTTTGTTGGGTAATCAATGGTATAGTGTAAACCTCGACTCTCTTTTCTTGCTGTTGCCTGTTTGATAATAAGATATGCTACCGAGATACAGTTTCTTAATTCGCAAATCTCTCGGCTTACTACCGAACGGTCGAAGAGTTTTTCCGTTTCACGGAAAAGTATCTCCAATCTGCTCATGGCACGTTGCAAGCGCAGGTTGGAACGTACTATACCAACGTAAGAACTCATTATTTGTTGTACTTCTTTTAGTGATTGTGTGATAAGTACCATCTCTTCCGGTAGTTTTGTGCCTGCATCGTTCCAAAGAGGGATATCTTCTTTAAATGTGAGGTTATTTATTCTTCCTATTGCGTGTTGAGCTGCTGCATCGGCATATACAATCGCTTCTATTAATGAGTTAGATGCTAGACGATTTGCTCCATGAAGTCCTGTACAAGAGCATTCGCCTGCAGCGTAGAGCCTATTTATGCTGGTCTCTGAATTCTCGTTTACTTTGATTCCTCCACATAAATAGTGTGCAGCAGGGGCAACAGGTATGTATTGTTTTGTAATGTCTATGCCGTAGGATAAACATTTTTCGTAAATCATAGGGAAATGTTCTTTAGTTTCTTCTGCCGGCTTATGTGTGACGTCGAGATATACATGGTCCGTACCGGCAAGTTTCATCTCCGTATCTATTGCTCTTGCTACAATATCTCGCGGAGCTAAAGAGCCACGTTTGTCATATTTGTGCATAAACTCTTCGCCTTTCATGGTGCGAAGTACGGCACCATATCCACGCATTGCTTCTGTAATCAGAAATGAAGGTCGAACCCCGGGATGATAAAATGCAGTAGGGTGAAATTGTACGAATTCCATGTCTTTTATCACTCCTCTCGCTCTGTGTACCATGGCAATGCCATCTCCGGTGGCTACTAATGGATTGGTAGTAGTAGTATATACATTACCAATGCCTCCGGTGGCTAACATCGTTACTTTACCAAGGAAAGTGATTATTTGGTTGTTTAGATAATTCAAAGCATAAATGCCATAGCACTCTATATTTGGTGTATGCTTTGTAACTACTTGTCCCAGATGATGTTGTGTAAGAATGTCTACTCCGAAATGGTGTTCGAATATAGTTATGTTCGGGTGCTGACGCACTCTTTTAATTAGAGATTGTTGAATTTCGGCTCCTGTTGAGTCCTTATGATGGAGAATACGAAATTCGGAGTGACCGCCTTCACGGTGTAAATCAAAACTTCCATCAGGGGCTTTGTCAAAATCTACGCCCCAATCCAATAATTGTTTTATCTGCTGTGGCGCATTTTTTACTACTTTTTCTACTGCGTTAATATCACAAATTCCGTCTCCGGCTATCAGTGTGTCTTGAATATGCTTTTCGTAATTATCTAATACCGGGTTGGTTACTGAAGAAATACCTCCTTGTGCTAATGAAGTATTGGCTTCTTCTAGGGTAGTCTTGCATAAAATGGCTACTGTACCTTTATCAGCTACTTTCAGTGCAAAGCTCATTCCCGCTATTCCACTTCCTACAACTAAAAAATCAAATTTCTTTACCATATTGTATTTGCATTTTATACAGACTGCAAAGTTACAAAAATATTATGTATTTATTCCGAGTTGTATCTTGAAATTTTCTCCTTTAGTAAATTATTTTTTTTGCTTTGATTATGCTTCTTTTTTTAATAGAAAATAACAAAGTCCGCCTCTCTTTATAAGAGGCGGACTTTGTTGTTAATTTATTGATGATTAGATGTTTTCTAATACGTGTGTTATTAGTTTCCAGAATTTTTCGGTGTCTCCGATGTGGAGTTTTTCGTCCGGAGAGTGTACGCCAACCATAGTAGGGCCAACACTTACCATATCGAGATGCGGGTATTTTTCAAGGAATAATCCGCATTCCAAACCTGCATGAATAGCACAAATAATTGCCTTTTTGCCGAATAATTTTTCGTATGTAGATGCTACTATGTTTGCGATAGGAGATTTAGGGTTTGGTTTCCAACCCGGATATCCGTCGCCATGAGTAGCTTTTGCACCTGCTAATACAAATACACTTTCCACCATATAAGCTGCATCGCGTTTGCTACTTTCTGTGCTACTACGTTGGCTTGTTGTGATAAGTATTTCGTTTTCTCCTTGCATTTTGATGGCAGCCAAGTTAGTAGATGTTTCTACAAGACCCGGCATGTCATCACTCATTCTCAATACACCGTGAGGGCATGCGTATATAGAGTAGATAAGTTTGTGAGCAGTATCTTTATCTATCATAAAGTCAGGTTTGTTGCAACTCTCTATCGCAATTTTTACACCCGGGTCGGAGATAGATAATTCCCCTTCGATATCAGCAGCAAACTTGTTGAGCATAATAGATAAATCGTGCTTGAATTCCATTGGTACCGCACAAACAGCAGATGCCTCACGTGCTATGGCATTTCGTAAATTTCCGCCACAAATAGAAGATATTAGTAAGTCTGTTTTTTGAGCTACTTGCCACATAAATCTATTGAGAATTTTATTGGCATTTCCTCTGTTTAAATGAATATCACCACCTGAGTGTCCGCCTTTTAATCCTCCAACATTTATAGTAAAGTAGTAAAGACCTTCCGGCATTTGCTCTTTTTTGTAGGTAAATGTTACAGTAGTGTCTATACCACCGGCGCATCCGATAAAGAATTGACCATCATCTTCAGAGTCGAGATTTATAAGTAATTGCCCTTTCAAGAGGTTAGGGTCAATAGCGAAAGCACCTGTCAAACCTGTCTCTTCGTCTACTGTGAACAGACATTCCAGAGCAGGGTGCTTTAAATCGTCGCTTGCTAAAATTGCAAGTTCGGTAGCCATACCTATGCCATTATCCGCTCCGAGGGTAGTGCCTTTCGCTTTTAACCATTCGCCGTCTACATAGGTTTGAATAGGGTCGTTCTCAAAATCATGTACAGTATCGTTATTCTTTTCACATACCATATCCATATGTGATTGTAAAATAACGGTCGGTTTATTCTCATAACCTTTTGTTGCAGGTTTGCATATCAACACATTACCTGCTGCATCAGTACGAGTTTCAAGATTGTGGTTCTTACCGAACTCTTGTAGATATGCAATAATTTTACCTTCTTTTTTAGAAGGACGAGGAATTTGTGTTATTGCATCAAATTCTTTCCATAGCCTTTGTGGCTGCAAATCTTTAATTGTCATTTTTTTTATACGTGTTTTTGTTGGTAAAATTTAAACTTTTTTCTTAGTACAAAAGTACAAAAAAATATTGAGTTGCAAAATGTTATTTGAAAATAATTAGTGCCTGCTCTCAAGGGGCAACTGCAAAATTAATGACAAAATTTGAAGAAGACCTGAACAGAAGGGAAAAATAAGAATTCTCTTGGTCTTGTGTTGTTTCTTTTCGTGCCTCTTACCCTATGGGGGTAAGATAATTGTTTTGTACTTTGTTTGTCAATCTACAAAATTATAGTGTGGGTAAAATATCTGGTTTATTATTGTTTTATATTGAACTTTTTTATTACCTTTGCCACTGAATTTAATATGAAGTATTATGCAGTGTTTTATATTCTGCATTTAATTGTTAAGTAATTGATGTTTAAAACTATACTACCGGCTTTTGTAGTGTCTTTGGTGCTACTTCTTGTGGCTCTGTTTGCTATGGCTTTTCGCGCATTGTTTATTAAGGGCGGAAAATTTCCTAATACACATATCGGAGCAAGCAAAGCAATGAAAGATCGTGGCATTACTTGTGCTACCTCTCAAGATCGCGAAGCACGGAGTAATATTAAAAAGAAGAAAATTTAAAATGAAAAAATTATTGGTAATTTGTGCTGTAGCACTTGTTGTGGCTTCATGTGGTAATAAATCTCAAAAAAATGAGGCCGATGTATCGGATGAAAATGTTCCTATGGTTGACGTTTCTAATGGTATGCTGCCTATTGCAATAGTTAATACCGACACTTTGTTGAACAACTATTTCTTGGCAATAGAGGCTAATGAGTCTTTGATGACCAAACAAGAAAATGCCAGATTAGACCTAAATCAACGCGCCAGAAGCCTTGAAAATGAGATGATAGATTTCCAAAAGAAAGTGGAAAATAATGCTTTTCTCTCTCGAGAACGTGCCGAAGCTGAACAGAGAAGATTGCTAAATAAACAACAAGAACTGCAAAATTTGGAACAAATTAAAACTGAAGAATTGATGACGGAGCAACAAACTATCAGCCTTCAATTACGTGATAGCATAAATAATGCTATTAAAATTGTAAATGCTTCCGGTAAATATCATATCATCCTTACTCAAAGTGTATTGAATGATAATGTATTATTCTCCGCTCCGGAGTACGACATTACTATGGATGTATTGGAAGTCCTTAATTCCAGATACGAATTAAACGAGAAAAAGTAATTTTTTATTTTATAGGTTAATAATGATAGAGGCTGTCTAAACTAACATGTTAGGCAGCCTTGTATGTTTATTGTTCGTTATACTCTTTAAATTCGTAAATAGGAGAAGTCGACGTTCTTTCAAGCGGTGTTAGTACTTCAAGCGTAATACCTTTAGCCGCAAGTGCGTCATTGACGGTTTTGAAGGCAAGCTCCGGTGTGTTGTTCTCTTGACTTAAATGACATAGAAAGACGTGCGTAAGATTTGGATTGTAATTGTCTGCCAGGAATTTTGCAGTATGGTCGTTACATAAATGCCCCGTATGAGAGCGTACTCTTTGTTTTAAATAGTAAGGGTACGAGCCGTTTTTAAGCATATTATCATCGTAGTTTGCCTCAATTATCAAATAGTTCGCTTTGACAATATGGTCTGCAGCTTCTTTACCTATATATCCGAGGTCTGTGGCGATGACAAAATGTTGGTCTCCGAAGATAAAAGAGTATCCTACACAGTCTGAAGCGTCGTGGGAAACAGGAAACGATTGTATTAAAAAGTCTCGTAAATAAATATGCTCCCCTTTCTTGAAAAATTTACAGCAAGAGGTAAGTTTTTCTGTAACTCTGTAATTTTTGTTTATACCTCGTTGCATTTCCTTAGTAAGATAGATAGGTAAGTGATATTTTTCGCCCAAAGACCCTACCGATTTAATGTGATCCGTATGGTCGTGAGTGATAAAAACACCCCAAATATTTTCAAAACTTAAGTTGTGCTCTTTTAATTCCTTTTTGATAGTGCGTACTCCAACACCGGCATCAATAAGGAATCCATATTCGTGAGTGCCTATATAATAGCAATTTCCGCTACTGCCACTCCCCATACTAAAAAAACACAGCTTATTCATTCTTATATTTACATTTGAAATGCAAAGTTACAAAAAAAATAGATTGAGTTTTAATGGTACAGAGAAAAAATTGTACCTTTGCAAAAAATATAATTTACCTATTTATTAATGAAACAGATAAAAGAGAAGAATATGATTTTTGGTATTAGGGCTGTGATAGAAGCTATTAATGCCGGAAAGGAGATAGAAAAAATCTTTATTCGTAGAGAGATGGGTGGTGATTTGCTTAAAGAACTTTTCGATTTGGTGCAAGAACGAAAAATACCGGTTCAAAAAGTGCCCTTAGAGAAACTTAATCGTCTTACAACGAAAAATCATCAAGGCGTAGTGGCATATATCTCTTCTATCGAATATCAGCATATTGAGAATATCATTCCAATGCTTTATGAGCAAGGGAAAGACCCTTTTATAGTTATTTTGGATGGTGTAACCGATGTTCGTAATTTTGGAGCTATTGCTCGTACTTGTGAATGCGCAGGAGTTGATGCTATTGTGATGCCCATGCGTGGCGGTGCTGCTGCCAATGCCGATGCTGTTAAGACTTCTGCCGGAGCTCTACATATCATCCCTGTGTGTCGCGAAAATAGTCTTCATAACACAGTGTCTTATCTGCAAAAATGTGGTATTAAGGTGGTTGCCGCTTCCGAAAAAGCTTCTCATCTCTATTCCCAAGCCGATTATTCTGGTCCCCTTGCAATAGTTATGGGTGCCGAAGATGTGGGTATTTCCCCGGATATTCTTCGTATAGTGGATGATATGGTCTCTATCCCTATTTGCGGTCAAATCAGTTCACTCAACGTGTCGGTAGCTACCGGAGTTATCGTTTATGAAGCAGTAAAACAACGTAGATAATGGAAGTCTTATACGAAGATAATCATTTGATAATTGTAAATAAAGCGGTTGGCGAAATAGTACAGGGTGACAAAACCGGAGATAAACCTCTTTCCGACATAATAAAAGAATATATTAAAGAGAAGTATGCCAAGCCGGGGAATGTGTTTTGTGGCGTGGTTCATCGCCTTGACAGACCGGTGAGCGGGGTAGTAGTTTTCGCAAAAACATCTAAAGCTCTTGAACGGATGAATAAGATGTTTGCCGACCATCAGCAGATAAAGAAAACCTATTGGGCTATTGTTTGTGGTCGCCCGAAAAAAACTGAGGGTAAAATAGAAAGCTATTTGGTGCGAGTGGAGAAGCAGAATAAATCTTATAGTTATTCCACTGCCAAACCAAATAGTAAATTTGCATCATTGGATTATAAATTAATAGCCACTGGAGATAGATATAGTGTTTTGGAAGTAGAATTACATACCGGTAGGCATCATCAAATTCGCTGTCAGTTGGCATCAATAGGTTGCCCTATTAAAGGGGATTTGAAATACGGAGCCCTTCGCTCTAATCCTGATGGAGGAATATCTCTTTTAGCTCGAAGTATTGAGTTTATTCACCCTGTAAGCAAAGAACTTATTCATGTAGAAGCACCATTACCAAAAGATGAACTTTGGGGTAAATTATTGAATGATAAATAAATATGAGATATAATGAAATGACCTTCAAATATAAGTATTTGAAGGTCAATCTTTTTATATGTAGTATTTACATTTTATTTCTTTGGAGGATTATTTCCTCTTCCACCACCACTTGGATTACCGGTGCGAGATGACCAATTCGGATTATTTGTTGCCATAATGGATTAGTTTTAAAGATTATAATTTATTTGGTTATCGGAGTCATCTCTCTTGTAATAGGTTGTTTTGCTTTTTTGATTTTTGTCGGAGTCGAACTATAATTTGGTGTCGGACTATAATAGAGCGGCTCTTTCTCATAAGAGAAATGTATCGTTACTTTTGTTAAATTGTCAGATGATGTTCCTGATAAATCAGTAGAATAATCTTGAGTTAAATATGTTGTCGGTATTTTAAAACTGCCAATATTCCCATTACTGTTTTCTTTATCCATATAAACAGTAAGTTCGTAGTAATCATCATCACCTAAACCATCTAATAAATGGGGTGTTGCATATGTATATTCATACGGAGTACTAGTAATTGTTTTCCAGTCACTATCGCCCCAAGTTGTAGTAAATATGTCGTCATCTGTTAGTTTGAATTTGTAGTTATGGTCGTATTTAGGAACTTTCTTATATGTAATTCCTAAGAAGTAAGTGTAAGCCGGTTTTGTAATTATTATCTGTGCAGTGGCTTCGTGAGTTCCTTTTTTGTTTCTTGCAGTGAGGGTAACGGTGTATGTGCCCGGTTTGCTATATCTGTGAGAGGGATTTTCTTCTGTGCTGGAGTTGCCGTCACCGAATGACCAGACGTAAGATGTGGCGTTATCTGATTCGTTATAAAAATCTATTTCAAAATTGTCAAAGAAGTCATAATCAAACCTTGCAACAGGATAAGGAGTGTTGTCGCCGCCGCCACTTCCTCCGGTGCCACCACTTCCTCCGGTGCCACCACCGCCACTTATAGGTATATCATTTTCACACCCTACAAATATTAATAATGTCAATAAAAACATTAATGATGAGAATATTCTTTTCATAATATTGTCGTCTGTTATACCGCATCGACACGTCGCTTTAATTGTTAGTTTTGATGGATTAATGAAGTAAACAGAAGTTTTTTTATTCGTTGACTTCTATATTAAAGTATAAATCATTTGCTGTGTAGCCACAGAATGATGTTCCTTCAGGTAAAATCACTTTTTTTTGTCTTTTATAATTACCTCCCGAGAAAACCACTTTTTGCTCCTTAAAGCCGATAAGACGGCCATTGAAGGCTTTTGTGGAAATAGGTTGAAATTGTATTATTGCCTTTTCACCATAAATAGTTGCTTTTCTCATAAATATTTGCACATCAGCCGGGGTGCCTTCTTTTATTAGAATTACTTCGCCGTTTTCATCCCAAATGTCACCGTTTACTACAAAGAGTGTTCTTTTTTGGGGCTTTTGGGAATCTAATTTACTTATGGTTCTAATTGTAATTGCCGTACCTGCAGGTAGTTTTACCTTTTTTGTGTTTTTTGTGGCATAACCTGGAGTTAATAACACTAAAGACAAGATAATGACTAATAATTTTTTCCCCATGTTTGTTTTTGTGTTATTGACATATGATGGGATTATATTT
>JBJECF010000026.1:0-36739 GCA_051870785.1 Candidatus Aphodosoma sp.
ATCAGCCTATGCTCCTGGTTGCGTCCAAAGGTAGAAATTAAGGAGCGACTAAATATATTATTTCATTCGCTAAATTGATAACAGCAAATCCAAATCCAAATTAAGTTGATCGATATCAACAGTTTCTGTGTCGGAGTAAACAGACGTATCTGTATGTTGTTCTTCATAAAATCCATCAGTGTTTTGCTCATTCAAATATTTCATCGCAAGTTGATTAAACTTATTGCTCAGACGTAAAAAAACACTGTCATCGTCACCTTTCACCATCTTTAGATACATCAATTTACCATTCAACACATTAATCATGTTAGGATTTCCTTTTTAACATGACCTTTATCGGCATTATATTTGGGGAAAAATTTATTATACGCGTCGTCAAATCCATATCTATCCCAAATATATAATATATTACGAATATCATGCACATACTTCTGAGTTACATTTAGTTTTTCACTCACTATAATTAGTTTTTCACTCACTATAATACCGGTAACTTCTTGTCGAGAGCCTAGTTTTTGCAATCGAGTTATTTTCTCGGTCATCACAAAACCTTGGTCTTCGATAATACGTTTTAGCTCAATGATAAACTCACTATCCGGTTGATAAACATTATGCATAGAGCTAAAAGTGATATCATCGGCGTAGCGCGAATATTTCAAGCCAAATCTTTTAGCGAGCCCTGCCAATCGTCTGTCGAGTTTATCACAAACCATATTGGTAAGGATAGGTGAAGTAGGTGCCCCTTTTCTTTATATATGAACGCATCAAAATACATTCTTGCTTAATCATATTTTCTTATATGAATAAAATCTGAATAAAACTCATTAATATCACACAATTATGGTATGACATTGTCATCTCTCGGATCCAAAAGGACTCTCGGAGACATCTTGCGAATCTATCCACAAAGGGATAGGGCAAAAAGCCACGCAGGACGAAAATCAAATTTATTACCGTTATTTCTCGATTATCAAAGAACTCTTTTTTTTTATTATTATCTCGCTTTGAAATTACGATGCAAAGTTACGAGGTAAAAACATACTCTATGTTCGTAGATTTGAATATTTTTCATACATTGCATAAATTCTATCTTCAATTTTAGTCTTAATAATCTCCGGTTCGATGACTATCAAGCTTTTACCGAAGGAAGAAAGTTCTCGTATTAGTTCGTAATTCTCTTTACAATCGATGCGAAAGAATTTACCATCTACAAGGGAAGGATATTTTTCATGCAGTTGATCTTCAACGGTTTTTAGCACTGAACGTTGAGATTCGTGAAGAGGTTTTGTAATCACATAATCTTTTGAATCTTCACTGACCCAGAAAAGAATTTCATACACGGGGCTATCATCTAAAATAGTTACACCTATAATATCTTCAAAGCACTCGTTGATATCACCTTTATAATCAATATATTTATGAGAAGTTAAGAAAGAACATTTCTCTATTCTATCAAGGGCAAAATTCAGCAATTTACCATCCGATTCCGAAGTGGCAAAGAGGTACCAACGACGGTTATATTCTTTTAAGAGATACGGGTAAACATTTACAGCATTACTTGTAGTATTTTTACCAAAAGTACGATAATATATTTTCACCACCTGTTTTTGAGATATAGCGGTAAACAATTCACCCAACAAGTTTGAATTTTTCAGTGGGTTTTTCGTAAAAGAGATAATTTGCTTATAAGGACGACCCATTCCGAGTCCGAGTCTAAGGCTCTCAAGTCTGTCGAAATTCGGCAGTCCATCGAACTGACCAAGGAGTGAAAGAGCCTCACGCAGTAAACATTCCTCGTCATCGGACATCTCTTTTTTAAAAATAGAGAAGGAAGGATTGGCATATCTAAGGCACTTTTTTACATAAGTTTTCTGCCTTTCCGGGTTAAAAGCATCGATACTATATCTCTCTATTTCAACCATAAAAGGACCTTCATACTCAAGGTAATAGATATCCTTTTCAATAGTACGCCGACCGACGCCATCTGTATCGGGATACATATCAGACAATCGTCTGTTAACCTCGTCGGTCAAATCATCTAAGGAATAATTATGATATCGGCAACTCAACAACTCGTCGAGAATTTTGTACCGCGTCATTGCATTTTTATTCGTTGGCATATACTGATAAATTTAGCAATACAAAGGTATAAAATAATTACGAACTCTATTTACGTAAATAAATATCTATTTAATATCAAAAAAAAAGAAATTAGACGACATTCAATCTTATTTATTACCGGAATTAATTGCGTATGATACAAAAGAGTCCACACCAGTATAAGAGTGCGGGAGAGATGATTTATAGTAATTAAAAGCGCAGTATTTTTCTAAAATAAATTTAAAATAAAGATTGTCATTATAAAATTTTTATTTAACTTTGCATAACAAATTAAAACTATATGTATATGAATAATTCAAGATACATATTATTATGTTGTTTTGCCTTTAAACTACTAAGGGCATGGTAGTTATGTTATATCACTCCATGCCCAAAAGACAAATGAGATTTAATTGATTAATTTGTTATCATAAAACATATTTTTATATGAAACAATATATTATCCTTTTTTTGTTGCTGTTTTTAGCATATTTTAGCTATTCACAATCAATAAATCCGGATGATTATACTTTCGGCACTTGAGTGTATGTTGATTCTACTTTAAATATTATTCCTGAAGTTGATAGATATTACATAAGTTATTCTTTAGATACTAATTACATTTCTCCAATAAATGTAGATACAATTGGTCAGAGTTTTGTTTGGTATAAATTTGAAGGATACGAAGATTGTGATTATAGAGATTCTGTAGGAATACCGGCATTACCCGTCAAATCGATAAATTTGCAGTTGCCAAGTACCTCTTATGGAGAGATATTTTCAGTTTCTGATTTGGAAGTAACATACAAAGAATATTATATTGATAGGTATTATTATCCTTATCAATCGTGTCCAAATTCGGAAGTTGATACTTTAGTATTTTCATTTAATGCAGATTACTATACTCAGTATCATAATACGTGGAATGCATTTATTACAATCAGTGAGCCTTATACTGCGTTTGGAGCTACGGGAATAACGGTAAATATAAATCCAGTGGTATATGACCCGACACATGGTATTATCAGAATAATAAAGTCATTGCATTGTACAGTTCCTATACATGGAGGCACTTTAGAAGATATTCCTTTAAATGAATTAGTAAATGCAAATTCACTGTTCGACTGTCCTTTCTGTAATGTTGAACAAAGATGGATGGAGATTGGATTTGGTAAAATATTAGTTATTACAGATGCAAGTTATGTTACCGCATTAAATGAATACAAGGATTTTAGAGAAGATCATGGTTTTCAAGTTGAAATAGCAACTACAAATTACATACGAGATTCTTTGAATGTTTCAACATTAAGTGGCGGAAATATAAGAGAATTTATTAGAGGTCGGTATTATAATACGCCGTCACCAAAGCGACCAAGATATTTATTACTTGTAGGGGATGAAACAAAAATACCTTATTCAGCCGGTATAGGAGTAAATAATTTTCCTTTTACTGATCTATATTATGGTTGTATTGAAAAAACTAATTATCAACATGAAACCAATTTATATCCAGAAATGGCGTATGGACGTTGGCCCGTAAATTGTTCTGAAGAAGTAACTAAAATAATTGATAAAAATATAGATTACAATAGTAGAATTAAACAATTATGTAAAGATACACTTCATTCAGTATTAATATCCGGAATAGATAATCCAAGTAGTAATATTAAGTTGCTTTTTAATTCATACGTTAATCGTTTGGTTGAATGTGCTAAAAATAAGATTAAAAAAGCAGGATTTCATAATGTTACTATTTATAAAGGAAGTGATTTCGAAAATAATTCTACCGGTTTACAAAATAATTTAAAGACTTCTATGTTGAATGATTTATGGATGTTTGTTTATTCCGGTTATGGAAGTTATTCTTCTATGTCGCAACCTTTACAGTTGGGTAGTAATTCTGTATATCATTATAATTACAATCAACTTCCTCCTATTACATTTGCTTTCGCTTGTCTCACAGAGTCTTCTCCTATTACTTCTTCAATGGGGTCGGTATGGATAAAAACATTAGATGCTGGTGGGGTTTTATATTATGGTTCAAGTGATACGTCATGGACAGATACAAATGAATCTCTTACACGACATATTTTTTCCAAACTTACATATAATGATAATAGTATTGGAAATTGGATAGGTAATGGTGCAGGTAATTATTATCAAACTTCTAAGACATCAAAAAGAAGGAGTCAAGTAGAAAAATATAATATTTTTGGAGATCCATCTCAGTATTTATTTGGTTCACCTCAAAAATATATCCTAATGTCTCCTATTAATCAAGAAAATATTCATCTAGAATATGTTGATAATCAAATAATTTTATCCGAAAAAATTATAGAAGGTAAGATAACTGTATTTGATTGCGTTGGTCGATTGGTATTTTCGTCTGAAATTACCGATGAAAGTGTGTTTACTCCTAATTTGCCGAGTGGCGTCTATATTGCTAATATAAGCAATAAATCCGGAACTTATTCTTATAAATTTATTGTTTCACCTAATAAATAGATTGTGATATGAAAAAGATTTATTTAATGTTATTGATTTCTTTATCATTATTGTTTTTATCTTCTTGTACAAAGAAACCAATATATAAGTTTACTGATTATATGTCAATAAATTATTTGTACAATTATTTGCCGTATACAAATGGACAATTGTTATTATTTACCGATGAAAACAAAACAGATTCGTGTGTTTTTACTATTAAAAATTTAGAATACTACTTGTATATAGATACAGTTTGTTCACATAATCCAATGTGCAATTGTACTTGGGGATATGGTCATGCTTATGCTAATGCTACATTTATAGATGATGATACGACAACATACCAACCATATGATTTTTGGGTAGAGATTTATGACGAAAGTGTATTTGATAGAGAGTGTCAGTTCTCTTATACTTTTTATCATAGTATAACTCGCACTGGCAATAATGAAGGTATTATTTTATTAGACGACATTCAATCTTATTTATTACCGGAATTAATTGCGTATGATACAAAAAACACAACAGAAGAATATGCTAAATGTGTAAATGGGATTGGAGTAACCATGTTTACAGATGCTGACGGCAAAAAATGGTATTTCGACTCCGTATTATCAGAATAAATATTAATAACTATTTAAATATATGAGTCCACACTTCAAAACGGGGTGTGGACTATTTTATATAAAAGTATTAGAGGAGAAAAAATTAATAATATACAGAAACGAATAAAATATTCTTTGTACATTTGCACAACAAAATAAACCTCTCAAAAAGGAGAATAGTATGAAATCTATAAAAGATTTATTCAGAATTGGTTACGGGCCATCAAGCAGTCATACTATGGGTCCACGACGCGCTGCAGAGATGTTTTTAAAACGACATCCGGATGCAGCTTCTTTTGAAGTAACCCTATATGGTAGCCTTGCAGCCACAGGAAAAGGTCACATGACGGATGTTGCTTTATTGGATGTAATGCCTAATGCCAATATTATTTGGAGAAGTGATATTTTCTTAAAATATCATCCTAATGGGATGACTTTCAGAAGCTTTAATCAAGAGGGGAAAGAAACAGATACATGGACTGTATTCAGCATTGGAGGAGGAGCTTTAGCAGAAGAGGGAAAGAATATCGAATCGAACGACATCTACACTATGACCACAATGACGGATATATTAAACTACTGCAATGAAACAGGAAAAAGTTATTGGGAATATGTAGAGGAGTGTGAAGGTGAAGATATATGGGATTATTTAGCCGAGGTATGGAAGGTGATGAAAGAATCGGTAGAAGCAGGCTTAGATGCGGAAGGTGTTCTACCCGGTCCACTACATCTGCGTCGTAAAGCTGCCACATATAATATAAAGGCATCCGGCTACCAAGATAATCTAAGGTCTAGAGGTCTGGTTTTTGCATATGCCCTTGCTGTAAGTGAGCAAAATGCAGGAGGAGGCAAGATAGTTACTGCACCTACTTGTGGCTCATGCGGAGTACTACCGGGGGTACTTTATCATCTATGGAAGAGTAAGAATATAAATGAGATAAGGATATTACGAGCCATAGCCACTGCGGGACTAATAGGTAATATAGTAAAACAAAATGCATCAATAAGCGGAGCGGAAGTGGGCTGTCAAGGCGAAGTAGGTGTAGCATGTGCTATGGCATCAGCAGCTGCCAATCAGCTTTTTGGCGGCAGTCCTACACAAATAGAATATGCTGCAGAGATGGGACTTGAACATCACCTCGGAATGACATGTGACCCGGTTTGCGGACTTGTACAAATACCTTGTATCGAGCGTAATGCATACGCCGCTGCACGTGCCTTAGACTCAAATATTTATGCATCATTCTCTGATGGTTCGCACAGAGTTTCTTTCGACAAAGTAGTAAGCGTTATGAAACAAACAGGGCATGATTTGCCTTCTCTGTATAAAGAGACATCGCAAGGCGGATTAGCTAAGAACTACAACAATCATTAATTAAGAAAATAATCGTGCGTTGTGTATACTAATACTATTATTAACGTCAGTAGTATTATCATAATTATAGACGTCATAAGGTTAGTATACCGTTTAAAGAGTTTCTTAAAACGCTTCATCGTATATTCCAATTTAATTATTCTGCAATAATCTTTCTGCAACCACCATATCAATAGGGTTCGTTATTTTTATATTACTCTCATCTCCCGGTACAAGGGTGATTGTATCATCTATATAATAATGTTCCCAAACCGATGCATCATCAGTAATTTCAGTAGAAAATAGTGTTGCATTATAAGCATTGAGAAGTTTTTTAAAAGGGAAGCATTGCGGGGTTTGCACTCTGCAATATTTTTTTCGATCTACTGCAACACTATTATTCGTATCTTCGTATTTTCGAATAGAATCTATCATCGGCACAATAGGTATAACAGCCATGCCTTTTGATGCAACATCAAAAAGAGAGCTCAGTAATGAGTTTGTAAGGAAAGGGCGTACACCGTCATGAACCGCTACCACGTCGATATCATCCACCATTTCTGCGGGAATAGATAATAGCCCGTTTTTCACAGAATCGAAACGTTCTTTACCACCTTTTACCAAAATATGTGGCACATCAAAGGCGAAATCAAAGCACAATTTTTTCCATAAATCTATACAATCAGCCACGATTACAAGCACAATAAGCATATCTTTATCAAAAGAATAAAGATTATTCAATGTGTGCATCAATATAGGCTTACCACTTACGGGCAGAAATTGTTTAGGCATATCACATCCCATTCGTTTACCACTACCACCGGCAACTACAATTACGGCTCTTTTCATATCTAAAAAAATCTGACTGTAAAAAATTTATATTAATAATCGCGCTCCAAAACCAAAGTAAGTAAATTGACAAGAGCCTCTTTTACTTCGGATTCAGGGAAGCAATCGAGAGCCTTAATAGCTTCATCTTTATAATAATACATGCGTTTTTCGGCATATTCTATTCCACCGTTTCGAGCTACAAGCATACCGATATTATAAAAGAATTCTTCCGAGAAATTACCCTCTTTAATAGCATTAAGGATGACACTTGATTGTTGTGAAGAGGTAACTCTGAGAGCGTGTTGAAGAGGAAGTGTAATCTTACCCTCACGGATATCGTTCAAAGTAGGTTTTCCGATTTTAGCTTTTGGTGAATAATCGAGAATATCATCTTTGATTTGGAAACAGATACCGAGATATTCCGCAAATCGAGAAAGAGCATTAAATTGAGCCTCAGTAGCATTGACGCTCACCGCTGCTGACTGAGCACTTGCAATAAATAATATCGCCGTTTTTTTTCGGATTATATCTATATATTCCTCTTCTTTAGGGATGTCATAGGCATGCTGCAATTGAAGCAATTCGCCACGCGACAGCAGAAGTCCAAGATTAGCCAACTGCTCAAAGATAACCGTATTTTTTGTAGATGAAATAAACGACATGGATTTACTTAGAAGATAATCACCAACGAGAACTGCGGTACGATTATCAAAAACGGCATTAACCGATGGTTGACCACGACGTTGGAATGTATTATCCACTACATCGTCGTGAATAAGGCTTGCAGTATGGAGTAACTCATAAGATGTAGCCACCCGATAAGTAACTTCATTAACAACGCCGCACAACTTAGCGCACAAGATAGAGAATACCGGGCGCATCTGTTTTCCTTGTTTATTTGAGATGTATTTGATAACACGGTTCAGTAATTCTTCGTTGGCAACGAAATTATCGGAAAAAGAACCGGCGTATTGCTGCATTTCCGTTTCAAAAACGGAAGAAAAAAGTTTTTTAAACTCCTCATACTCTTTGGCAATAGGAGCCTTAATTTGTTCTAAAGAAATCATATCATTTATTTTTTTCATTGAGCACCGCTTCAAGACGAATCATTTCGTCCCGCCACTGAGCAGCCTCCATGAAGTCCATTTTTTTAGCAGCCTCCTCCATATAATGTTTAGCATTCTTTATTGCTTTCTCCAAATCGGTATAATTCATGGTTTTAATAACCGGTTCGGCAGCAATGGAATTAAATTCTTTCTCGATATAAGCTTTTGGTCCCGCTTTATTAGGGGTAATATGAGCGAGAGGAGAATCAAGTCCCGACATCACAGGTTTAGGAGTAATATTGTGTTCTTGGTTATATTTCAATTGTTTTTCTCTACGGCGATTAGTCTCATCAATAGTAAGTTTCATTGACCGGGTAATAGAGTCGGCATACATAATAACCTTACCATTGACATTTCGAGCGGCACGACCGGCAGTTTGAGTAAGTGATCGATGGTCGCGCAAGAAGCCCTCTTTATCAGCATCGAGGATAGCTACAAGAGAAACCTGAGGCAAATCAAGACCTTCGCGTAGCAGGTTTACACCGATAAGAACATCAAAGAGACCTTTTCGTAAATCGTCCAATATCTGCACACGCTCCAGCGTATCTATATCGGAATGTATATAATTACATCTGACGCCGTTACGCTCGAAATATTGGTTTAATTCTTCTGCCATTCGTTTTGTAAGAGTAGTAACAAGTACCCTTTCGTCTAACTCAGCACGGCGAGCTATTTCTTCCATAAGGTCGTCTATTTGATTGAGAGTAGGTCGCACCTCAATTTCAGGGTCGAGTAATCCGGTAGGACGTATAACTTGGTCTACGATAATGCCTTCACTTTTTTGTAATTCAAAATCGGCAGGAGTAGCACTAACATAAATAGCGGTATGAACCAGACTTTCGAATTCTTCGAATTTCAATGGACGGTTATCCATAGCCGATTTCATACGGAAGCCGTACTCTACAAGATTCTTCTTACGAGAGGCATCTCCACCGTACATTGCACGAATTTGCGGAACGGTAACGTGGCTCTCATCTACTATCAATAAGAAATCCTTCGGAAAATAATCGAGCAGGCAGTACGGCCGTGAACCCGGCGGACGGTTATCGAAATAGCGACTATAATTCTCCACACCCGAGCAATACCCTACTTCCTTTATCATCTCCAAATCATAATTTACACGCTCTTCAAGTCGCTTAGCCTCATAAGGTTTACCTATATCAATTAGTTGTTGCACCTCTTCTCCGAGGTCAAGTGCAATTTGGTCGATAGCTGAGTTTACACGCTCTTGAGTAGTTACAAAAATATTGGCAGGATATATATTGAAATCTTCAAACTGCTGGATAGTGACGTTATTTATAGGATCGAGAGTCTCTATAGAGTCTATTTCATCATCCCAGAAAATAATACGAAGGATATATTCTGCGTAAGAGAGGTAAATATCGAGGGTATCGCCTTTTAGACGATAAGAACCACGGTTCAGGTCTATATCATTACGAGTATATTGAGCATTGACAAGTCGCCTCATAAGGTCTTGAATGCGGACCGCCATTCCAACTTTTATTGAGATACAGTTGTCAGTAAAATCAGCCGGATTACCGATACCATAAAGGCAAGAAACCGACGAAACGACAATAACATCCCTTCTACCGGAGAGCAATGCCGCCGTAGCAGAAAGGCGCAAGCGGTCGATTTCGGCATTGATAGCCAAGTCCTTCTCGATATAAGTATCGGTCAAAGGCAAGTAAGCCTCGGGTTGATAATAGTCGTAATACGACACAAAATATTCTACTGCATTATTCGGGAAGAAAGATTTGAACTCGGTATACAATTGAGCGGCAAGAGTCTTATTATGAGATAAAATAAGAGTGGGGCGATTAAGGTTTGCTATGACATTAGCCATAGTAAATGTTTTTCCGGAACCGGTGACGCCGAGCAGAGTCTGAAACGGAATACCGGCATTAATGCCGTCCGTCAAACTACGTATTGCCTCGGGCTGATCGCCGGTAGGCTGATAAGGAGAAACCAATTTAAAATTCATATTACTCAAAAATATATACCAATTCTTTAAATGCGTATTTATGTACGGAACCATCGGCATGTTTTAACGACAGCATACCGTATGTATCGACACCGAGAATAGAAGCCATAAACCGCTCACCCGTAGGCAATGCATATTTATGCAATCCATCTCGACGATAAAGGAGCGAGTAGTATCGATTATAAAGCACCTCCAAAGGGAGTTTTACATCAACAAAAACATCTTCGTAATACTTAATTATACGCTTAATTATAGCTTTACGAAGTTTTTCTATGTTGATATTCCTTCCGGAAATGAGCGATAAACTGGTAGGATTAGGAGCGTTAAAAAATTCTTTTTGATTGACATTTATACCGATACCTACAATTGAGGTATCTATATTCATACCGATAACGGTATTCTCAATGAGCACTCCACACAATTTCTTATCACCGGCATAGATATCATTGGGCCATTTGATAACGATATTTTTATCCGCTACTATATTGTTCAATTCGTCAACGATAGCGACGGCAACCACCTGATTAATAAAAAATTGCATTTCCACCGGTACTTCGTTAGGGCGTATTAGGAGTGACATCAACAGGTTTTTTCCTATCTCGCTCTCCCAAGCGTTTGAGCTCTTCCCCCCAATCATGGTTTGTCCTCTTCCGGCGAATTGGAAGTCGGTATAAATACAAGTAAAATTATTCATTTTACACGTCTCCAAGCGACGTTTTAATTCGTTGCTTGTAGAGTCGACTTCGGCACAATATATATAGTTACATTTACTCATTATCAATTATTTAGCATCAAGTACAAGCCATTCTTCAATAATCTTCACCACCTCTTTACTCGGGACTGCAAAGTTATTGAACATAACGGCAAAAGCGTAATCATTACCATTTACTGAGATATATCCCGCATAAGCACGGGTACCTGATAAAGAGCCACTTTTCACCCACGCTTTACCGTATAATGGTGTATTTCTCAAAAATTTAGCAACAGTACCCTCTTTACCTGCCAATGGCAATGAGGCACGAAAAACGGAGTAATTATCACTCTTATACATATATGCAAGCATATCTACTATGGTAGAGGCAGGCAAAGCCCCTTGAGGGGATAAACCACAACCGTCATAAATCCTCATAAAGCTGACATCCACCCCATGCTGCGTCCAGAAACCGCGTATCGTATCTATCGACTGTGCAGAAGTAGCATTATGATTCACAGACAACAAAGCCAAATGGCGGAAAATAGACTCGGCATATAGGTTATTGCTTTTGAAATTAGTAACGGCGATAATTTCTTTTAATGGAGCTGAATAAAATGTATTCAGAATAGTATGATTGTCAAAAGAATAAATATCCGTATATGCAGTATCGTATGGAGAACAAATTTTGGAAACGTTATGATGAAGAAGCGAGCCGTTTCCCTCTTTAAAATTAGAAGTGGCGACCGGTTTACCGAGTGACACCTTACCGGACGAACTAAGAATCACTTCACGAGGCACACCTATCACATCTACACCGAAACGGGCAAGTGAGGTATATAATTTATATGCAGCAACAAGAGGCGGATTAGACGTACTCACTTTAAGTGGAATATTTTTTCGATTGGGGATAAGCGAGCCGTAAAACAAACGCTTATTACTATAAGGGGCACAATAAGCGAGAAGATTTTCCGGGATAATACGATTTACCTTTACGTCGTTAACATTATCCATTCCCGGTAAATCGTTGATTATTCGAGAAATATAGGCGCAGTTTTTATCCGAATTAAATAATACAAGGGCAGTATTGTCAAAAATATTTATACCATAAGACCCTGCTCCGTAATTAAAGCCCAAATCTTCCCACACCCACTTATCCGGCACAGGATTTCGACTAAAACAAGAAGCATCGGCAATGACATCACCACAAATTACTTTTACACCTTTTTGAATAATAACATTTACAACAGAATCGACAATAGCCTTTGAACCACAGAAAGATGAGCCGAAAGTAGGGTCTCCCGTACCGCGGATAATAAGATTTCCGAAAAGCGTATCATTAGAGATATATCCATCCGTCTCCAAATATGTAGGGAAACGATAATCAGCGCCGAGTAGTTCGAGAACAGTAGCAGTAGTTATCAATTTGGTAACCGAAGCCGGAGTGGCAGCCATAGAAGAATTCACATCGGCAACGACCTCTCCGGATTTTAAATTCACCATCTTATAGCTCACTACGGAAGAGCGTATAACGGCAGAATCGGCAGGAGTCAATGCCGACGACAACAGCACATTAATAATAAATAGAAATATAAAAGAGAAGGGTTTCATTACAACCAAATATAACAACAGAGAAAAATTATAGCCGGTACAAAACCAACTAACCAGCCACAGATAACTTGAGAAAGGGTATGGCTCTTTAATTGCATACGAGCCCATCCCAACACGGCTGCTATTGCCACACTACTTACTAAAAAAGGGAATACATAATAGCCGTAAAGCAAACCTAATGACACATAAGCCGCCAACAAAGCACCTGCTCCACATAAATGAATGCTAATTTTCCAATAAAAATTTATTATAGAAATGAATATCAACGACACGGCGCCACATGTAACTAAGAACAACACATAGTTCGTCAAAGCTGTATTATATTTTGAATATAACAAAATAATCAAGACTATGTACGACGTAATAGATATCAAATAAGGAATGATACGCTCTTTTTTATCTTTCATCTCAAAAGAGGATATTACTCTAAAAAGGCGACATACAATCATTCCCATTATAGGTAAGATAGTAGAAAATAGCAAGATAAGATATAGCATACTTGAGCTTACCAATATTCTGTCGTAAACGATACCTATTCTGATAAACTCGAAAAAGAAGAAGCCCGTCATCAAAAAAACAGGATGAAAAATAGCGGAAAAAAATTTAGCTAATCGATTCATGTTATACTACAATTACAAAATCATTCTTTCTTTTGCTGTTGGAATAGAAAGAATGGCTCGATATTTTGCCACGGTTCGGCGGGCTATATTATAACCTTTATTTTTTAAGATAACTACAATTTCATCGTCAGTAAGCGGGTGCGATTTATCCTCATTATCGATGATAGATTTCAGCACATAGCGAATTTCATTTTTCGACACCTCTACACCATCGGTATTCTCCATACCGTCTACAAAAAAGTGCTTCAGAGGTATTACACCCCAAGCAGTATCCACATACTTATTATTATTAACGCGTGAGATAATGCTCTCATCGAAACCGGTTTTTTCGGATATATCTTTTAGGCGCATCGGTTTTAGTTTTGCATCATCGCCACCGGACATGAAATAATCGTATTGATAGTCGACAATAGCATTCATAATAGTGTTAAGGGTAGGATTTCGCTGTTGTAAAGCCACAATAAAGTTATTGGCTTTATCTACATATTTCTTAACATCATCGAGGTCGGACCCTTTAAGGTAGTCGAGCATTTCCATATATTTACCATCTACCCGAAGCTTTGGCAAAAAGTTACTATTGAGCAACACTTTTGGTTTACCATCTACATCAACAATTTGAAAATCGGGAGTAATGGTACGGGCAATAGATTCAACGCCGACGGAATAATTGGCTCCAGGCTTCGCATTCAATGATTTTATAATTTCCACAGCCTTCTCTATATCATTACGCGAGCAATTGAGATGATTAGAGAGAGTATTGAACTTATTGGTTTCAATTAGAGGCAAGTATTTATTAACTATTTGAAGAGCTAAATTCACAAATCGGTTGTCAGGGTCGTTTTCTTTCATCACATCCAATTGGATTGCGAGGCAATCTTGTAAAGAGTACGAAGCCACGCCGATAGGGTCTAAATGGCGTACGATATTTACAGCCTCATCCACCTCATTTTCACTAACGAGATAGCCCTCTGTAATGGCTATATCGTCACGCATCTGCTCGGCAGTACGATTAAGAAAACCGTTTTCATCGATATTATCCACCACATAGCGGCATAAATCGAATTGCTTGGAAGAGAGATTAGCGGTTCCGAGTTGATCGAGAAGGAAATCACGGAGCGAAGGTTGCGATGAGATGTTACTCATATAATCGTCGGTTTCATTATCGGCATTACGATGATAGCTACCAACTCCGTCGTAGTCGTAATCGAAATCGTTATCATCTTCCGACAAGTTGAAATCGAGTTTTTCGCCCTCCGAATCAATATCCTTCCAATCGTCGTCCGACTCACTATTGTTTTCTTGAGGGAATTCCTCATCGAAATGCTCCTCATCGGAATTGTTCAGGTCGAGGGCAGGGTTTTCTTCCAACTCTTTATTTATCAACGATTCAAGTTCCGCAACGGGTGTTTCGATAAATTTAATTATCTGAATCTGCTGCGGAGTAATCTTAGTAGTCAGTTTTTGAGTTTGAGAAGTAACAATACCCGTCTTCGCCATAATAATTATTTATTAAGGAGATTCATAAATTCTTCTCTGGTAACGGCACTATTAAAAGCGCCTGTAAAATCGCTGGTAACGGTAACGGAATTTTGTTTTTGCACGCCTCGCATCTGCATGCAAAGATGCTGAGCTTCAATAACTACCATTACGCCGAGAGGGTCAAGAGTATTTTGAATGCAATCTTTAATTTGCAAAGTAAGGCGCTCTTGAAGTTGCAATCGATGAGCGAATACATCAACGACGCGGGCTATTTTACTAAGGCCTGTAACGTAATGATTCGGGATATAAGCCACATGAACTTTGCCGAAGAAAGGCAACATATGGTGCTCACACATAGAGTAAAATTCTATATCTTTAACGATTACCATTTGGTGATAATCTTCATGAAACATTGCAGAGCGTAGAATTTCATCAGGATTTTGAGTATATCCTTGGGTGGCGAACTGCATAACTTTAGCCACGCGTTGCGGGGTTTTAACAAGCCCCTCGCGAGTAACATCTTCACCAACTAATTTCAATATTGCTTTATAATGTTCGGCAATTTGCTCGGTAACACTCTGCTGTTCTACCGATGGTTTAAATTCATCCATTGACATGTTTTACTATTATTGAATAACTACGACATCCGGAACGATATATGTTTCGCTGGCGTACATAGGAAACTCTTTAATAATCCACAATCTGAGTTCTTGAGCTGCATCTTTAGTAAGGCAGTTACCCAATCTTACACGCCAGAACGGAGCGTTAAAAGTTACATATATCTCTATATTAGGATGTTTTTTTACTATCTCCGTTTTAATTTCAAAGGCCTTATTACGGGCTTTTTGTCCGTTATTACTTGAGAATATTTGAACGCGGTAACCATTAACCATACCCACTACCTGCTGTTGAACAAGGGCATTAACCTCTTCATTTTGGGAGATAACGATACGGCCTTTAGATTCCATATCCGGCACGGCGAGTTCTTGGATAATATCGGCAACTTTACGCACTTGAGATATTGCAACGGAATCGCTACGATTCAAATTTTCTTCGATTTTGACGATGTTATTTTCCGCATACGCCATTGTGAAAACGGAAAGAGTAATAATCAAAGCAAAAAATATTCTTTTCATATTGAATTAATTATAGATTTCCAAACATTTAAAAAATTAGCACCCATTATTTTAGCCACATCATCTTTAGAAAAGCCCTTACGAAGCAATTCTATAGTGATATTTATAAGTTGTGCAGTATGGTTACAACCCGACACACCACCCCCGCCATCAAAGTCGGATCCGATACCGACAGCATTAATACCAGCCACATCTACAGTGTGGCAGATATGATTTATTATTGTATCGAGGTCGGCATTACCATCATTGGCAAGGAACCAATTATACAAGCAAATTTGCATTACGCCGCCATTTATTGCCAACGCTTTTATCAAATCGTCCGGCATATTTCTAACGTGACTACATAATTCACGACACGATGTATGAGTAGCTACTATCGGAGAATTACTATATTTCAGCACATCTCGGATAGTAGAATCTGCAGCGTGCGACACATCGATAATCATACCGAGCTCATTCATTCTTTGTACCACCTTTACACCAAAATCAGAAAGACCTCCGTGTGTATTATTTCCTTTGGCAGAATCGCACAAATCGTTATCACCATTATGACAAAGAGTAATATACCTCACACCGAGTTTATAAAAATAATCTACATTATCTATATTGCCATTAAGGGAGAAACCGTTTTCCAAACCAAAACAGACGGCAGGAATATTACAACCATCTATTCTACTACATTGAGAAGCCTCGAGCATATCAGGAGAAGTAATCAACCTCACTATGTTCGGATTCTTATCCACCTGGTTTTTCAAGTCGGTCAACGTCTTTACTGCAGTATCAAAAGCCTTTTGAGCTTCTTTTTTATAATCGGGCGCATGAAGGTCGTACTGAGGCAGATAAGCCACCATAAAAGTAAGCCCCACACCTCCGGTATTCATCTTTTTGAAATCAACACGCACAGCTGACTCATCATTCCACATGCCAAGGTCGGTATTCGGCGTCCACACCATAGGTGTATCTGTATGAGAATCAACGACAATATTATTTTGATGTATTTGGCGAGCGGCAGAATACAATTTAGCTTCAGCGATAAGCCAATGAAACAAAGCAAGTTGCTTTTCATCAACCTTATATAGCTCTTCGGGATGCCACTGTACGGCAACCATTCTATGCAAAGGCATCTCAATAGCCTCTACCACACCATCCGTAGCCACAGCAGAAATAATACAATTATCTGCTATCCGCCCTACTGCTTGATGATGGAAAGAATTCACCATCAACGCATCTTGGCGTACAATATTATGTAGAAGACTATTCTTAGTTATCGACACTGAATGCGACTCAACATCTCGGGGAGATTTTTGAGAATGGTTTAGCAAGTCACCACCCAATTGAGTATAAATATCTTGTATTACCGAACCACCAAAAGCAATATTAATAGCCTGCATACCACGGCAAATGCCGAGTACAGGCATAGACAAACGGTAAGCCCATTTTACTACCAATAAATCGAAAACGTCTCTTTCGGAAGATGGAGCATTACTCTGTGGGATAATCTCTTCCCCCCAATATTTCGGGTCGAAATCCCCGCCACCGGAAATCAACACGCCATCCGCCATAGAGAGCATCTCTTCTATCAAAGACTCGTTATCGGTAACGGGAATGATTAAAGGCATTGCACCTGCATCGATAATCGACTGCACATAAGGCGGGTTGAGTTTATTATACCCATCATACCAGCCCGAAGAAATTGCTATTGTAATTTTACCGTATATCATATTAATATTTCAGCCATTTAATATTTCAGCCATTTAATAATCTCCTTCCAAGAAGGTTTTTTGCCATACATAAGGATACCCACTCTATAAATTTTAGAAGAAAGCCAAACAGTAGCAAGTAAAGTAACGATGAGCAGAGAAATAGAGGTAATAAGCTGCCACATTGGCACGTCGAACGGCGCACGCACCATCATTACAATAGGCGAAGTAAGCGGAATTAACGAGCACCAAAAAGCAAGAGGACCGTCGGGATTTTCTGCACTATACATACCGGCATACAGAGCAAAAAGCACGAGAATGGTGATAGGCATTAAGAATTGATTTGTATCCGCCTCATTATCGACAGCGGAGCCGACTGCGGCAAAAAGAGAAGCGTAAAGCAAATAACCAAGCACGAAATAAATGACGAATAAAGAACCAATATAAAGCCAATTAACAGATTTAACGGTGCACATAATAGAGTCGACCTCCGACATTTCGGCAGTAGGCATAGTAGCCATATCGACACTTGCAGAACCGAGTATATCAAAGCCCACCGCCGAGCCACCGACATACACAAGAGCAATTGTCATAACAAACCAGATAAGCATTTGAGTGAGTGACACTAAAGCAACAGCAATAATCTTACCCCACATCAACTGCCAAGGGCGCACCGAGCATACCATCACTTCCACTACTCTATTTACTTTTTCTTGAATGATAGATTGCATTACCATACTGCCACTGGTAAATATAAACATATAAATCAGTACGGTAGCAATAATACCAATAAGAGAAGCAATGCCGGAATCAGAAGCGGACACACCACCTGCATCGTTAAACTTATAAGTCGACATATTTATATCCGTATAAGACTCCTCTATAATCTTCTCAATTTCCGGGATATTATACGAAGCTAATTTCTGTTTTTCCACATAATCCGAAAGGGAATTTTCCACAATGGAAACAAGGCTACCCGAAGCAGTTTTTTCTCCATAATAAGCAATAGCGTTAGGATTCTTAGCCAAATCTTCAGTGATGATAATCATTGAATTGTAAAAAGAATTCTCTTTGATCACATTCAAATTTGCATCGACAGTATCGAGTAAAATAAAATTAAAAGAAGAGTTTGACATATTCTCAAACACCTCGGTATAAAGACCGGTCTGGTCGTCTACAGCAATATTTTGCACGTCATCACTCTCGAAGGACGCAAGCCAAAGAGGAACAAAAATAAGAGCTGCAAATAAAATCGGCATCAAAATAGTAAGCAAAATAAACGATTTTTTTGCCACTCTATTACGATATTCCTGTTCGATTATCAATCCGATATTACCCATAATATTTATATTAAATTAATTATCAATTACTTATAATATTACTGAATAAGTATATTACATCAAAGGTATATAACTTGCAAATGTAATAATTTTTATTGAATATATTGCTGTATTACTCTAACATTCTTTGCGCATCCTCTCAAGGGGCAACTACAAAATCGAAGATACTAAAATACATAAAAATGCTTAACAAAATTAGAAATCACGCTATGTAATTCAGAATAATTATGTAACTTTGCAAGGTATAATGTATGCATTACATCTACAATGAAGAAGACAATAATCATAGATTCCGACATACCATACATTCGAGGTATTTTCGACAAAGTGGCTAATATACAGTATATTAAAGGCAGGTCGATAACATCAGAGCCAGTTGCAGATGCCGACGCATTAATAATTCGCACACGCACAAAATGCAATGAGGAGCTACTCAAAAACAGCAAAGTTTCGTTTATCGGTACTACCACCATAGGCGTTGACCATATCGATACTGAATACTGCAGCACTCATGGCATAGAAGTGCGTAACGCCCCGGGATGCAATGCCAACGCCGTAGCACAATACGTTTGGAACGCCATTATTCATTTTTGTTACAAAAAGAACACAATACATTCCGATAACAGCACGTCTGTTTTAGAGATAATACAACATTTAAAACTTGGAATTATCGGTTTCGGGCATGTAGGTAAAGCGGTAGCAAATATCGCCAATCGTTTGGAAATAAGTTATCATATCTACGACCCTCCATTAGCGAAAAAACTAAACGACAATAACTTAAACCAACTTGAAGAAGTATTAAACTGCGACATAATTACAGTGCATACTCCGCTAACAACAGATGGAGAATATCCGACAATGCATATGATAGACGAAAAAATATTTTCTATAATAGAAAATAAAGGCAAACAGCCTCTCATCATCAATGCAGCTCGTGGAGGAATAATAGATGAGGCTGCACTATTGCGTCATCTCGGCAAAGGCACAATAAGCGGTTGTATTATAGATTGTTGGGAAGGGGAACCAAGAATAAATAATGAGTTGCTCGACAAAGCTTTTATCAGCACACCTCATATAGCGGGCTACTCTGTACAAGGCAAATACAATGCAACAAAACAAATTGTAAATACGCTTTCTACTGTATTTAATTATTCAAATTGCATAGTAGAAACGCCGGATATAAAACAAAAGCAGATACATAATGCTATCGAATTAGCGGAAGCTTTTTTAAATGACGACAGACTGGTAACAGATAGTAATATTTTAAAAAACAATTCGGAAAACTTTGAATTACAAAGAAATAAATACGATTACCGATCCGAATTAAATCTATTATTTTAAATAAATCACAAAAAGCAAAGAATATGATAAACTCACAAGACATACAAAACGTAAAAAACAGATTTGGAATTATAGGAGTATCACCTACACTCAACCACGCTATCGACATAGCAATACAGGTAGCAAAGACAGACTTATCCGTACTCATACAAGGCGAGAGCGGTGTAGGAAAAGAGTTTTTCCCGAAAATAATACATCAATATAGCAATAGAAAACACAATGCATTAATAGCAGTGAACTGCGGAGCAATACCGGAGGGCACTATCGACTCCGAGCTTTTCGGACATGTAAAGGGCTCCTTTACCAGTGCCACATCAGATAGGAAAGGATATTTCGAGGAGGCAGACGGAGGTACTATTTTCCTTGACGAAGTTGGAGAATTACCACTATCCACACAAGTACGATTATTACGCGTACTCGAATCGGGAGAATTTATAAGAGTAGGATCGAGTAAAGTACAGAAAACCAACGTACGAGTAGTAGCAGCCACAAACGTCAACATGCTAAAAGCCATCAGCACCGGACGCTTTAGAGAAGACCTATACTACCGCCTCAATGCAGTACCTATCAACATACCTCCATTACGCGACCGAAAAAGCGACATCACTCTGCTTTTCAGAAAATTTGCTTCCGACTTAGCAGAAAAATATAATATGCCACCGGTAAAACTTACACCACAAGCAGAGAGTATTATAGAAAACTACGAATGGAGAGGCAATATCCGTCAGCTGAAAAATATTGCGGAACAGATATCTATCCTCGAGCAAAACAGAGAAATAAATGCAGAAACTATAAAGAACTACCTCCCATATCAAAATAATTTACCTGCAACATACACTTTCGGGGACCCTGAAAACGGCGGATTTAAAGAGCGAGATTTAATGTTTATCATCATGCAAATGAAAAAAGAGATTGATAACATGAAAGAAATCATCTCCAACTACCATATCGACAGCAATAAAAACAACCCGGAAATAGAAAACACAAATAAAAGCATGATTGCTATCGACAACGAAAAAGAGACTATCTCTACACAAGATACACCATATATCATCGACAACACCACAAGAAACAATTTTGAAGAAAACAAAATTGAGACTAATAACAAAAAGAAAGACATTAGCTATATTGATGAAATTACAGAGATAGAAGAGCAACCTATAACCCTGGCAGAGCAAGAGAAAAAAATGATTATCGAAACGTACAATAAGACTAAATTAAATCTGAAAGAAACCGCCAGAATATTGGGAGTGTCAACACGCACCATCTATCGCAAACTCGAAGAATACGGGATAGACACCAAAAATCAGAAAAAAAACGAATAGATATGAAACGAATTATTCTTATTGCCACGATATATATGCTCGTAATGGGTAGCTGTACAATATCCTACAAATTCAACGGAGCCAGCATCGACTACTCAAAAACCAAGTCGATAGCTATCAGCGATTTTCCTAACAATGCAGCATTGGTTTACCCGCCTCTTGCCATCAAATTCAATGAAGAGCTCCGCAACAAATACGCACAACAAACAAGACTAATGATTTTAGAAAGTGGCGGAGATTTATCTCTCGAAGGTTCAATAACCGGCTACTCTCTTGTGCCTATAGCCGTTGGAGCCGACAATTTGGCATCAGAAAACCGATTGACTCTTACCGTACAAATAGTATTTTACAACAACGTAACCGGAGAAGAAACAAAAGGAAACTACTCCGCCAACAGAACCTTCCCAAGTACATCTTCGCTCAACGATGTACAAGACAGTTTAATAGAAGAACTCATTGAGGAAGTCATAGACCAAATCTTCAACGCAACAGTAGCTAATTGGTAAACAATGATTCAGAAAGAAGATATAATCAGCTATCTGCAACAGCCCGACGTTAACCCTATTCTCGACAAAGAAGAACTGAAAAGCATTATAGAGCTGTACCCCTATTGCGAAAAAATACGATGGATATATTTGCGACTTCTTTATCAAAACAATGACTTGACTTTTGACAAAGAACTCATGAACCACGGCATCTATATCACAAATCGGAAAGCCCTCTATTACTTTATCACAAGCGAAAAGAAAGAATCTAATAGCGATTCGGAACTTATATCGACAGAGCAATTAATGGCAGGAATGGGAGACTATTTTTCCAAACCCGAACCCACAGAAGCGCAACGAGAATCGCTACAACTGCTTGCACAAAAACTTAAGGAAGCCCGATTAAAACGCAAAGAAGAGATGGAAAAACGCGAAAAAGAGGCTAAAAAGCAAGAATCAGAAATAGCAAATACCACGTCTAAAAAAGATGTAACGAGCAAAAAAGAGCAAAAAAAACGTATTGTCAAGACGCTGGAACTGACAGAAAAAAACGCTGAAACAGTTACTAATACCGTCAACCAACTCATTTCTGAACAAAAATATTTAGATGCCTTGGAAATATTAAGGGCGATAAATTTGAATAATTCAAAAAAAAGTAGTTACTTTGCACTCCAAATAAAATACTTGGAAACGATATTAAAAACAACACAAAAATAATACGACAATGTATCCTGTACTAACGATTTTAATTGTAATCCTTGCTGTAATTTTGATATTGGTTGTATTGGTACAAAACTCCAAAGGAGGAGGATTAAACCCTCAGTTCAGTGCAACAAATCAAATTATGGGAGTACGTAAAACCACAGACTTCTTGGAGAAAACCACATGGACATTGATAGCACTCATCGTAATTTTGAGTGTAGTAGCCACAGGTTTCCACTCAGTAAAACAATCCACAAGTACTTCCGAAATTTCTGATCGCGTAGAGATGCCGGTACAAGAAGCACCTCAAGCTGCCAATTTTGAAGATGCAGTACCTATGGACGCTGCCGGAGAAGAAACTACAAATACTCCAAACGAATAATTCAGACAGCAAAAACAGCATAAAAAAGGCGTACCATATCAAATTTGGTACGCTTTTTTTGATTTATAACACCCGCAAAAAAAATAAAATTAATGAATAAAAAAGTAATAATACCATTGTGCTGCATACTATTTTTCTCTACAGCATGCAGTACATACAACAGAAAGGCAGACCTAACCGGGATAGAGTTTGACGTAACTATAGAGCGATTCGATAGCGCATTCTGGACTCTTGACACTACATCATTAGAGTCTGAATTCCATACATTAAACGAAAATTATCCCGGAATAACAGAAGCTTATTTACAACAAGTAATACGCTTCGGGCATCCCGATTCAGCAATAACGCACAGCACATACAAGTTATTTAAAAACGACACATCCGTTCAGCGATTATATACCGATGCGCTCTGCAAATTCAGCGATATGAGCGAATATAACGAGCAACTCACTACAGCCTTTCGCAGAGCCAAATACTTCTTACCACAACTCAAAACACCGAGAGTATACTGCCACGTTTCCGGCTTAAATCAAAGCATAATCATAGGCGACGACTATATTTCTTTAAGTATCGACAACTATATGGGAAGTGATTATGAAATATACTCATACCTTAACATCTATGGTTATCAAAAGAAAAACATGAAACCGGGAAAAGTAGTATGCGACTATATAACTGCTTGGCTCGTAGGAGAATATCCCAAAAGCATGTCAGAAAACTTATTATACGACATTATATACCAAGGTAAAATATTATATACTACATCTCAATTATTAGACGTACCCGACTCATTACTAATGGGATATACTACATCCGAATGGGAGTGGGTAACGGAAAACGAACAAGGTATGTGGCTATCTCTGATGGCAAGTAAAGACCTATATAGCACTCAAATAATAGACAAAGGCAGATACATTAATGACGGACCGTTCACTTTACCATTCACACAAGAGTCGCCCGGAAGAGCCGGTGTATACATCGGATGGCAAATAGTAAAAAGCTATATGAAGCATAATAAAAACGTCGGCATACAACAACTCATGCAAGAAACCGATGCACAAAAGATATTAAACCAATCGAGGTACAATCCATGACAGATTCACATCAAATACTATCCGACTATATAAAACTGCACAATATGCGTAAAACATATGAGCGTGAAAAAGTGTTGGATTATATAGAAGCATATGATAAGCATTTTACAATAAAACAGCTACACCAAGAAATTGAGAAAGATTTACACATCTCATTATCAGGAGTATATTACATAGTAGAATTGCTCGTCAAAGCCGGATTGGTAGTCAAGCATCCTTTTGGAGAGAACGAGTGTGAATACGAATCTATTAAACGAGCAAAGACACACCACCATAAGATATGCCGACGCTGTGGAGCTGTAAAAGAATATAGCGATACAAAACTTCAAAAAACATTAAACAATAAGATGTTTACTGCTTTCAGCATAGAATATCAAGCAGTATACACCTATGGTTTATGCAAAAAATGTTATAACAAACTTAATCCTAAAAAAAAGAAGAAAGATGAAAGCACTAAATAATCCATGGTTAAACATACCGGGCTATAATTGTTTTGGCTGTGCGCCACACAACCAAATAGGGCTAAAGATGAAATTTTTCCTCGACGGAGATAATGTAATGTCGATATTCCCATTGCAAAATAATTATCAAGGGTGGATAGACACGCTCCACGGAGGAATAATGGCTACATTACTTGATGAAATTTGTGCGTGGCAACTCATACATCTCTTGGGGACCTCGGGAGTAACATCTCAAATGACGGTAAAATACAAAAAACCGGTAAGCACAAAATGGAGCCATATAGTACTACGTTCGGAAGTAATAGAGCGCAAGCGTAATATAGTGATAATGCGAGCAACCATAACCTCTCCGACCGGAGAAATATGTGCTATGGCAGAATGTACATACTTCAGTTTTCGCCAAGATAAAGCCGAAGAAATGGGATTCAAACGCACGGAGACCTTCGGACCTGAATTAACATTGGAAGAAGCAATAGCATCCGCCATCAACTCTGTTTCTGAATAATAAAATTCTTTACTAACATAAAAAACCGATGCCATACTATGTTCTCTTTAGTATGGCATCGGTTTTATCTAAAAGATATGCAAGTAATTATCTTTTGGGTTTTATATAAGTAAAGAATCTTGCGGCTCGATGTGGAACTCCTGATTCTACCTCAGGAAGAGCGGCAACCCCGGGTATCGAGAAGATAAATTTACGGAAATTAGCGGCATCACTTTTTATTCCGTAAATGGAATTATATAGTGCGCGCACTTGCAGTAGAGTAAACTTCTTTGGCACTAATTCAAACAACAATTGTGGCTCACTCTTAATAGTGCATTTAACATTATCGAGCGCATCTATGATGATGTTATAATGGTCGAATGCGAGATTGAGTTTTTTACATTCGTCGATATCCACCCACTCTGCATACATACCGTCACCGCTTTTTAATTTTAGTTTTTTATCTAACTTAATCAGAGCCACATACCCCACCGTTACCAACCGAGTAATACCAAGCGAAACCACCTTCTCCGTCCAAAGGACATCGGCTTGGGAACTTCTTATCGGATTTCCGAAAGCTTTAAATTGATGTAAATAAATCTTAGTTAGACCTGTATATTCTTCTAAAATTCTATTCGCAGCGCTATCTAAATCCTCATCCGATTTGATAATACTACCGGGTAATTTAACGTCATTAACAGATAATGAGTGATTCTCTATATCTTTTTTTACAACCAACACTTTCAATCGTTGTTCATCATAACCGAAAACCACGCAATCCACAGAAATTTGGGGTTTATATAAATAATTCATAACAAGCTATTTATACAGAAATACATAAAAATAAAAGGCTTAATACATAAAACGGAACCGATGTATATGGAGCCAAAAAGTTTTGCACTCCAAAAGTAGTAAAAATTCCCTTTATATACAAATATCACATACAATTATTAACAAAAAAGCGACTCTCTTAAAAAAATTCAGAGAGTCGATTAAATTATGAGAAAAAAGTGGAGCTGACGGGATTCGAACCCGTGTCCGAACGAGGAAGCAATATGCTTTCTACATGCTTATCTTCGCTTAGATTTTCGAATAACAGCAAGACCGAAACCACCAACTGTTACCTTATCTGCTAAAAATTTCATGCTTCTATCACAGCATAAAAGCACTATCTCCAATTTTCCCACACCTCTAAGCCGGACCGCCTTGGAGCGTAGCATCCGAGAGATGTCCCGTTTCAGCACCTTGTGCCGAAATTAAGCAAGTCTACTATACTTCGACTTAGGCAGCGAGAGCGTAGTTATTTTCGCCAGTTATATTTTACCTGCTATGATTAAAGTGCTTAACAGACAATGCACTGCATGCTTACATACCTCTTCTACTCGCCGTCGAAACCAAACAGCCCCGAGTAGAAATCATTTCCGCAAGGCAATTATATTTCCACTTGCGAAAATGAATGTATTATTTTGCATAACTTACGGATCGAGTTTCACGTATTACGGTGATTTTGACTTGACCCGGATAAGTCATTTCATCTTGAATCTTCTTAGCTATATCGTAAGATAGAGTTTCTACAGTTTTATCATCTACCTTGTCGGCGCCAACAATTACACGCAATTCACGACCGGCTTGGATAGCATAAGTTTTGATAACGCCAGGATAAGAGAGAGCGAGATTTTCGAGGTCGTTAAGGCGTTTTATATAAGCCTCTACGATTTCGCGGCGGGCACCCGGGCGAGCTCCGGAAATAGCATCACACACTTGCACAATAGGGGCAAGTAAAGAGGTCATTTCCACCTCATCATGGTGTGCACCGATAGCGTTACAAACGTCGGCTTTTTCTTTATATTTCTCAGCGAGATTCATACCGAGAATAGCATGTGGTAATTCAGGTTGATCGTCAGGTACTTTACCTATATCGTGGAGCAATCCGGCACGTTTTGCTTTTTGAGGATTAAGTCCAAGCTCTGCAGCCATAATAGCGCACAAATTAGCAGTTTCACGAGCATGTTGCAGCAAATTTTGTCCGTAAGAAGAGCGATACTTCATTTTACCCACGAGTCGGATTAATTCAGGGTGAAGACCATGAATACCGAGGTCGATAGTAGTACGTTTACCAATCTCAACGATTTCATCTTCGACTTGTTTGCGCGTTTTAGCCACAACTTCTTCGATACGAGCCGGATGGATACGACCGTCAACAACGAGTTGGTGTAAGGCAAGACGAGCAATTTCGCGACGCACAGGGTCAAAACCGGAGAGCACTATAGCTTCCGGAGTATCATCGACTATAATTTCAACACCTGTAGCAGCCTCAAGAGCGCGAATATTTCTACCTTCGCGACCGATAATACGACCTTTAACCTCATCGCTATCGATATTGAATACAGTAACTGAATTTTCAATAGCCGTCTCAGTAGCAACGCGTTGTATTGTTTGAACGATGATGCGTTTCGCCTCTTTATTGGCGGATAATTTAGCATCTTCCATAATCTCGGTAACATAAGCCATTGCCTCGGTTTTAGCCTCATCTTTGATAGACTCAACGAGTTGCTCTTTGGCTTGTTGAGCGGAAAGACCAGCCACTTCGGCAAGTTTTTCTGTAACCTCTGCTTGCTTACGGTCGAGTTCTGATTTTTTAACGTCTACCTCTGACAATTGTTTTTCGAGGTTGGCACGAACATTATCCAATTCATTATTTTTTCTATCGAGCTCTTTTTGCTTTTGATTAAGTTGTTGCTCTTTTTGTTGAGCGCGAGACTCACTTTGTTGAGCGCGATTTTCGATTTGTTGAATTTTTGAATTACGAGCTTGGACTTCTTTTTCAAATTCCGATTTCATATTCAAAAATTTCTCTTTTGCTTCGAGGAGTTTACTTTTCTTCAAATTTTCGCCTTGCTCTTCTGCTTCTTTAATTTTTTCCGCCACTCTACTTTTAAGTACGAAAATAGTAATAAAATACCCTACTCCGCAACCCAGTAAAAGGCCTACAACAGCAAGAATAATTACTAAATAATCCATTATATATCAGATTCTTAAATGATTAATAAAAAAAAACACTTTTCGTCTTGTACCGCAGACATAAGCGGATAAGAAAAAAGTGCGTGAGTTATATGTTTTATACGGCAAAGCCGTGAATTATCGTATGTTATTTATTAATTACATCCTCTAAAAATTTATTAATAGATTCATTGGAGATAACTCCTTTTGAATATTCCACTGCAAATTCGTAAGCTACTAAAAGTAATATTTCAGAGCGACTTAAATCGCCTTCACTGATATTATTTTCCAAAGTAGAATAATAAAGCCGAAGCCTCTCATTCAAAATCACTTGTGCCCTACGAAAAGCTTCCTCTTCGTCTCTATTAATATTAAATTGATACACCTTATCGTACAATTTGATGGTAATATTAAACTTATCGTCTGCCATACATCAAAAGTGTATTTATTTATTTTTAAAAAAAGAGATGCAATAATCAATTTCACGCACCATACCACGAATCTTATCAATGGCAATTTTCTTACTATTTTGGTCCCAACCGATAACTTTTGCCATTTTCAGATTTTGGTATTTGTTGTCCAACGACTCATAATCAATGGAAGATTGATTAAGTTTTTCCTTTAATTCCGCCACCTCTAAATTCAATCTATCTATTTCATTTTTAAGGCTTTCATTTTCTTTAGAGAGATGAGCATTCTTTTCTACGATGGCTTTAATGAGTCCGCCATCAATTGCATTGCCTTTATTAGAGGATGAGTCAATCATATCCGATGATTATTTTTGCAAAGGTACAACAATTTTTCCAATCACAAAAGTATTTACAAGATATTTTTCAAAAATAAATAGAATGTAAGATTAGAATCCATTGCAAAAAAAATAGTATATTTGCAAGTTGGAAAATATAATAACTTCGTCATAATAATGGAATATAAACTATTGGAAAACATTGACTTTCCATCAGATTTAAAACAACATACGACAGCGGAATTACCGGAAATATGCGATGAATTACGTAATTTTATAATAGAACAATTGGCAGACACTCCCGGTCATCTCGGAGCGAACTTGGGAGTAATAGAATTAACGGTAGCGTTACATTACGTATTTAATGCCCCGTACGACAAGATGATATGGGATGTAGGTCATCAAGCTTATGCACACAAAATACTTACCGGTAGGAGGAAACAATTCAATACCAACCGAAAATTCAAGGGGTTATGTGGTTTTCCCACTCCAAAAGAGAGTGAATACGACGCTTTCGGCACCGGTCACTCGTCGACTTCCATATCAGCAGCATTAGGAATGTCGATAGCTGCAAAACTTAAGGGGGAAGAAAATCGCCACATCATTGCCGTAATCGGAGATGGAGCATTAACGGGCGGTTTGGCTTTCGAAGGTCTCAACAATGCATCTACAAACGACAACAACCTGCTTATAATCCTCAACGACAACAACATGGCAATAGACCCGATACGTGGAGGTTTTAATCAATACCTTACTAACTTGCATTTTAACCCCACATACAACAAGTTGAGATTCAAGGCTTACCATATGCTACGTAAAATGGGAATAATGGACGATAACAAACATAAGTCGACAATACGCCTTGGCAATACACTCAAAGGATTACGCTCGGGGTCGAACAGCAATAATATTTTCGAGGGGCTTAACATACGCTATTTCGGACCTATAGATGGGCACGATGTGCAATGGATGGTACAAGTACTCAACGAGATTAAAGATTATAAAGGTCCGAAAGTACTGCATATTATAACTAAAAAGGGCAAGGGCTATAAGCCTGCGGAAGAAGAGGTTACCACATGGCATGCACCGGGTAAATACAATGCCACGACGGGAGAACGCATCAAAGCTTCTACCGAAGGCGAGCCACCTCTGTTTCAAACCGTTTTCGGCAACACTCTTTTGGAATTGGCAAAAACCAACGACAAGATAGTAGGTATTACACCTGCAATGCCGTCGGGATGCTCTATGAACATCATGATGCAAGAGATGCCGGAGCGCACTTTCGATGTGGGCATCGCCGAGGGGCATGCCGTCACATTCTCAGCAGGACTGGCTAAAGAGGGAATGATACCTTTCTGCAACATCTACTCATCATTCATGCAAAGAGCTTATGACAATGTCATTCACGACGTTGCACTGCAAAATTTACACGTGATAATGTGTCTCGACAGGGCAGGTCTCGTAGGAAGCGATGGAGCAACACACCAAGGGCAATTCGACATAGCGATGTTTCGTTGTATTCCTAACCTCACCATTGCCGTTCCGCGAAACGAGCATATTTTACGCAACATGATGTACACTGCCGTCAACGAAACAGGTCCGTACATAATAAGATACCCTCGCGGAAAAGGCATATTGGTTGATTGGCACAACGAAATGCAACATATAGAAACCGGCAAAGGAGAAATGCTTATCGAAGGAAAAGATATTGCCATAGTCGGAGTCGGTCCGCTGTTATATCAAGCACAAAAAGCAATTGAACGTGCAGATAAAGAATTGGGTATCAATGCAGGCCTCTACGATTTGCGCTTTGCCAAACCTATCGATGAAGAACTGCTTAAAGCAATTGCAGAAAAATACGACAATATAATAACAATAGAAGATGGCACTATGATTGGTGGTATAGGCAGTGCCATAGAAGATTGGCTTTTAGACAAAGGATATAAAGGTAAAAAAGTAGATAAGATGGGGTTACCCGACGCTTTTATCGAGCATGGAACGCAACCGGAGTTGTATCGTATGTTAGAGATAGACAGCGAAGGAATATTCCAAAAGATAAAAAACATTAACAAACAATGAAAATAATCATAGTAGGAGCAGGAGAAGTAGGAAGGCATGTTGCCAAAATGCTGTCGAATGAAAATCATGAGATATTGATAATGGACAGCGATGAAGAACATTTGCAAGACCTTGACTCCAATTATGACATGCTCTCACACCAGGGCTCTCCGACATCCATAAAAGACTTGATGCTATGCGGAGTAAAAGACTGCGACCTCTTCATAGCAGTGACCCCTGAAGAGAGTATAAATATCAATTCCGGCATATTGGCTTCACAATTGGGAGCAAAAAAAATATTGGCTCGGATTAACAATTACGAATATTTACTTCCAAAAAACAAAGAGATATTCAAGGCATTAGGCATCGACATCCTCGTTTATCCGGAGATGCTCGCCGCCAGCGAGATAGTACAATCGTTGCGTCGAAATTGGATACGGGAATATCGCACTTTTTGTAACGAGGCTTTGATATTGGTATGTATCAAAGTACGTAACAACGCTTGCATCATCAACAAACAATTTAAAAGTGGCTTTTTTAACCACGAGAAGTACCGAATAGTAGCCATTAAACGCCACAACGAGACAATCATCCCGGGTGGAAACGACGAAATTTTAGCAAACGATTTGGTGTACTTTATCTGCACAAAAGCCAATTTGGAATTTGTTAAAGAAGATGCCGGGAAAACCTATTTCGACATTAAGAATATCATAATAATGGGTGGGTCGAGCATCGCCCTCAAAACTGTACAATACCTCCCGAGCCACATCAACGTAAAAATTATTGAAAGCGACAAAAACAAGTGTTATGAACTCGCTGATAGAACCGACACATTGATAATACATGGCGATGGAAGAAATATAGATTTACTGAAAGACGAAGGTATAGAAGAAGCGGATGCCTTCATTGCCATCACAGGCAATTCAGAGACCAACGTACTCGCTTGCCTTGCCGCCAAACGCCTCGGCATCAAGAAGACTATTGCCGAGGTAGAGAATATCGACTATATTGATTTGGCAGATAACTTAGACATCGGCACAATCATAAACAAAAAACTCATTGCGGCATCACACATCTACCAGCAAACCCTCGACGATGACGCCAACGATGTGCAGTGCCTAACTTATTCCGACGCCGTGGTAGTGGAATTTATTGTAAAACCCGGAGATAAAATTACACGCCATAAAGTTAAAGACCTTAGGTTGCCACACGATGTAAACATCGGAGGAATAGTACGCGATGGCAAAGGATATGTAGTCAACGGCGACACTATGATATTACCATCCGACCACGTGGTGCTATTCTGTCGCTCAAACGAATTATTGAAAATAGCAAAATATTTCAACAACTAAACGATGATAAAGAATTTCAACTGGCGAATGGTAATACGCATGCTCGGCATACTGCTTTTAGTAGAAGCATTTTTTATGCTTACAGCTACCGCAGTATCATTTTATTACCATGAAGACGACTTCAGAGCATTATTGGAGTCGTCGATAATAACAGCCATCATCGGAGGTGCTTGGATATTATTGGGCGACAAGACGGAGAAACAGATCGATTCAAGAGCAGGTTATCTTTTGGTAAGTTTTGTATGGGTAGTATTCTCTTTCTTCGGGATGTTACCCTTCGTATTAAGCAAATATATACCATCCATAACAGACGCATTTTTCGAAACTATGTCCGGCTTCACAACAACAGGAGCCAGCATTTTAAACGACATAGAATCGCTACCCCACGGGCTCTTATTTTGGCGTAGCCTCACACAATGGTTAGGCGGTATGGGAATCATGGTATTATCATTGGCAATACTACCCCTTTTTGGAGCGGGAATGCAAATATATTCAGCCGAAGCACCTGGACCGACACACGACAAATTAAGACCTCGTATCGCCGACACTGCACGGCGTCTGTGGATTATCTACCTCATACTCACCATTATTATCGGCGTATTACTCTTCCTTTTTGGCATGTCTCCATTCGATGCTATTTGCCACTCACTCACAACATTGTCATCAGGAGGATACTCCACAAAACAAGCCTCTATAGGCTATTGGTCGTCTCCTCTCATTCATTATACTATCATTATCGGTATGATATTAGCAGGTATCAATTTCTCTTTAATCTATACTAGCTTCAGCCGAAAGAGTATAAAGACATTCTTTAAAGACGAAGAACTCAAAGTATATTTGATAACGATAGCTGTATTTGCAGCTATCATCGGTATCGGGTTGTGCGTATATAGGCATAGTACAAATTTAGCATCGATAATGAGTAACTTCCGCAGTTCGCTATTTCATGTAGTATCTATTATGACAACAACGGGCTTTGCCACAGAAGATTATTTGTTATGGCCCGAAGTATTATGGTTTTTGATAACACTATTACTCTGCACCGGAGCCTCTGCCGGGTCCACATCCGGAGGTATAAAACTCATAAGGCTTCATATCATCGGGAAAAATATTTTTTATGAATTCAAGAGGATAATGCACCCGAAAGCCATAATGCCGGTACGCATCAATCGACGCATAGTACACGACAATATAGTAGCAAACATATATGCATTCATCTCAATATACATTATAATAGCCATATTGTCAATAATAATATTTTCACTCTTCGGGCTACCGCTTAACGAAGCGATAGGCGTATCACTTACGGCATTGGATAATGCAGGACCGGGACTCGGAGCACAAGGTCCTGCAGGCAACTTCTATATGCTACCTGCAGCAGCAAAATGGTATATGTCGTTCTTAATGTTATTAGGTCGTTTAGAATTATTTACTATACTATTATTATTCTCACCATCTTTCTGGAAACGATAAAACAATGGCAAAAAGCAAGACCACATATTTATGTAAAGAGTGCGGAGCGGATTTCCCGCAAGCCTATGGAAAATGCCCTATTTGCGGGGCTTGGAACAGCATAGTAGAATATACCATAAGACCCGATACCACACGCAGTTACACGCATCACAAGCAAATACAAGAAGAGCGCAAGCCCCAACTAGTCAGTCAGATAAAAACAGAACACCTACCAAGACTTAATACCGGCAACGGAGAGCTTAATAGGGTATTGGGAGGCGGATTAGTGCCAGGAAGTATGGTGTTGATAGGTGGCGAACCCGGCATAGGAAAATCCACTCTTATACTACAAGTAGCATTAGGCATGAAAGGTAAAAAGATACTTTATGCCAGTGGAGAAGAGAGTGCTACTCAGCTGAAATTACGAGCCGAACGCATTGGAGAGATGCAGAGTGAATGCTACATCTACAGCGATACTGTATTAGAAAATATCTTTACACAAATAAAAGAAATAGAGCCTGACTTGCTTATTGTAGACTCTATACAAACAATATCAACCACAACGATAGAACAAAGTAGTGGCACCTTAACACAAGTAAGAGAATGCTCCGCATCGCTATTAAAATTTGCGAAAGAGACAAATACCCCGGTAATAGTAATCGGTCATATCACTAAAGAAGGCAGCATTGCAGGACCAAAAATATTAGAGCACATAGTAGACACGGTACTACAATTTGAGGGCGACCGCAACTATATGTATCGTATATTACGAGCTCATAAAAACCGTTTTGGAAGCACTGATGAAATAGCCATTTACGAAATGCAAAGTAGCGGACTGAGAGAAGTGACCAATCCGAGCGAAATGCTTCTAAGCCATACCGATATGGAGCTTAGTGGCGTTGCCGTATCAGCAACGATAGAGGGTATCCGACCATTTTTAATAGAAGTACAAGCCCTGGTAAGCACGTCGGCATATGGAGTACCACAACGCAGTGCAACGGGCTTCGACATACGCAGGATGAATATGCTCTTGGCAGTATTAGAAAAACGGGCAGGATTTAAATTGCCCCAAAAAGACGTATTCCTAAATATCGCCGGTGGACTCCGCGTCAACGACCCCGCAATAGACCTTGCGGTAATATCCTCGGTATTATCCAGTAACTTGGATTTAGCCATACCAAGTAACATATGTATGACGGGTGAAGTAGGCTTGAGTGGAGAAATCCGGCCGGTAATGCGAGTAGATCAACGCATCAGCGAAGCGGAAAAATTAGGTTTTAAGAAAATAATCATTCCTGACTTCAACAGCGGAATGATAGATAAGAAGAAATACAAAATAGAGATACTCGGGGCTTCAAAAGTAGACGAAGCCTTCAAGATATTATTTAAGTAAAAAAGAACCGAGAAGACAAAGAAAAAAGCATCAGCGTATATAATTAAAAAAAGAGACAAAAAAATTTGTTCAATAATAATTAAATAACTACCTTTGAGGCGTAAAAATAAAACGACGCATAAAAATATAAATAACTAAATAATAACAACTTAACTTAGCATTACTATTATGAAAATGCACAATTTCAACGCAGGACCATGCGTACTTCCTCGCGAAGCAGTAGAATCTGCAATTGAAGCCATCCGTGATTTTGACGGAACAGGTATTGGTATTTTGGAAATTTCACACCGTACACCGGGATGGGAAAGAATAATGAAAGAGACACGTGAATTATGGCGTGAGCTTCTTAACATCCCAGAGAATTACGAGATATTATTCCTCGGTGGTGGTGCATCAACACAATTCTTCACTGTACCAGCCAACTTATTAGAGAAAAAGGCCGCATATCTTCAAACAGGTGTATGGGCAAAAAAAGCAGCCAAAGAGGCAAAATTCTACGGTGAAGTAGAAATCGTAGCATCATCAGAAGACAAGACATATTCTTATATACCAAAGAACTATGTAATCCCAACAGATGCAGATTATTTCCACATCACAACAAATAACACTATCTACGGTACAGAAATCCGTTATGATATGGATTGCCCTATAAACTTGGTAGCCGACATGTCATCAGATATTATGAGCCGTCCGGTAGACGTAAGCAAATATGCTCTTATTTATGGTGGTGCACAAAAGAACGTAGGACCTGCCGGTGTAACATTTGTTATCATCCGTCGCGACCTTCTTGGTAAAATCAACCGTCCATTACAAACAATGGTAAATTACGCTACACACGCATCAGAAGAAGAGCGCAACATCTCTATGTTCAACACTCCTCCTGTATTCTCTATTTTCGTAATGCATGAAACATTGAAATGGGTTAAGAAACTCGGTGGTGTAGAAGCAATGAACAAATTGAATGTAGAAAAAGCTACACTTCTTTACAATGAAATCGACCGCAACTCTATGTTTGTAGGCACAGCTGCAAAAGAAGACCGTTCTATCATGAACGTATGCTTTGTAATGGCGGAGCAATACAAAGATAAAGAGGCTGACTTTATGGCATTTGCAAAAGAACGTGGTATGGTAGGTATTAAAGGACACCGCTCTGTAGGTGGTTTCCGTGCGTCTATCTACAATGCATGTCCACTTGAGTCAGTACAAGCTCTTGTAAAATGTATGCAAGACTTCGAAGCTGCAAATAAATAATTTAATTTGAACTTATAATAAAAGGAAGAGACTGTCTAAATGATTTAGACAGTCTCTTTGTTTTTATTATTTCACATCATAAAAACATTTATTCTACTAAATACCAATATTCATTCTTATTTATTGCTGTCCGGTAAAACTTTTATAAGCAAATAAAATTAGGGCTGACACTT
>JBJECF010000027.1:0-9036 GCA_051870785.1 Candidatus Aphodosoma sp.
GTCAACCCATGTCTCCAGACTCTAATTTTGTGGCAAAAATAAAGCCTCGTACATTGACCTTTGGTCTTCCTCCTCCTTGCAAGGCATAGCTCGAGCAAGCTCGGCTCTGCTCTTGCTTCGTTCGTCGGTTCACCGCGGTAGAAATACGTCACAAAATTATGCGGAAAATGCCGAAGCACCAAAAATTGACTGCGAAGTGTTAAAATTAGAATAGTATTGATAATCAGCGGTTTAATTGCAAGTGTTTCTTGTTATTGATAGTTGGCACGCATATCTAATTACATTGGTTGAAAATGCCATGTTCGATATTTTTTACACTTTGGGGAATAGTAATTGATTCTAATGCTGAGCAGTTATCTAAGGCCTCTTCACCAATACTTGTAACACCGTTTAGTATATTAATTGAATAGAGATGTGTACAATCACAAAAAGCCAAATCCCCTATGCTCGTTACACTATTAGGTAGAATAATGGATTTGATTATATTTCTGCACCAAAAAGCCGTATTTCCAATAATTTTAGTGCCTTCTTTAACTGTATATGAAGTTAAATTTTCAGGACCTTCAATTAATTTCAGCCAATCTTTGGTGTATTTTGCTCCGTATTCGTCGTATATGGCTTCTTCGCGCTCTTCATCTGTTATTTCAGTTTTACTGATTGTTGGGTAATTCATAGTCAATGCAGTTTGTTGAGGTGATATTATTAGATCTGATTTTTAGTTTTTCAAAGTGAAAAATTGTATTATTTGCCTTGCGAATTTAGAAAATTATATCGATATATACAAATGCTTCGGCAATAAAAATCTTCCTTTTATCCAACCCAATGCTTCTTAAGAACTTACCAAGTTGTCCGTCGTAATAGAATAGTAAGTTTATCAGGCGGAAGGGCTTGTGGTTTAATATAATAGTCACAATTGTTGATAAAATAATTTTCTAAAATATAACCAACTTCGGGTCAAAATCTTTCTAAAACATAACCAATATCAGGGTGAAATCTTTCTAAAATATAGGCAGATGAAAGTAAATTTTCGTCGTTGCCCTCTTTTTTCTCTTGTTTCTCAGTTTGTGGTTGAGGTGGAAAACGGGATTCGTTTTGTTTAGTACACTAATAATTCGGTTTACCTCTTGTTTCACGGGTGGCTGATGAGGAGAAAATGGAATTTGCTTTGTTTGGTACACTAATATTTCCATCTACCTCTTGTTTCTCGGGTGGTGGTTGAGGATTTCTTCGCGGAGATAGGTGGTGTCGAGATGAGTGTATATCTCGGTGGTTACCAGGTTTTCGTGACCGAGCATCATCTGTATTACGCGAAGGTTGGCTCCGCCTTCGAGCAGATGTGTGGCAAAGGAGTGGCGGAGGGTGTGGGGACTGATAGTCTTCTTTATCCCGGCTTGTGTCGCTAATTCTTTTATCATTATCAGTATCATTGTTCGCGTTAGTTGCCTGCCATATCTATTCAAAAATAAATAGTCCTCATGCCCCGGATTTATCTTTAGTTTGTTTCTGTCGTATAACCAATAGTCTATTTGCTTTATGGATTCATCGCTTATCGGTACCAGCCTTTGTTTGTTACCTTTGCCTTGTACTATCATGAATTTCTCTTCCCAATGGATGTTGCTTAACTTGATATTTATCAGTTCGCTAACGCGTAATCCCGAGCCATAGAGCATTTCGATTATCGCCAAATTTCGCTGTCCTTCGCTCTTCGATAGGTCGATGGCGTCTTCCATATCTTCAATCTCTTTCAGAGTGAGTACTGTAGGTAGGTGCTGTGGCAGTTTGGGCATCTCGAGTAGCTCTGTAGGGTTAGTACTCATTATATCGCTGTATACAAGGAATTTGTAGAATGATTTTATACCGGAAATCATACGCGCTTGCGAGCGTGCCCCTATCCCTAAATCGTTTAGATATGCAATAAAGTCGCTAAGGTTTTCTAATGTTACATCCAACGGGTCGATACGTTTCTCTTCCAAGAATGTCAATAATGCATTTAGGTCATGCAAATATGCCTCCTTGGAATTATTTGATAAGCCTTTTTCTAGTTTTATATAGCTTGAGTATTGTTTGTAAATTTTTGGGTCCATATAAAAAAGGCGGACTAAATTGAAGTATAGCCCGCCTGAAAAATATTGATAGAATAAATTATTTATTCAAACGGAAACGTTCTACGCCGTCTTTAATATATCCAACAATTTGATTTGCTGCTGCGAGACCTGCGTTGGTGTTTGCCTCAGCTGTTTGAGCACCCATTTTTTTAGGAGTACCGAAATAGCGTACGCCGAATTTCTCTTTGAGTTCTTCAGCATTTGATGGTGCTACGTCGGTGATGTATTTGAAGTCAGCGCGGTCTTCCATCAATTTAGCAATACCTTCTTCGTCGATAACCTCTTTACGAGCTGTGTTAACGAGGGTTGCACCTTTTGGCATCTTGTTAAGGAGTTCGTAGTTGATAGATTTCTTTGTTTGCTCTGTTGCTGGGATGTGTAATGATACATAGTCGGATGTAGAGTAGAGCTCGTCGATAGAAGCTACTGCTTTAACTCCATCTGCCTCAATCTTATCTGCTGGTACGAATGGGTCAAAGGCTTGTACTTTCATGCCAAAGCCTAATGCGATTTTGGCTACACGCATACCTACGTTACCATAAGCGTGGATACCGAGAGTTTTGCCTTTAAGCTCTGTTCCGGTTGCGCCTGTGTATTGTACACGTGCAGCGTATACCATCATTCCAAGGGCAAGCTCTGCTACTGCATCTGAGTTTTGACCAGGTGTGTTCATTGCTACTACATTGTGTGCTGTACATGCAGCAAGGTCGAGATTATCGAAGCCGGCTCCTGCGCGTACTACGATTTTAAGATTTTTTGCGTGGTCAAGAACTTCTTTTGTTACTTTGTCTGAACGTACGATGAGGGCGTCTACGTCGGCTACTGCTGTGTAAAATTGCTCTACATCTGTGTATTTTTCAAGAAGTACAACTTCTCCACCTGCAGCGTTAATAATTGATTTAATACCATCTACTGCTGCTTTTGCAAATGGTTTTTCTGTTGCAACAAGTACTTTCATGTCTTTTAGATTTATAATTTTTATTGTAATTTATATTTCATTAATTTTGTATTTCGCACTGCAAAGGTAGTCATTTTTAATGACATAACACACATGTTTTAAGAAAAATATCTAACTTTATTTTTTCTTCCAGTTCTTAAGTGCTTTATAGTATTTTTCTGCATTTCTATTGTGTTCAGATAGCGTTTTTGCAAATTTGTGTCTTCCGTTCAATTCCGAGTCGGCACACATAAATATGTAATCGTGCTTTTCGGCATTGAGTACGGCGTCTATAGTGTAGATTTCCGGTAACCTTATTGGTCCCGGTGGCAATCCGGCATACATATATGTATTATACGGATTGTCGTAATTGATATGCTTGTAGAGAATGTGGGTGATGCTGAAATCTTTTAAGGCAAACTTTACTGTAGGGCAACTTTCTAATTTCATCCCCCTATCTAACCTGTTGAGGTATACTCTTGCAATAGTCGATTTTTCCGGTTTGTAGTTGGTCTCTTCATCTACAATTCCGGCAATGATAGTTACTTCTACAGGGGTTAAATGCAACTTGTTTGCTTTTGCGCGTCTCTCTTCATTCCAGAATTTGTCGTGCTCTTGCTTTAATTTTTTCATGAGGTTATCGACGCTTGTTGTCCACCACACTTCATAGGTATTGCTTACTACAAGGGCGAAGAGCTCATCCGGTGTAAAACCCAATTCAGCCATCTTCTCTTTGTCGCAGATGTAGTCCATAATCTCCGTCGAGTCCGCCATTATTTGTGATGCTACTTTTTGGGCAAATTGGCTCGGCAGTCGCATATTATTCAACGAGAGCTTTACGGGTGTCTGTATTTTTCGCTCTATCTTACGAATCAAATGGTAATTGCTCATACTTTTTCCATCAATAGTGTAGCATCCGCATGGCATTTCTTTGCCTGATAAACCCAATAATTTGGCTGTAAGCAGAAAGGTTGTTTCGTTTTGGATGATTTTATCGTTATATAAATTGCATGCAATATCTTCTATTGTCGTGCCTTCGTAGACAAAAAACTTCCGATTCCGAGTTGCAAATTCGGTAGTGTTGCCCAAAAATGCTATATAATAGAGTGCGGAAAACGATATTACAGCTATGCAAATAATGATGAAAAGAATTACAGATGATAAAATAATAATTTTTTTCTTATTCATATTCAGTGTGTTACATATGCCTTTTCGGTTTTTTATTTTCGCTGCAAAGATAATCTATTTTTTTTGAATTATTGTGGGAATTAATTTTTGTAATTCAAAAAATATTACTACCTTTGCATCGTTTCTGAAAAGTCACTACGGAAGGATGGGTGAGTGGCTGAAACCAACAGTTTGCTAAACTGTCGTACGGGTAACTGTACCGGGGGTTCGAATCCCCCTCCTTCCGCAAAAAAGAGAGCGCATCAAAAAGTTACGCTCTCTTTTTATTTATATAGATTGTTTTCTGCTCTAAAAAGTTGTTCGGAATGTAACTGAAAAATTTCTTTTTTCGAAAAGGCTTTGCCCATAATTGTTTATTTTTTTCAGCACACATCCTTTTAAGCAATTAAAACGGGTTGGGCTTTGTTCATAATAAGTTTATTTTTATTTAAATTTGTTGATTATCAACGCCACTACACAGATAAGTTTCCCTTTTGTTCATATAGCTTTTCTGCCTACTGTGATGTTGTTATTTCGGCATTATTGTATTATAGTTGGCTTAGATGCCGTTATTTTTCCTTTGTTTTTTATTCGGAGTGTGTGCTTAATCCCTTTACGTATTGTGCTCCATTTCGGGAATATCGCCGATTGCCGAATTTTATTGTAATCTACACATAATAATATCGTTGCTATAGTAGAAATAATTAATAGCCATCCGTATATCTCTTTCATAGATACTATTAACGATTGTTGCTGTACCATTCCATAATAGGCTCCGATTTTTTGCGGTATGATTTTAGAATTGAAATTTACGATGTTACTGCAGAGTAACGCTGTGTTCTTTGCCATTACTACTTTTAATATTCTGCCTATGATGGCAGTGCAAAGTGTAGCGCTTACTACAGCTCCCATAAAGCCGTTTATAGTAAGGGCTTGTGGGAATATTTGAAATGGTAAACCGCTTTGCACTATCGATGTAAGCAGTGTTATTGATATTATTACCGAACCAAAACCGCGTAGAAAGAGTGGAATGAATAGTGCTTCTTTCTCTATACCATAGTCGATAAAGAAATAAAACCATGCTAAATAGACTGTGATAAGCGCAAAACCGATGATTGTCATAGTTTTATATTTCCACTTTCGAAGTGCAAAAGTGAAGTATGTAAAGGCGCAACCAGTGATGATGCCAAAGAATACGTAGAGATTTAAATCTATGATATTCGTCTTGTCGTAACCGAGTATAGCTGCTGCATAGCTGTGTTCGAAGACGTGTTCAGGTGCTACTAAAGTAAAGAATATTAGGTAGATAATGGATGCCTTCACTACGTTTTTATTCGTCATCGATCGAAACGAGATGTAAGGGTGTCGGAGAAATGACGCTCGCCACAAATTTATTCCAAGGCATGCAATACATATTATTAGTACTATCTTCATCTCACTTGCTTGCCACCAATCGTAATATTCGCCGTATACGCATAAGAAGCTGAATGTTAGCATAAAAACGCTCCAAAGCATACTGCCTATCCAGTCGATTCCCAATAGCGGGATGTACATTGCTCCGCGCACCGGCTTTAAGAATATCATCACGAGTAGCATCATCAAGGCGAGCATCCCTGTCATTATCCAATGCATATATCTCCATTGAGCAAAAAATGCCGTGTAGATGGTGAATATGCCACTCAGCTGTATTACACTGTCTACAATTATATATACGTAGCAAAAGAATATTGCCATATCGCGTTTTGGTGTAAGCCAAAGCTGTATGGTGGAGTTACAAGCAAATGTTCCTTGCATCCTGAACCATCCGGCGATGAAGCATGTGATTATCATTATCAATGTATTCCCCGTGTTGGCACATATGATGTTGGCTAAGATTAGAACTATACCTGTGATGAGCAATTGCGTCTTGTTCGAAAAGCGAAATTTTATGCGGAACATCAACGCAAAGTTCATCGACATCCCTATTAAAGACGAATATCCCGCCATTAGAATATCTTCTTGTTTTAGTCCCGTACTGCCTACCATTTCCGCTACGGATGCCAAATAGAGTCCGCCCGAAAATTGTATAATCAGTACAAACAATATGAAGAAGTATGGTTTGTATTTTTTCGGGATATAATTGGGTATGTCGGGTATGTCGAATTCGGATTTTACTTCTTCAGTACTCATTTTAATAGTTGATTTCACATTCCACATTCATGCCGGCACCAAGTTTTTCCAGATCTGCAGGGTCGTTATCTTCCGTAAAGTCTATTCTTATCGGAATGCGTTGTCTTACTTTAACGAAATTTCCGGCAGAATTATCCTGTGGTATGAGAGATAATGATGCCCCGGTAGCAGTGGAGATGGAGGTAACTACTCCTTTGAAACGACTATTAGGGTAGGCATCTACTTTTATCATTACTGTGCTGCCACTATCGATATGTTGCAGTTGAGTCTCTTTATAATTCGCTGTAATCCACAGCTCTTCGGAGGATATTATGTTGAGAAGTGTTTGCCCCGGTTGTACGAGTTGCCCTTCTTGTATCTCTTTGCGAGAAGTGTAACCATCGCATGGAGCAGTGATGACAGTATAACTCAAATTTAACTCGGCTATATTCAGCAGTGCTTGGAAATAGTTTATATCTGATATCGATTGTGGTACTCTTTCTTTGCTCATCATGACGTTAGTACTCTTCATAGTATATTGGCGTACAAGCATTTCGTAATGTGCTCTCTTGGCTTCGTAGGCGGTTTTTACTCTGTCGTACTCCTGGCGGGTAACGGCTCCTTTCTCAAGCAATTTAATGTATCTGTTGTAGTCACTTTCCGCATTATTCATCAGAAGTTCTGCCTCTTTAATAGATGCGTTGGTTACCGCAGCATCATTGATGGATGCCGTTTCGCTAAACTCTGTGATATTTTTATTGGTGAGTGCTTTTTCGTAATTGGCATAAGCCGTTGCCACCTGTAACTTGAGGTCCGTATCGTCGATAATAATCAGTGTGTCACCTCTTTTTACTTTCTCGTATTCTTTGAATTTTATCGTTTTTATGTAGCCTTGTACACGACTGTTTACCGGTACTATTTGTCGTTTAATCTGGGCATTATCTGTATATTCTACATGTCCTAAATGAATAAATTTATTGCACACCCATATGAGTGCTACTGCTATTACTCCTACCGAGATAAGGTAAGATAGTATTTTCTTATTTTTATATTTCATAATTTACCTGTGATGAATAATAATTTATAATAGTAGTATATGATGTTTATTTGAGCATTTGTTAGTTCGGTTTCCGATTTGATTTTTTCGTTTACTGCATCCAACATGTTGGTGATGAGTGCCATATCGTTTGAATATCTGCCGGCTACTACGTTGTAATTCTTGTTGGCAAGCTCTACACTTTTTGTATTGACTTTCAGCTCTTCGTATGCCTCCAAATAGTGAGTGTAATCTGATTTAATCTTTAAGAATATCTCTTCTTCCAATGCATCGTATGTCTCTTTGCTTTTTTGTGTGCTGAATTCCGATTTTTTTAGAGCTTTGTTACTTTTGTATAATGAAGAGAGTGTGTAATTTACTCCAATTCCTATGTACCAATAACTTAGGTTGCGGTTGATAGGTGGTATTTCCGTTAAAATCGGTCCGTCGATATTATATCCTGCCTTTAAGGCGATTTTTGGTATCAGTTCCGACCGTGCAATGTTTTCGCTTTTCTTGTTAATAGCAATTTCCGTGCGTGCAATATTTAGCATGTTGGAGTTTTTCCCGGCTTCTTGTTGCCACCATTCCAAACTATTGACTGGTAGAGAATTGTTGAGTAGAGTACTATCCGGTAGTATTTGTGTGTTTACAGGCAGACCGACTATAGTTACGATGTTCGTATTGAGAATTTCAATGATGTTGTTTGTCTTTGTTAATTGTAGTTGCAGTTGAGATATCAGCAGTTCGTATCTGGTGATATCGTTCTCTATTGCAACTCCTTCGCTATGTCGTGTTTTTATTTCGTCTAAAACCTTCTCTGCCGTTTGAATGTTTTTTTCAATTACATTTTTGATGTTAATGTATTTAAACATATCCAAATAGTATCCGGTAAGTTGTATCCGAATATTATCTTTTTGAAGTTCTGTTGCATATCTGGCACAGGTAAGTTGTAGCTTTGAGATGTCGATGGAATTGCTGATTGCACCGCCCATATATATCGGTTGAGTAATAGTTACTGAGAGGTTGTTACCCAGATGTGGCATTTCCGCTATTTGAAAATCGCTGAAGTTGCGCTCAGTAGTAAATCCATCTCCGAGGTAACTTACCGCTAATGATATATTGATGTCCGGCGTGAGTCCCGCTTTATTCGTCTTTATTACGTTTTTTATCTCTTCTTCGGTTGTTAGTTTAGGTTGCAATTGCTTGCTGTTGTTGTCCGCCATTTCAAATAATTTCTCCAGTGGAATAACAGTTTGTGAATAGCAATAGCTTCCAAGGCTCATAAGTATGAAATACAGCACACTTATGAACAATTGAAATTGGTTCATATTAAATAAATTAATTGTTAATGATATAATGGAAAATAACGACCGAATAGTGGCCGAAATGAGTGTGGAGGGCTAAGCCTATTTTATAGATGCAGTACTTTTCCAGCTCTCTAAATGCCCCCAATTATGAATGAAAATATTTGAGATTGTATGGTTTAATTCGTTGTAAATCATAGGTCTACTATTCTGTGTGAATAGTGGTGCAAAGTTACAAAAATATTTTTATACAAAAAATAAGGCGTGTGTTTATTTTTAACGCTACTCTCAACAAGCAAGTGCAAAATTAGTGACAAAATTTGAAGAAGACCTCAA
>JBJECF010000028.1:0-35833 GCA_051870785.1 Candidatus Aphodosoma sp.
ATCAGCCTATGCTCCTGGTTGCGTCCAAAGGTAGAAATTAAGGAGCGACTAATTAGTGTTTAGTATGAGAAAATTTTTAGTATTATTAATCGTAATAACTATGTCTATGATATCTATTAATGCTCAAAATTTACAACAAGCCAATAGAATGGTAGAGCCGTGTGGCTTTACTACGGAATGGGACAAGACGTTCCCTAAAAGTGAAAGAGTAAAACACCAAAAAGTTACTTTCAAAAACCGATTCGGTATCACATTAGTTGCCGACCTTTACATACCAAAAAGGGCAAAGGTCAACAATATAAAAAACGAAATGAGAAATAAAACGGTTTCTGCCATCGATAATTATAAAGAGGAAGACAAAGTAAAGATGCCGGCTATTGCGGTGAGCGGTCCTTTCGGCGCCGTAAAAGAGCAATCGAGCGGACTCTATGCACAAAAATTAGCCGAAGAGGGCTTTATTACTATTGCTTTCGACCCTTCGTTTACAGGCGAGAGCGGTGGCGAACCAAGATACTCTTCGTCGATGGACATCAACACCGAGGATTTCTGTGCCGCTGTAGATTATCTCTCTTGTCACTCTGATGTAGATGCAGAAAATATAGGTATTTTAGGTATTTGTGGCTGGGGTGGTATCGCCATAAATGCAGCAGCCCTCGACCCGCGTATCAAGGCATCGGTTTGTATTACATTATATAATTTAACGCGCGTCACACAACAGGGTTATTTCGACACAATGAATGAAGACAACCGCTACGAACTTAAAAAGCAATTGGCTACGAAGCGCACCGAAGAGTTCCGCATAGGCGAAATATTACCACAAGGCGGTCTGCCCGACGAACCTACTCCGGATGCCACTGAGTTTTTAAAACAATACGTAGATTACTATAAATCAAAAAAAAGGGGTTATCATCCTCGCTCTCTCAACTCCAATATGGGCTGGAATATCACGTCTATTCTGATGCGCCTTAATCAAAACCTATGGATAGCCGCTTCAGAATTGCGCTCTCCTGTTCTCATTGTGCATGGTGAGAAGGCACACAGTCGCTATTTCGGTGAAGAGGCTTACCAAAAATTGACAAGCGGTAAATATGCCGATAACAAGCAATTACTCATTGTTCCGAACGCTACTCACTGCGACTTATACGATGGTGGCGATGGCAACTTCATTCCATGGAACAATATCATCGACTTCTATCATCACAATTTAAAGTAAATTTTACAACAAACTGATAACACAATAAAATATTAATAATATGAGAAAAAGAATAGTAACAGCATGCATACTGGTGATGGCGGCATGTATGATAACAATCTATTGCAAAGCCAAAAGCAACTGCACCGATGCAGTATCTACTGCCGTCAGCGAACAAAAACAGGTTAAAAAAGTAGCAGATGCAAAGAGTAAAAAGACGTTAGTAATATATTTTTCCGTACCGGAAACCGACGATGTTGATGCCTCATCGGCTGCAAGTAGGATGGTATCTGCCGGTAAAGTGATGGGCAATACGCAATATATTGCCACCATCATCAAAGAAGCCGTAAACGGTGCTGATATCTTCGAGATAAAAACAGTACACAGTTATCCGGCATCTCATAAAGCTTTGATAGATGTAGCGAAAGAAGAGACAGACAGCAAAGCACGTCCGAAACTTACCAATCACATTAAGAACATTAAAGATTACAACGTAGTATTTATCGGGTTCCCTAATTGGTGGTACGATATGCCGATGCCCCTCTATACATTCTTTGAGGAATACGACTTCAGCGGCAAGACAATCATTCCATTCTGCACACATGGAGGCAGCCGTTTTTCCGATGCTATCAACACCATACGCAACCTTGAGAAGGGAGCCACTGTAATAGAAGGCATTGCAATACCGCGAGAGCAAGTAGCCCGTTCAAAAGAGGAAGTATTGACTTGGTTAAAACAGATAGGTATGATAGAATAATTGACATGAGACTATAATCAGATATATAATCAGACTTTGAAATCGCAAAAATCAAGTACTTACGGAACCATAATTGAGTACTAAAATCAAACTTTAAAATCAAAAAAAAGAGTGTCTCTTGAAGGTAGATTCGAGTGACACTCTTTTTATTATTTTGCATTTAAGACTAAGGGTATAAAGGTCTAAGAGTCGAATAGACTAACATACTTTAAGACAAAGAGACAAAAAGTCTAAGAGTCTATAGCTCAGTTGGTCTTATAAAATTATTTCTCGATACGGATACGGGCATCAACGGCAACAACGGCATTGGCAGAGCCGAGGAGCGGATTGAGGTCCATTTCTGCAATTTCAGGAGCTACGGTAACGAGGGCAGAGATGCGAGAAACAGCTTCTGCAAAAAGGTCTTCATTGACAGGCTCTTGACCGCGCACACCCTTAATAATCTTATAACCGCGAAGGTTCTTAATCATTGAGTGAGCCTCTTCTACAGAGATTGGAGCAAGGGAAGCTTGCACATCTTTAAGTACTTCGATGAAGATACCACCGAGACCGCAAAGCACTTGATGGCCGAATTTAGGTTCGCGGCTTGCACCTATAAATATCTCTGTACCATGGTACATAGGGCATATCTCTACGGCATAAGTATCTTTAATCTTGATAAGGCGGTTGAACTCTTTGCGAACGGTATCCATATCGGTTACATTGAGAACTACACCTCCGACATCTGATTTATGAACCGGACCACAAACTTTCATTACGAGAGGGAATCCCATCTCTTGAGCTTGTTTAACGGCATCATCTTCTGTGCGAACTTCGGCATTTCGTTTACGATTGATACCTGCAGCATCGAGGAGTTGGTTGATTTCATCGAGAGAGAGATAACCGTTTTGAGCGTTATCAACAACCTTACGGATAGCGGCTTTGTCGATTTCCGGAATATTAAGAACTTCAGGTTGTGGAGCCGGGGTATTATAAACTTTTGCAAGGGCATTACCGAACACGCACTCTTCGCTGAAGTTGATACGATGTTTAACGTTAATAAAATCTTCTATTTCGTCTTTTACATTGATAATAGAAGGCAAGATAGGGAAGATAGGTTTTTTACAAGTCTTCATCTTCTCATCGAGAACGCGATAGACCTCCCAGTTGGCGAAAAGGCCCGGAGAACCGAAGATGACAGCCATAGCGTCAATATTATCAAAATCGTTTTCACAAGCATCGATGATATAACCGAGTTGCTCGGCAGTACCGGTAGCGAGGAAGTCGATAGGGTTAGCAACGGAAGAGCCCGGGAACAATTTTGTGAGAAGCTCTTGAGCTTTAGGACCGCTAATAGCAGGCACTTCGAGACCATTATTAGAGAGCACGTCGGTGAGCATAACGGCAGGACCGCCGGCGTGTGTTATAATAGCCATATTCTTTCCCTTCATTTCCGGGTGCATAAATACGGAGCAGACGTTAACGAGCTCGAGGCGGTTGCTACAACGAACGATACCGGCTTTACGGAAAAGTGCATCTACTGCGACATCGGAAGTAGCTAAAGCACCTGTATGAGAAGAAGCAGCGCGACTACCGGCAGAAGAACAACCGGATTTAATAGCTGCAATTTTACAGCCTTTACGGATAAGGGAAGAAGCATGTTTAAGTAACTTTTGAGGGTTACGGATGCTCTCCATATAAATCATTTTTACGAAAGCGGATTGACCGGCAATATAGGTTTCGTCCCAATACTCAAGTACCTCTTCGATACCGATTTGAGCGGAGTTACCCACAGCCCAAACAGAATTAAATTGAAGACCGTTAGTAATACCTATTTCTTTGATAAATACGGCAGTAGCACCGGAGCCGGTAACGAAATCCACGCCTTGAGGATTCAATTGCGGAATTGGAGCATCGAAAGCACCGGTATAATTAACATTGAGGAAACCTGTACAGTTAGGACCGATAAGAGATCCGCCAACGCTATCAATAATTTCTACGATTTTGTGTTCTATTTCAGCACCTTCGTGATTTTCTTCAGAGAAGCCGGCAGAAATAATAACGTATCCGCCACATTGTTTCTCTTTAGCAAGAACTTCAACAGTATGAAGGCAATATTTAGAAGCAATAGCCATAAGAGCGCAGTCAACCTGAGGCAGGTCTTCTACTTTTGCATGGCATTTGATACCTTGAATTTCGGCTTCTTTTGGATTTACTACGTAAACTTTACCTTTAAAGTTACTTTCCAATAAATTTTTGAGTAGTTTACCACCCGGTTTTTGCACATCGTTAGATGCGCCAACCACTACAATACTCTGAGGATTAAGCAGTTTCTGTGAAATCATTTTTTGTGATATTAGAATTTTACAATTTTTACTTTCAAATACAAAGGTAATGATTATTTCTCATTACCCAAAAAGTCGGGGCGTTCTTCGTAATTCGCTATTACTCTGCGCCATTCATCGGAAATAGGAATAGTAATTTTCTTTTTAAAATCGTAACCAACCATAATAGTTGTGCATTTACATTTAATACTATTGGTACGTTTATCTCTAATTTGCTGATACAGAGTAAAGCTCTTTGAACCGATATGAGTAACTGCGGTCTCAACACTTATTTCATCGGTAAGGAAAACAGGCTCCAAGAAGTCCACTTCCGCATGAGCAACTACTATGTCAATCTCCTTAGTAAAATAGTTATCTCCATACAAAGTGCGAAAATACTCGGTTTTTCCCAAGTCATAAAAGCTAAAATAAGTAGAATTATTAACATGTCCTAATGCATCGGTATCATTAAAACGAAGTTGAATAGGAATAGAGTGTTTCATTTACGAATAAACTTATTAACTATCTGATTAACAATGTCTTTAAAAATAGCGAATTTAAATATCCAAGCAAGCAATGCATAACTTGCCGCACCCATGAGTATTTCGCAACATAGCTTTCCGAGCGGAGACATAGGCACAAAAGTATCGAAAAGAAAAACTATACCGCCCATAGCAATGCTAATTAAGAAGGATGGCAACATCTGACGAATTTGCGTAAAACAAGAGATTCCGACACAATGCTTAACTAGGAAAAGCGTTACTACCCAAACAATGAGGTTTGTAAGTAAAAATCCCATAATCATCTGCATGATGGTATTGTGCATAATGAGAAGGAAAAAAGCTGTGAGGCAAACCATCAAAATTTCTACATAAAGGAAGAATTTAGAGTAGCCTTTTACATTAAAAATATTGATATTAAGTGTAATAAAAGGCTGTACGAGGGCTGAAATCAGGAACATCTGCAAGTAAGGCAGAATAGGCATCCATTTATCGGTGATTACTACGGTAATAAAATTCGGAGCAACAGCGAGAAATCCTATTATTACAGGGAAAGCAAAGAAAGATAAAAGAGCTATAATCTTCTTAATATAAGCCACTTGACGCTCTTTATCATTATTCAAAGAAGAAAAAACCGGGTATGCGACGCCCGTCACTGAATTAGTGATAACATTAACGGGAATTTGGTAGTACTTGTTCGCTTGCCCGTAAAATCCGAGATCGGCAGTAGAATAAGTGCGCCCGATAATAAAATTGTAGATATATTTCGAGATATGAGTAAGAAGCGAAGATATGATGATAGCGAAACTGAAAGAGAATAACTCTTTGATAACGGCGAAATTAGACTTAAGGCTCGGTAGCCATTTGCTGAAACACCAGAATAAAATAGTCTTGAAAAAGACCTGAGAAACTTGTTGTGCAGCTATAGCCCAATAGCCGAACCCCTTGACAGCCATAACGATGGTAATAACAGCTGAGATAACCATACCACCCAAATCAGAAATAGCTATCTGCTTAAATTTTAACTCCTTAGTAAGAATTACATTCGGCACTATTGCAAAAGAATTTATTACTAAAGATAGGAAAATCACCCTTGAAAGGTTTAACAAAGGAGGCATATGGAAGAAATCGGCAATGATAGGAGCGCAGAAAAACAGGATAAGATATAAGACTATGCTCAACAATACATTAAAATAAAAAGCTGCGCTATAGTCGGCACGAGAATTATTATCACGACGAATCAGTGCAACATAAAAACCGCTCTCAATAAGAACGCCACTCAATATAGTAAACAGAGCCAAAGCGGCGATATAACCAAAGTCCTCCGGAGAGAGAATACGAGTAGTGATAATAGCCACACAAAAGGCTATCACCTGATATCCTATCTTGTTGAAAACATTCCACACAAGAGAGGATGCAGTTTTCTTTTTTAAATTCTCATTCTCCATTCTTAAATAAAGGAATCCTACGATTGATATTTTTTGTTGTGAATAAAATTTTACTCAAACTCTTTACTAAAAAAGGGATTTTAGAATAGTACAAAATTATTTTTTAAAGAAAGAGAAATGAACGTTACCATAATTACGATGTTCGAAAAAATTGGGATGATTTGAGAACTCGGTAGAAACCCCGTGTTCCACGATAAGAATACCATCATCGGCGAGTAAATTATTGGCAAAAATCAAGTCCGGGATTTCTGCTATTCTATCCAATTGATAAGGCGGGTCGGCAAAAATAACGTCGTAAGTAGCTTTAGTAGAGGTAATAAACCTAAACACATCGCTACGTTGTACTCTTATATTATCGATACCGAGGGTTGTACAAGTTTTTCGAATAAAGGCAATATGTTTTTCACTCATCTCCACAGCGGTGATATAACTTGCATCTCGGGATGCAAATTCATAACTTATTGAACCTGTACCGGAAAAGAGGTCAAGCACTGTACACCCCTCTATCTCTATCATATTATTGATAAGATTGAAGAGCGACTCCTTGGCAAAATCCGTTGTAGGTCGAGCAGTAATATTTGTTGGAGGATCAAAGCGACGACCTTTATATTTACCACTAATTATTCTCATTACTTATATGGTATTGGATATTAAAGTAAAATATTCGGGATTAGGGATGATGATATCGGAAGAGAGACTTGTAGGGGGAATAGTACTACAAAAACGCACAAACTTCTTCACTTCGTTTAAGAATGGGAATGTGACCATATCGCCGAGGAAGAAGAGTTTAACGGAATTCGGGTCAAAATTAAGAACTCGATAAACCTCCATGACGTAATAAAGAATATCAAGTTCAGAATTTACGTTGTAAGACGAACACATAATCAACTTGCTATTGTTTACAGCTATGATATTCAATGTATTAGTCATCACCTCGCACAGCATAAAAATTCGTTCTTCTACGGATGTTGCCATATTAATAAGCAGAGCCATTTCGTGGGTAAAAAGAATTTCAAAGCCGTTTTGCATGAGCTTTTTTAGAGACAACGGCAGTTGTTTTTCGTTAGAAACGAAGACGACATTCACGTTTTCAGAGATAACAGAGCTAATCGGGGTACAGCATTTAGTGCCGGAGATAGCTATTTTATCTTTTTCCAAGGGCAGGAATAATTTCGAGTTATCAGAAAGCAAGGCATCCGGGATAATTGCATAGTGGCTGCATTCGATATATTTTATTGATTTAAAATGCAGGTTGAGGAGTGGATCGTCTCCAAGGTCGTAGTTTTTATCACAGACGACGTGCTTAATTGCAACGACAATACCATTATCATCTAAAACAGAAAAAGAATATCCATCCGGTTGGTGCCGGATGGATAAACTATATATACTGGTATTTTCGAATACAAATTTTGAAGATAATAAATCTAAATTATCTGCCATTGAAATTTTCGAAAAAAAGGATTAGAGGCTTATTCCCAGTTACCGGCATGGTTATTAGACTCGGTAACCGATCCTACTTTCAGACCGCAATATCTCTCTAATTTGGTTTGCAAATCTTTAAGATTTATAAGTTGTTGGTGGTCGAGATCACCGAGATAAGCATCATAAGGGGCGCAAGCTTCGAAAAGAGGAAGCACGTAACCGGTATTGTAATTGGTAAGGCGCGCAGTATCTAAAGAAAATTTCACGTTATCAGAATAAGGAATAACCATGAGATTAGGAATTTCCTCACGAGAATATTGCTCGGCGAATAGCACTTCATACACGTTTACGTAAGAAGTATCACGGCGGAAACCTTCGAGGCCATTAGCTTTAATCTCTTTCATATTACCCTTTTTCACAATTTTAAGAGCCTTTTCTTCGGTGAGGCCGTTTTTCAATTGTTCGTCAGTTAAAGTACCTTCTTTCAATACAACAGGTAATTGACCATTAAGGATAAAATCGACCAAAGTATCAGTATTAGCGCAGAAAACGCCCTTTACTTTTTGATATTCGATTTCGGCTTTACGAATTTCGATTAAATTCTTTTTAATGGCGGTTTCACGCAACTCACGTGATTTGTCGAACTTTATAACAGAAGTAATACTTGTAACGCACATATAACCCAAAACGCAGATAGCGCAAATGAGAAGTGCTCTAAAAACATGTTTCATATATGACTATAAAAAATTATGTATTTATTAACTTTGCAAATGTACGAATTTTTATTTGAATAGCATTCAAAAAATAAGCAATTAAATAATATTTTTAATTATTAGGAGGTATTTAATTTATAACAAATTGAATATAAACGTTTTATATCTGTTATTTATAAAATTAACTTCCCCACTCCCTGTCGAATTATTTCGAAATCATCGCCGGTACAATCGACCACAGTAGAGAGGCTGTTTACACCAAGACCGCCGTCGATAATTAGGTCTACCCTACTTCCGTATTTCTCTTTTATTAATTCAGCATTCACCTCATAATCAGGTTCTTGACCATCAATACGAAGTGATGTTGTAAAAATAGGATTACCTAATTCCTGCACAATTACTTTTACAAGATTTCTATCGGGTATACGGATACCGATAGTTTTTCTTTCTTTAAAGAGCTTCGGTAATTTATTATTTCCGTCGAGGATAAAAGTAAACGGACCGGGAGTATTTTTTTTGATAATCTTAAAGGTATCGTCATCCATTTTGGTAAATTCGCTTATTTGCTTAAGCGAGTCGCACATAATGGAGAATTTAGCCTTTTTGATATCAACACCTTTAATACGACAAATTTTCTCGAGGGCTTTAGTTTGAAAAATATCGCAGCCCAAGGCATACACGGTATCGGTAGGGTAAATAATTACGCCACCATTACGTAAAACCTCAACAATTTTTGTAATGGCATTGAGGTTTGGATTATCATCAAACAGCCTTATCATTTGAATTGATTAAGGAAACGAACATCATTTTCAGAGAACATTCTCAAATCTTTCACTTGGTATTTAAGGTTGGTGATACGTTCTACACCGAGGCCGAAAGCGTAACCTGTATATATGTCGGGATCGATATTACAAGCTTTCAGTACGTTAGGGTCAACCATACCGCAACCGAGTATTTCCACCCAACCGGTACCTTTACAGAAAGGGCAACCTTTACCGCCACAGATATTGCAAGAAATATCCATTTCGGCAGAAGGTTCGGTAAAAGGGAAATAAGAAGGGCGGAGACGAATTTGAGTATTTTCACCGAACATTTCGCGAGCGAAATAGAGGAGGACCTGTTTTAAATCGGCAAAAGAGACGTTTTTATCGACGTAGAGGCCTTCCACTTGATGGAAGAAGCAGTGAGCGCGATAAGAGATAGCCTCATTACGATACACTCTACCCGGAGATAATATACGGATAGGTGGTTTTTGAGAAGTCATCACACGAGTTTCGACGCTTGAAGTATGAGTACGTAGCAATATGTCGGGGTGTTTTTCGATAAAAAAAGTATCCTGCATATCGCGAGCGGGGTGCTCCGGCGGGAAGTTGAGTGATTCAAAAACGTGCCAATCGTCCTCTATTTCAGGACCATCTGCCACTACGAAGCCGATTCTGGAAAAGATATCGATTATCTCGTTTTTCACAAGTGAGAGGGGGTGTCGCGTACCGAGAGCGATAGGCTCGGCAGTACGGGTAAGGTCGAGTTTATCGGCTTCTTGTTTATTTCTGTCGATAATCTCTTTGAGTTCAGTCATTTTCTGTTGAGCTTTATCTCTCAACTGATTAAGGAGCTGACCAATCTCTCTTTTTTGTTCGGCTGGCACATTGCGAAACTCATTGAAGAGTTCGGAAATTTCGCCTTTTTTACTAAGATATTTTATTCGCAGAGACTCTAATTCTTCCGGGGTATTGGCATAAAAAGAGTCGACGGCAGCAGAAATTTGTTCGATAATTTTTTTCATTGTGTGATATGTCAATGATTAAAAAGGGATATTAAAATTCTAGGTCACCATCCACCACTTCGTGCCAAGGCAATCCGCTCTCAGCCATTTTTTTGAGAAATGGATCAGGGTCGAATTGTTCTACATTAAATACGCCGGCACCGCTCCATTTACCGGTAAGGAACATATAGGCTCCCGTCATAGCAGGCACGCCTGTTGTATAGCTAACGCCCTGGGTACCTGTCTCTTTATAAGCAGCTTGGTGAGAACAATTATTATATATGTAATACGTTCTTGGTTTTCCATCCTTAATACCGCTAATACGGCAACCGATAGAGGTATAGCCACTATAGTTTTCGCCTAAAGTTTCCGGAGCAGGAAGTACGGCTTTCAGGAATTGGATAGGGACGATTTTTTGACCGTTATAATCTATTTCATCGATACGAGCCATACCTATATTTTGTATCACGCGGAGGTGGGTAAGGTATTCTTGACCAAAGGTCATCCAGAATCTGGCGCGTTTGATAGTAGGGAAATTTTTAACGAGAGATTCGAGCTCCTCATGGTAAAGGAGGTAAGACTCTTTAGGACCGATTTCCGGGTAATTTACAGGCTGATGAATTTCGAGAGAGCCTGTTTCCACCCATTTACCATCTTGATAATATCTACCCTTTTGGGTAATTTCGCGAATGTTTATTTCCGGGTTAAAGTTAGTAGCGAAAGCCTTATGATGGTCTCCGGCATTACAATCCACGATATCGAGATAATGCATTTCATCGAAATAATGTTTGGCGGCGTAAGCGGTAAACACGCTTGTAGCGCCCGGGTCAAAACCGCAACCTAAAATAGCGCAGAGACCTGCTTCTTTAAATCTATCATGGAAAGCCCATTGCCAAGAATATTCAAAGTGAGCTTCATCTTTCGGCTCATAATTGGCGGTATCAAGATAGTTACAACCGGCTTGAAGGCAAGCCTCCATTATTGTAAGGTCTTGATAAGGGAGGGCTACGTTAATGACTAACTTAGGACCGAAACTTTTGAATAAAGCAACCAATTCAGGAACATTATCAGCATCGACTTTAGCTGTTTTAATTTCTACATTGTAACGTTTTTTTACATCAGCGGCAATAGCTTCACACTTACTTACTGTGCGACTAGCCATCATTATTTCTGTAAAAACATCTGTATTTTGAGCCAATTTATGGGCGACAACAGTTCCGACACCACCGGCTCCGATAATAAGTACTTTTGACATAATTAGCTACTTTAAGATATTACACCATTTAAGTGCAAAAGTACAAATAAAAATCTATATGGCAAGTATTTGGTCATACTATTTTTTTTTCATAACTTTGCCAGAGAATACAACAATAGTGAAATTGATATTTTTTCACAAAAACAATTGTATTTATATCTTATATTTCGGTGAAAAAGATTGTAATTACAACTTCTATTTTGTTGTTCGGGATTATATATAGTAACGCATATCCATATAAGACTCAAATATTTGACAACAACATACGCACATTGCAAGTCTTACCCGATGGCATACAGACGCGCACACCGGTGATAGAGTTGCAATCAGAGCAATATATATCCATTTCTTTTGATGAATTGAGCTATATTTCATCAAATTTCCACTATAAAATCGTTCATTGCAACTCAAATTGGGAGCCATCCGCCCTCTCTTCTATGGAATATTTAGAAGGTTTTGACGGAAATCTCATCACAAATTACGACTATTCCATCAACACTACCGTGAATTATATCCACTATCAATTTTCGCTTCCGAACGAGGATGTGCAACTGAAAGTAAGCGGAAACTACGTTGTACTTATTGCCAAAGATAATGATTTTGAAAACCAACTTGTAGCGAGTGCATGCTTTTCGGTAGTGGAGCCGATTTCCATTATAAACACTACGATTACCGGCAACACTTTACGGGAAATAAGCGGTAAATATCAGCAATTGAATATTGAGATAATAACCGACGAGATAAAATCTGTGAACCCTATGTACGATTTTACACTGATAGTTAAGCAAAACGGAAGAGAAGACAACAAAGTACGGCTCTCTAAACCAACCTCCGTGCTATCGAGCAAAATACGTTACGGCAACACACAAGAACTAATTTTTGAAGGTGGTAATCAATATCGATCGATAGATTTCTCGAGTCGTTATACCCACGGAAGTGGTATCGACCGGATAAGATATGAAGAAGAAGAGTATCACGTATACCTCGAGCCTGCACTTTTACGCAACGATAAAAGGGAGACTTACAATTTCGACGCACACGGAAGTTTTGCTATCAACTATCAAGATGGGGATAACAACGACTTGGAGGCAGACTATATGTGGGTGCATTTCTATTTACCGATAGAAAAACCGTTTTTGAGCGGTAGCATCTATCTCCTAGGAGAAATAACCGGCAACTCACCGAGCGCTACTTGCCGTATGGAATACGACTATACGCGTAAATACTACCATAAATCGCTCTACTTAAAGCAAGGAGGATACAATTATATATATGTATTCATGTCGAAAGGTGCGAACTCGGCAACCCAAATACCGATAGAAGGCAGTTTTTGGCAAAGTAAAAATCAATACGAAGTGTTTTTATATTACAAGCCTACCGGAAGCAGATACGAAAGACTTGTAGGATATAACGTCAAGGGAAATCAATAAACGCTATTAATATGAAGAGAATTTACACATTCTTACTACTTTCATTTGTGTTTTGCACTGCAATAATGTCGCAAAACTTTATCATCAAAGGAGTTGCAAAAAGCAATGCCGCGAAGGAACCGATGCCGGGCGTACATGTAGCCATCTTATCGGAAAAAGTGGAAGCTACCACTAATGAGTACGGAGAATTCGAACTCAAAGTACTGAAAAAAGGTCAGATGGTACTAACATTTTTTGGAGGTAACGTCATCAATCATCAATTGATTATCTCTGTAGAAGATAGAATTACCGACGTTGGAGATGTGATATTATTACCAAATGTACAGAACAGTGCAAAAGAAGATATAATACTGAATATCTCAGAGAATGAATTGGACGATGAAAGCTCATCAAGCCAGAATGTAAGTACGCTATTGACATCAAAAGGAGACGTATTTACATCCAACGCATCATACACATTCAGTCCTATGAGATTCAGAACTAGGGGTTTAGATGGAAAATACAACAACACATATATTAATGGTATTCTTGTAAATGATGCAGAACGCGGCTACTTTACCTACAGCCAAATAGGCGGATTGAACGATATGGTACGTTCGAAAGAGAATATCAACGCCACAGAAGCCGCCTCATTCACATTTGGAAATGTAGGAGGAGCGGTAAATATCAATGCAAGAGCATCAGCAATACGTAAAGGTTTTAAAATAAGTCAAGTAGCATCAAACCGCACATATGTTACCCGCACTATGGCAACATATGCAACGGGAATGATGGAGAACGGATGGGCTTTTGCAGTTTCGGCATCATATCGTTGGGGTAACTCGGGATATACAGAAGGAACATTCTATGATGCATGGGCATTTGCCGCAGCTGCAGAGAAAAGAATTAACAATAAGCACTCGTTGTCGCTCACCATTATGGGAGCACCTACAAAACGCGGACAACAAGCGGGATCTACTCAGGAAGCTTATGATTTAACGCCGAAAAGAACATTTTTCAGAACGGAGAGTTCGAAATTCGGCAACAATTTCTACAACGCCAACTGGGGCTATCAAAATGGTGTAGTACGTAATGCAAAACAAGTAAAATCATTTACTCCTATTGCCATATTAAGTCATGAATGGAAAATAGACGACCTCTCCAAACTCACCACATCAATAGGCTATAAATATCAGATGGACGGACGTACAGCGATGAACTGGTACAAATCCGCAGACCCCAGACCTGATTATTACCGCAATTTACCTAACTACTCCATCACTATGGGCGACCCTGCCGGCGCAGCAACCAAAGAAGAGCTTTGGCGTACTGATGAATCATACCGACAAATTAATTGGGACAGAATGTATCAAACCAATTATCTTGCCAATCAAACCGGTAAAAGCGGACGCTACATGATAGAAAACCGACGTAACGACCAACAAGTTATCACAGCTAACTCCGTATTAAACTACATCTTCTCCGACTCGTACAAACTCGATGCCGGAATAGAACTACAATCGACACTTGCCGACCACTACAAACTCGTTGACGACCTTTTGGGAGCAAACTATTGGTTGGATATCGACCAATACGGAGAGAGAGACAACCCCGGCGATGCCAATTTCATGCAAAACGACCTCGACAATCCGAACAGAAAAGTGTATGTTGGCGACATCTTTGGATACAACTACAAGATATTCACCAACAGTGCAAAACTTTGGGGACAATTCACATACAGCTATACTAACCTCGACGTTTATGCCGGAATACAAGTGATGTATTCCAACTTCTGGAGACAAGGTTTGATGCGCAACGGACGAGCATCAGACGACATAGTAATGGCAAATACCATTAACGGTCAATGCTATTCTACCAATTGGATAAAGACGGTGAATGGAAGTTACGGAAACAGCCCCGTACAGAATTTCATAACCTATGCAGCCAAAGCAGGCATCAACTACCGCATTACCGGTCGTCACATCCTCACTTTCAACGCAGCATATGGCACAAATCCGGTATTAGCCAATAACGCATATTTCTCCCCAAGGGTGAAAGCCAACTTAATACCACTTAATGGACTTCGTCCGGAATCTTATTTAAATTTAGACCTCTCTTATTATATCAGAACTCCAATAGTCAATGGTAGAATAACTGTTTACAACACCATGTTTTGGAATTCATCTGAATTAAGCTCTTTCTACAATGATGAGTACAACACTTTTATCAACTTTGCAATGTACAATTTCAACAAGCGCCATACGGGAGCCGAGTTAGGATTGGAATTCAAAGTAGTAGACGGCTTTACTATTGATGCAATAGCGGCAGTAGGACAAAATATCTACACATCAAACCCTACCGCCACAATAAGTATGGAAAATGGCATCAACCCCGACGTTGAGAAGATAATCAACTGCAAAGGTTTCCATATGGACGGAGCTCCGGAAATAGCCACAAGTGTCGGATTCCACTACTTCCACCCAAGCTATTGGTTCTTTGACATCAACGTTAACTATTTTGCCAACACCTACTTGGATTTCAACCCACTTCGCCGTACCGACGATGCCATAGCCGGATTGAACCCCGACAACGAAGCTGATGCTGCATTAATTGATAGGATTACACGCCAAGAAAAATTAAACACAGGCATTGTACCTATTACAGTAGATGCATCTATAGGAAAATCGATAAGGATAAAATATAAATACTTTATAAACATAAACTTAAGTGCATCAAACATTTTCAATAACACCAACATTAAAACGGGAGGATACGAGCAAAGCCGTTTCAGCACAATAAATACCTCAACCAGCAGAGAGACATATCTCAATCGCTTCCCGCCGAAATATTTCTATGCTTATGGAGCAACAATTTATCTAAATGTAGGATTCCGTTTTTAATTTAATTAGGAGAAAAAAATATGAAACATATACATTATATAATATATATAGCAATTTTATTGCTTGCCATCGCATGTAATAATTATCCAATACCGGAGCCTAAAGAGCCACAATTCGCATTACAAGAAGGCGATGAATTGATAACAATAGAGCAGCTGAAGATGCGTCACACATTAGGTAACACACCTACGTATATCGCGGACAATGTATACGTTAGAGGAATCGTAACCGGTGATGACGAAAGTGGAAATATTTACAAAAGCATTTATATACAAGATGAAACCGGCGGATTAAATTTAGCTATCGACCAAGTAAACCTCTACAATTTTATGCCTAAAGGGCAAGAAGTATACGTACGCTTGCAAGGAATGTTTATAGGCGACTACAACAATATGTATCAGCTTGGCGACACTGTAACCGATGACTATTACGGCCTTGAGATGAGTCGCTACAATTGGTCGAAAGAGTACTTGACCGACTCATTGGGTAATAGTTTAAAACACTTCTATTGCAACGGATGGCCTGATATAACCAAGATTCCAGAGCCCCTTGAAATATCCTCTTCAGCCGAAATCACTTCTGATATGTACGGTATGCTTGTGACATTAAAGAATGTGACATTTAAAGATGCTGCATCCGGATTATTGACATGGTCGATATCAGAACAGACGATAAACCGAACAGCTACATTCTTAAAAGACGGCACAACGATAATAGTACGCACCAGCGGATATAGTAATTTTTATGCCGACTACATACCTACCGGAAACGGAGATATCACCGGAATTTTGGCGTTATTCGGCACTACACAACAATTCTACTTACGCGACAGAAACGACGTAGGAACTTTTATTGAGAAATAAGAAATAATTAACAACAAAAATATATCTTAAAATGAAACAGATTAAATTTTTATTATTAGTAGCAGTAGCATTAATAGCTACAGCATGTCCTCCTGTACCTATTAATCCACCGAACCCCGGAGGAGAAGAACAAACTGAGAAAGGAGAAGGTACATTTGAAAAACCTTATAGTGTGGAAGAAGCCATAACAAAAACAGGTGAAGCATACGTAAAAGGTTATATTGTAGGCTTTATGGAAGTAACCCTCGGATCGCCTGTATTCTCTGCAGAAACCGACTCGGTAAATACCAACATCCTCATAGCCGACTCTACACAAAACATAGTAACTTACATGCCGGTACAATTACCTTCAGGAGAAATTAGAAATGCCCTTAACCTATTAGACAATAAGGAATTACTGAATAAAGAGGTAATTATTTACGGACAGATAACATCTTATTTCAGTATGCCGGGAATTCGCGGTACATCATATGCATGGATTGACGGACAAGAGTATGGAAACAAACCGATTTCCAACGAAGATATCATCTTTACACACACCTTCAGTACTGACATGGGAGCGTTTACTACATACAACGTTAGCGGAGATCAGACATGGTATGTAGATACGAAATATGGATATGCAATGATCACCGGATATGTAAATAGTCAAAATCTTGCTAACGAAGATTGGCTTATCACACCTGAAATATCATTGGAAGGTATCAACGAAGCCAAGATGAATTTCGACCACGTATTAAGATATTTCTCAAAACCAAGTCAGGAAGCCAGCATACTCGTATCTGAGAATTATACCGACGGAGACCCTAATGAAGCAACATGGGTAGAACTCCCTAACGAATTCTCTAATGCAGGAGATTGGACTATCAACCGCTCAAACGACTTTGACTTGACACCATATCTTGGCAAACATATTAAGATAGCATTCCGCTATGTATCTACAGCATCAAAAGCAGGAACATGGGAAATTAAAGCCGTTAACGTAATCAAAGCCAAAGCGATAGACCCTTATGCAGGGCTCATTTTCCACGAATCATTTACAAAATCACTTGGAGATTTCACAACTCAAAACGACGTATTACCAAGTGGTTTGACCAGCGTATGGACCTATGACGCCAACTATCAATGTGCAAAAGGAACCGGATTCTCAAGTACAAAACAAGACGCATTAGGATACCTCATCTCTCCTGAAATAGATTTAAGTAAGGTAACAACAGCAACAATGACATTCGAAAATGCAGGCAACTATATGGTAGATGCATCACAAGAGCTCACCGTATGGATAACCACAAGTAGTGAAAAAACAGCTGTAGACGAAGAATGGATACAATTACCGGTAGACAAATATTCTGCCGGAAGTTTCGCATTCACAACAGCCACTATCAGCCTTGATGATTACTGCGGATCTAAAGTAAAAATAGCATTCAAATACTATAGTACCCCTGATATGTGTGCGACATGGGAACTTAGAAACATGGAAATCAAGTAAGCATACACATACAAAAATAAAAAAAGGTGACTCTAATCTTTTTTAGGGTCACCTATTTTTTTATTCATACGAAAATAGTAAATTTGCAAAAAAATAGAGAATATGACCGGAAGCGTGAAAATAGGAGATAAAGTGCGCTTTATTAATGCAAAAGGAGAAGGAATAGTACGAAGATTTCAGTCAAAAAACGTCGTTCTCGTTGAAGAAGAAGACGGTTTTGAAACTCCTATACTAATTTCGGAAGTAGTTGTAATACAAGAAACCGACAAATACAACTTCCCGATTGAGGATAAAAAAGCGATGAAAGAAGAAGAAACTCCAACTAACGACATACCACAACAAATAGCGGAAGAGTATTCTTGGGATGAACACGAAGAGACCCGAGAAGGCGAAGAACTATCGATTTACCTTGCCTATTTACCTGTAGACATCAAGCAATTACAAACTACAGATATGGAATTGTACCTGGTAAACGACAGCAACTACTATTTGAGATTCTGTATTCAAGCCAAATCGGAAGAAAAATTCACAGTTAAATACCAAGACGTTATCGAGCCACAAACCACATTATGGCTCGACAAAATAGGCAAGGAATCGGTAAATGATTATGAAGAGATAAAATTTCAAGCCTTTGCGTATAAAAGAACAACCTTCGTATCAAAACCGGTTATAGACATCACATTAAGGATAAACCCTGTAAAATTTTACAAACTACACACATTCAAAGAGACGGATTTTTTCGACAAACCGACATTATTGCAGACCATAATTTATCGTGATGTATTAGACCTTAACAACACGATAAGTGCTGAAAAAATACAAGAAACCATCAATACTCAAGAGGTAAAAAACGAAGAGAAACGCAAGACGACACACAAAAAGAGAGACAAGAACAACATTATCGAGCTCGACCTGCATATCAACGAGTTGCTCGACAACACGAACGGAATGTCGAGAGGCGATATGCTTAAATACCAATTAGATGAAGCAGAAAAGCTGATAAGACAACATCTAAACCACAAAGGGCAGAAGATAATATTAATTCACGGCAAGGGCGAAGGAATTCTACGAGCTGAAATTGAAAAGATGATAAAGCATAAATTCAAGAAATGCGAATATCGCGATGCCTCATTCCAGCAATACGGTTTTGGAGCCACGATGGTCATCATACACTAATATAAAGTAATAAACTGCATAAAGGAGAATACCCTACCCATAAAAAGAGAATATCATGAATTTGGTATTTGCAATAAAAACGAGAATTAATTATCTGTTTCATGCAAGATATTGGAACGGACATCGGGTACACTCGCCATATACCTATGAATTGATAACCAATACAATATATGCAAAATACCCGTATTATAGTTTCACCACAATAGAGAAGTGCAGGCGCGAAATAATAAATTCTACGGCAAAGATAAAGCTCTCGGATAGGGAAACTACAATAGGGAAAGAACTCCGGAGGAGCGGAAAAACACCGAAATATGCGCAACTACTACAGAGGTTGGCAGCGCACATAGAAGCAAGAACCATAGTGGAATTAGGCACAAATATGGGCATCAGCACAATGTATTTGGCATCGAACAACACAAAAGCAAAAGTATATACATACGAGAAAGAAGGGGCACTGACGAAGATAGCGAAAGACAATTTCAAAAAAGCAGGATTGAACAACATAACCGTTATCGAAGGAAATATCGACACTACGCTACCCTCGACTATCGATAAATACGATAAATTAGACTTGGTATTTATCGATGCCAACCATACATACGAAGCCACAAAGCGCTATTACACGATATGCACGAAGCACAGAAGTGAAAAAGCCATCATAGTATTGGATGACATACATTGGTCACCCGATATGGAGCAAATTTGGAAAGAGATAATCGCCAATGACGAAGTAAAGGTATCCATCGACCTATTCGGAATGGGCATAGTAATATTCAACAAAGAACTGAAAAAACAACATTATATAGTAAATTACTTATAAAATGAAGATATATACCAAGACGGGAGATGCCGGAAAAACCTCATTAATCGGAGGACAGAGGGAGATGAAAAATCACCCACGCTTAAATGCCTATGGCACTATCGATGAATTGAACTCATTTCTAGGATTATTGCGATCGAAAACAGAAGATGAAGAGATAAAGAATCTGATTTTTGACATACAAAACACGCTTTTTTCCGTAGGAGCGAACCTTGCGACGGACACAAAAACTACAAAATTGATGGATTTTGCGAAAATCAGCGAAAAAAAAATAAGCGAAATTGAAGAAACGATAGATAAAATTCAAGAAAAACTCCCTGAGATAAAAAATTTTATCATCTACGGAGAAGACGAATTATCTGCTCTTTGTCATGTTTGTAGAGCGATTGCGAGGAGAGCAGAGAGAGAGATAATAACTGTAAATCAAGAAGTTACTATAGATAATAACATTTTAACATATGTGAATAGGCTATCAGATTTACTATTTGTATTAGCCCGATACTATACCCTTAAAAATAAAAAAGAAGATTTTTTATGGGTAAAAAAATAATTAATTAAAAAAAAAGTATTATTTTTGCGTCTCAAAAGAAGGTGTAAAAAAGTTGCACCTGATGGAACGTATCATTAAAGCAAAGAAATGGTATGGAATCATCATAGGAGGGGACACATCCTCGGATGCATAAAAAGGAGAAAAGATATGTATTGGACGTTAGAACTTGCATCGAAATTGGAAGATGCACCATGGCCGGCAACAAAAGACGAGCTAATAGATTATGCAATGCGCTCCGGAGCGCCACTTGAAGTGATAGAAAATCTTCAAGAGATGGAAGACGAAGGGTATGTATATGACACAATAGAAGACATTTGGCCGGACTATCCAAGTAAAGAAGACTTCTTTTTTAATGAAGAAGAGTATTAAAAACTTTCAATAACATACAATTTATGTTTTAGTTGTATCGTTATATAATTAAAGAGAGTTATACAATAAAAAGCATGCGGCACAAAAAAAAATTATTAGTAATCATACTATTAATTGCCACAGCAAATTTAGCGAAGGCTCAATTTGATGGGATTTATAGTCAGTACATGCATATGAAACCGTACTATAATTCCGCAACAATAGGAGAGCAAGAGATGATGAGAGTGTTGATAGCCCAACGGCTACAGTGGATAGGCATAAAAAACGCCCCTATAACCACATTTTTTTCGGTCAACACTCCATTTACAATAAAAAAAACTCACCATGCTGCAGGCGTGCAGTTTGTAAACGATTTATTTGGAATTTATGCCAACCAGCAAATCAACTTGCAGTATGCATATCAATTTAAATTTGAATACGGCACGTTGAGTTTAGGCACGAACATCGGGATGTTGAGTATCACATGCAATGGAGACAGCGTCAAAATAGCGGAGAGTGAATACCACACAGCAGCAGCCAATGACCCGGCAATTCCGTTAGGAAAGCAGAATGGTATCGGGTTTGATATGGGGTTAGGCATATATTTTTCCAATCCTACATGGTATGCCGGCATATCTGTAATGCATATACCCGGAAGCAGAATAAAGATTGGAGATAAATCGTCGTTTAAAATATATCAAACTATGACAATGACGGGAGGATACAACATAAGAATTCCTGACACGGAATATCAGTTAAAGCCGTCAGCATTAATATATACCGACTTTGTATCGTGGCAAGCGTATATAAGTTTGATGCTGGACTATAAAGAGAAATTCTGGGGAGGTCTATCCTATAGTATCCAGAACGCGGTATCGTTCCAATTCGGAGCGGAAATAATAAATGGTCTAAACATAGGATATTGTTACGACTTACCGGCATCGACGATGATACGAGCCACGCACGGATCACACGAAGTCTACCTATCTTATGATTTTAGCATAATGAAGGATAAAACGAATAAGAAACATAAAAGCATAAGAATACTATAACATGAAAAAGTTTGTTTTAATTACGTTAACGGCATTGGCAATAATGTTTGTCAGCTGTTCAAAACCTAAAGGACAACTTGTAGGTGTATATGAGAGTTATAGTCCGGAAGCCACTCCTTACGGAATGGTACATATTCCGAGAGGATCCTTTACTATGGGTCCTAACGACCAGTCAGTAACTTGGGCGGTACAGCCATCTCAAAAAACAGTGTCTATAGATGCGTTTTGGATGGATATTACAGAGATAACCAATGGAGAATATCGTCAATTTGTATACTGGGTACGCGATTCTATAGCAAGAACAGAATTGGCACGTATGGAGGTTGACGTATTAGGAGTAGAGCCTGATCAAGCAAAATACTTCTCACTTCGTTATGACCCTTATAACGAAGCGGCAGACCCTGATACTATTTTGAATTGGAAGACAAAAATTCCATGGAATGCAAAATGGACATTCGAGGGAGATGAAGAGACCAATGCGGCATATTTGGCTGTAAATAAAGTATTCTTCCAATCGGCAGACAAAACAAGTTCTCGCCAATTGAACTCACACATTATGAATTATAGTTACCAATGGATAAACTTCGACCAAGCAGCATTGCCAGGTAACTCATTCAATGTGCGTACAGGAGGATATAATGAAGGCGCAAAAATCCGTATTGACAGTGCTTTTATGAGAAACGGCAGAATTGTTGATACAGTAATAGTAAAACCATTACGCAATAGAGGCGACCTCATTGCACGCAAGATAATCAACATATATCCGGATACGATGTGCTGGATGACAGAGTACACATACAGCTACAACGAGCCTGCAATGCAAAACTATTTTGCACATCCAAGTTATGCACAATTCCCTGTAGTGGGTATCACATGGGAACAAGCACAAGCATTCTGCTATTGGAGGACGAACCTTTATAGAAGTATCGGAAAATTACCGAGAGCACAAGAATATCGTTTACCAACAGAGGCAGAATGGGAATATGCAGCAAGAGGCGGACGTCATAATGCACAATATCCTTGGGGCGGACCATATGTACGCGACAGCAAAGGATGCTTCATGGCGAACTTTAAACCTATGCGTGGTAACTACACAGAAGATGGATACTTATTACCATCAAGAGTAGGATCATACGACCCTAACGACTACGGATTGTATGATATGGCAGGAAACGTTTCAGAATGGATTGGCCAAACCTACGACCCTACATTAAATACCTTTACACATGATATGAACCCTAACTACGATTACAAAGCAAGAGGAGAAGATCCGAAAGTAATGAAACGTAAAATAATCAAAGGCGGTTCATGGAAAGATGTAGGCGCATATTTACAATGTGGTATGAGAGACTTTGAATACCAAGACAAATGCCGTCCTTCAATCGGATTCCGTTGCGTAAGAAGTTTCATAGGCGATTAATTAAAATGACAAACTCTATAATTTCAAAAACTAACTAAAATTCTAATTAACTATTATGTCAGAAAAAAGATCATTTGACGAAGTTTGGAACTCACCAAAAGTAAAACGTATTATTGGTGCAGTATACTCATTAGGAGCATCTGTTGTAATCATCGGTGCGATGTTTAAAATTCTTCACTTACCGGGCGCAAGTATCACACTTGGTATCGGTATGGTTACAGAAGCTTTCTTGTTTGCAATCGGTATATTCGATGCACCACACGTAGACTATCATTGGGATCACGTCTTCCCTGCATTAACAGCAAAAGAGCCGAATCCACTTAACTACAACGGAACAATAGGTGGCAATGGCATATCAGGCGGAGGCTATGGAGGTCCAATGCTTCCTGGAATGGAAAAATTATCTGAATCTGAGGCAAAATCACTCACAGAAAGCATCAAGAATATGAGTGAAACAGCCGCACAATTAGCCAATATTAGTCGTGTAGCAGGCTTAACAGATTCTTACGCAAACAATCTTAACAAGGCTTCAGAAGCAGCCGCATTATTTGCTGAGAAACAAATTAAATTAGACGAAGCATCTAATTCATTACTCAGTTCATACAGCGGTATTGCAACAAATATGGAATCAGCACAAGATAATACCAAAGCATTTGCAGAAAGAGCAAGTGAATTGAGTAAAAATCTTGGATCAATCAATACAGCATACGAACTACAATTAAAAGGAATACAAAGCCAAGCATCAGCAATAGAATCACAAAATGCGAAAATCAATGCAGTGACAACAGAGTTTGAGAAATTACAAAGCGCAGTAAATGCCTCTGCAAAGAACATGGACGCATATAAAACAATGACAGACCAACTTGCTAAGAACATTTCAGATCTTAACAACGTATATGGTAATATGTTAAATGCTCTCAAAGCATAATTGTTTTTAAATTCTATTAATCCATTAAAATAAAAAAGACTAGAAATGGGTGGTGCTAAGAATTGTCCGGAAACCCCGAGACAGAAAATGATTGGAATGATGTATTTGGTGCTCACAGCAATGCTAGCACTGAATGTATCAGCCGACATTCTGAATGGTTTTTCGATGGTAGATAACAGTTTGCTGAACTCAATCAAGAATGCAAACATTAGAAACGAAGGATTGCACGACGATATGCAATATCTTTACGAACAAAACCCGCAGAAAGTTGGCGAATGGCTTGAAAAATCTAAAAGAGTAAAAGAAGAGTCTGACAAAATGTTCAATCTTCTTCAAGAATTCAAGAGCGGTATAATAAACTTAGCCGACGGAAAAGAAGCTGACCCAGAAGGATTGGCAATACAGAAGAAGGATAATTTGGACGTTGCAGGACAATATGCAGAATTGAGTACGACAGGAGCAAGAGGTAAAGAGCTTAAAGATGCGATAAAGAATTATCGCTTATTCGTAGAAGAGATGTTTGACAATGATAGTTCAAAAGTACAAATCTACGAAAGTATGTTCAATACCGACCCTGCAATAAATTCACACGGAGAAACGGTAGATTGGGTGAATGCGACATTTGAGTCTATGCCAGCGGTAGCAGTAATAACGATGCTTTCAAAATATCAAAGTGATGTACGTGCAACAGAAGCTGAGCTCATCAACTATTTTAAAAGTAAAACCGATGCCGGAGACTTCCGTGTAAATAAAATAACTGCTAAATTAATACCGGTATCAAAGCATGTAATTCAAGGAGGTAGATACCATGCCGAAGTAGCATTGATGGCAGTGGATACAACTAAAGTTCCTGAATACTACATAAACGGAAATAAATTGGATACATGTATTGTTGACTTTGCTTGCGGAAGCATAGGAACATTCCCTATCAAAGGACACTTGGAACTTACAGACCAATATGGAGAAAAACAAGTATTCCCATTTGAAGACGAATATTCAGTAGGAGCACCAAGTGCAACAATCGCCAACGTGGATATGAACGTTGTATACCGTGGATACAAGAACAAGATGGAAATTTCCGTACCGGGTATATCATCAGACAAATTGAGAGTATCAGCACAAGGCGGAACTATTGTAAAAGAGGGACAATACTACATATGTACACCGAGTGCTGCATCTGAGATTATCTTAACTGTATCAGCGGATGTAGAAGGAAGAGTACAAAGTATGGGAAGTAGCAAGTTCAGAGTAAAAACATTGCCAAACCCAACAGCCTTCTTACAAATTAATGGTGAAAGTTGGTTACCTGGTAAGAGCAAAGTTACACGTAACCAAATCGTAGAAGGTACTATGATAGCCGAATACGAAGATGGTATGTTAAATGCGAACTTTAAAGTAACCGGATTTATCTTATCAATATCAGATGGTAAAGGAGGATTTAACTCATCACCATCTAACGGCAACAAGTTTACAGACGATCAACAACGTAGATTGAGAAACTTGAAACCGGGAACAAAAGTTCTCATTGAAAACGTCAAATTTACAGGACCTAAGAGTGGAACATTGGCATTCCCGCCAATAACACTTCCATAACAGATATTAGTTGACCCCAAAGTAGAGTGATCTACTTTGGGAGAAACTAAAATAAAACAACAAATAAAAAAATAAGGATATGAATTGCAAAAAATTAGTTTTAACGCTCATTGTAATTGCGATAGCATCAATAGCCAATGCACAAAAAGAGATACCGGACAGTACGGAAATATTATTCGATGCTAACGGTAGTTTTACGCGTGTGATAGCTACACCGGAAGATGTAAAGGCTAAAATAATCAAAATTAACCCATTGATTGATGATGTAGTATGGCGCAAATCAGTGCTTAGAGTAATTGACTTACGCGAGCAAATCAATCGTCCATTATATTATCCACATGAGGATATAGATGAGGATACACAAAAGAACTTGTTTTCGATTATCTTCTATAATTTCCTAACAGGCAAATTAAAAGGATACAAATCTCAGACTAATGAGTATGCAACCTTCGTTCCAAAATTCACAAAGGAAAACGAGATTAATCCTGATAGTTTCGGTATCTTAAGTTTAGGATCAATGCCTTATCGTGAGACAATATACGACAAAATAAATTGGCTTACACAAGGTATTATCAAATACTACATACAAGAGGTATGGTATTTTAACAAGACTACATCAACGATGATGAACAAGATATTAGCCATAGCTCCTGTATATGATGAGAAATACGGACAAGATACCGAGATACACTCCGGTACTTGGTTTTGGTTCCCATTCGACAACCTAAGACCATTGTTACAAGCAGAGTATATGAAATTAACGGGAAGAAATATTGCTCCGTTAGTAAATTTCGATGATTTCTTTACAACCCGTCAATTTAACAGCTATATCATCAAAGATTACGATATGAGAAGTCGTGATATAGATGAAATAAGTGATGATGCTGTATATTTAAAACAAATGCAAGACGAAATCGAAGGAGAGATACTCAACTTTGAACAAGACCTTTGGAACTATTAATATCTACAAAATAATCAGCGAAAAATCATGAAAAGAATATTTATTTCTATCATAGCTTTAAGTATACTATTTGGAAATGTATACGGAAAGACAGAGAATGATAGTATCAAGAACGAAAATACAAAAAGTGAGAAGACAAGTAAAGCAAAATTCAACCACTGGTCAATAGCAGCAAATGTCGGATTCGGCATGTTGGATGGAGATAGGGCAACGAAGATGCACCAAATCATACCGCAGGCCGGAGTTGATTTGGCAGTGGGAGCAAGCGTTGAATATATGATAAATCCGGTATGGGGTTTTTATCTTCAATACAACTACCTTCCATATCGTGCAGAAAAAGTAAAAGTAGTAGATGGGTTGGCACATGAAGCGACAATTAACGGGACAATCAACTTACTTAACTTGTTCCACGGATGTCGCAGGAGTGGAAAATGGAATTTGTATTTCAATTTCGGAGCCGGAGCATCATTCTATAAAGCACAAGTATCAGACGTTACGGGAGGGAGTGTAGCAGAATCTCAAGTAGGATATGACGAACTTGCATATTGTATGACATTCCCACTCGGAGTATCAGTAGAATACTCACCATTGAAGTGGTTATCGATCTATATGGCGGCAGACTACCGCATACATACTGAAGATGACTTTGACGGACTCTACAATGAGATAGGAAATATGTTCCCTGATAATATCGGAAATTTAGGCATAGGAGTTAGATGGTTAATAGGAGGACAAAATGCAAATCGTCCACACGTTAAGACGATGACCTTATGCGAAGTAAATCCGAGAATGGGAGGGAAAAATAACGATGACAGATTAGATGAATTAGAGAAACGAATAGCAGCGTTAGAAGATAAAATCAACGATGAAATCACACCTGCTATTGACACACTCAATTCAGTAGTATTTGCAAAAGATTCAGATGGAGATGGAGTGCCGGATTCAAGAGACAGACACCCTAATACACCGGATGGAGCATTTGTAAATTATTATGGAGAACCGTTCACGGCAGATCAAATAAGCCAGATGATGGGAGGAGTTATAGGAAAGGACGGAAAAGATGGAAAGGACGGACAAAGTTATATACCGTCGATTTATTTCGACCATAACTCAACATTCATAACATCATATAGCAATGCTATAATAGCTGACGTAGCAAGAAAGTTATTCGAAAATGAAGACTTGGTATTGAATATTTCAGGTTATTGCGATATGACAGGAACAGAAAGTTACAATGAAGGACTCAGCAAACGCAGAGCAGAAACGGTAAAAGACATTTTGGTTAACAAATATGGTATGGATGCAAGCAGAATTACCACAGAAGGTAAAGGAAGAACAAAAGGACCAAAAGATAGTTTTATGCCTAACAGACGTTGTGACTTTGAATTTACAAGAAAATAAATTATAGAGTTGTTAGAAGATAGTTTGTTAGATCAAACAAGAGGAGGAATATTGATTGAAATCAATATTCCTCCTCTAATTTTTTATGGATAAAGTAAATATCTATAGGATACTATTCCGTTTGAATATGAAAGTCTATGTAACATAAACTATAAAGCAAGAGTATATTCTATTACATTTCGTGGGTTTGTAGACATAAAATAATTCGAGCTATAAACAATGAATATATGATGATATAAATAATGACGACAATAAAATGCCTTCATTATTTTTTTATGAATGGGAGTCTGCGAAATTCGTTACAAACGATAGAAGTAGCAACAGCTACGTTAAGAGATTCAGAGTATGATTTTCCTTTAGGGTAATCGGGAATGTACAATTTATCAGAAACTAAAGCGGCTATATCCAAAGAAATACCATTACCTTCATTTCCCATAACGATAACTCCATAATCATTTAAAGAGGCATTATAAATAGTATCACCATCTAAAAAGGTACCGTAAACGTGCCACTGACAATCGCGCGCAATACGGCAAAACAATTCGAGATTTAAATAGTGCACTACTACATTACAAAGTGCTCCCATAGTAGCTTGGATGGTTTTAGAATTGAATACGTCCACTGTATTTTCAGAGCAAACAATCTCATTAATGCCGAACCAATCGGCTATTCGGATAATAGTACCGAGATTACCGGGATCCTGAACTCCGTCTATAGCCAATATAAGACGTTTTTTATCAAAGAAATTGGGCGAATATAAACATTCATTATCAGAATCAGCATTAGATATAGAAAAAGAATCTTTACAAGAATCGGTATAATAAGGTGCAATATTTTCGGGCAGAGAGCGTCGATGTTTATAGAAAACAGCCAGCACAGGAGAAGGAGACGAAAGTTGTGATACGGACTTCATATCATCCGGTGCATCAACAACAATAACTTCTTCTGCAACAGGATTATTCTCTACCAGCCATTCCTTGGTAGCAACAATAATTTTAGCCGTGAAACAACCGGATAAATCGACAACGAGTTTTGCCCCTTCTGCTACGAACAAAGCATATTCATCACGGTATTTCTTTAATTTCAAAGAAGAAATATACTTGATTTTATTTTTAGAAAGTGCCATATTATTAAAAATACAAATGCATAGATAAAATAGACTTAACAAAATAAAGAATTGCAAAAATAATATTTATTTACCGATGTACAAAGAAATTAGGAATAAAAATCAGCAATTTATCGGATTAATTTTTGTATATTTGCACGGAGTATGGTTTTCGAAAAGAAGCACGTAAAAATGGTGAGAAACACGCGTTTAATACTAATGATAATATACATTACACTAATAGCGAGCAGTTGTAATGTAATGAAATACGTGCCTGAGGACCAAGAATTATTAAAAAAGACGAAGATAAAAACGGATGTTCCGGACATTACGACGGACGTTTTAACCGACTATTTGTATCAAACGCCGAACAATTATTTTCTTGGATTGTGGCGTATGCAGCTTGGCTTTTATAGTGCTTCCGGCACAGATTCTACGAAGTGGGTTAACAGATGGCTAAGACGGATAGGAGAGCCACCGGTAATTTACGATTCTCTAAAGACGGAATATAGTGCGGAAGAACTACAAAAAGTGATGTTCAACAAAGGTTATTTGAATGCCGAAGTAACTACAAAAGTCAAGCACAAGAAGAGGCAAGTAAGCGTACAATACACAATAAAAGGCAACACTCCGTATCGTATACGTAACTACGATGTGCTACTACCCGACTCTACTGCAAGACGGATATTGGAGACTCGATATCTAAAGAACAAAAAAATGTCCGATGTCCTGTTTGATATAGACTTATTGAACGAGGAGAGGCAGAATATTGCAGGTGTATTGAGGAATAACGGCTACTATAATTTCACCAAAGAGCTGCTCTATTACTCAGTAGATAGTGCACTGGGGAGTAATCAGATAGACTGTGAAGTAAAGATGCAGCAGAAATACTTAAATAACGACTCTGCATTAAAGATCATCTTCACGAAGAAATATATCGGTAAGGTGACGATATTTATGCTCAAGGATGCTTCGCTTAAGTTCAATATCAATGAGATAGAGCTTGACACGATATACAAAGACGGATTTGAAATAATTACGGAGTTAGATAAGAAGACATTCCGACCGGGAGCAATAATTAAGAAGATATACATTACTCCAAACTCTTTATACAACGAAAGAAGGGTTGACCGAACATATTCCAGATTGAATAGCATATCGGCAATAAAATATGTAAATATATCATTTTCAGAAAATTCAGAAGGGAAATTAGACGCAAGGATAATAGTATCACAAGACAAGCCACACACAGTATCTGCTCAGATTGAAATAACTTATTCTGATGGAGATTTCGGAATAAAAGGAGGTGTTGGATATAAGAATAACAACATCTTCAGAGGAGGAGAAATATTGTCGATAGATGCAAAAGGAGGATGGGAAGGAATAGGGTCGTTAAACAACTTACAGCATGCTTGGGAGTACGGAGCAGATGCTTCACTTAAATTTCCTACCCTACTGGTGCCATCGACAAAAAATTTCAGACGTCGCTCGATAGGAAACACCGATGTATCCGTGTCGATGAACTTTCAACAAAGGCCGGAATACAGCAGAAATATCGCCAATGCCGGATTTAAATATAATTGGAGGTATAATAGAATAAATTTCACTTATAACTTACTGGATATAAGTTACATCTATTTACCGCAAGTATCCGATGCATTTAGAGACAAGTATTTGAGTCCTACATCGAGTATCCGTTTCAGTTACGAAGACAACTTTATAATGCGAATGGGCTTCGGCATCAGTTACTCCAATAGAAGGAGTAATTCACAAGCCAGCTACTACACCATAAGGGCTAATATACGAACTGCGGGCAACTTGCTTTATGCGATAAGCAATATGATAGGGCAAAAGAAGAACGCAGATAATGCATATGAAATATTTCACATACGCTACTCGCAATACGCAAAGGTGGACTTTGACTATGCATATAATTTAGCGTTGACCGACAAGACAAGGCTTGTATTCCATACCGGATTCGGATTGGGTTATCCTTACGGCAATGGTACGATTTTGCCATTTGAAGAGCGATACTTTAGTGGAGGAGCTAATAGTATGCGCGGATGGTCGGCAAGAACATTGGGACCGGGAAATTTCCATAACAGCTCGGGTTCAATAGATTTTATGAAGCAATCTGGAGATATAAAATTAGACCTGAATATAGAAGCACGCTTCAAACTATTTTGGAAACTGCAGATTGCTCTCTTTGTGGATGGAGGAAATATTTGGACTATCAAAGACTATCCGGAGCAGCCAACGGGATATTTTCGTTTCAACACTTTCTACAAGCAGATAGCATGTAATTACGGAGTAGGAGTGCGGCTTGACTTTGACTACTTCGTCATCCGTGTTGATTTGGGAATAAAGCTCTACGACCCGGGATATCCGATACCGTCGGAGCGGTTCAGAACTGAATTGACATGGGCAAACGACTTCGCGCTTCATTTTGCAGTGGGCTACCCATTCTAACGAAAACCAACGATACACTTTGGGCAAAAGCACAACTCTTCTTCAAGAGAGAACACACATTCTAACGATAAACGATTATTTTAACTAAATCTAAAAATAAAGAACATGAACAAAAAACTCACATTAACACTGGCATTGATAATAGCTAATTTCTTTATTATCAATGCATGTACTAATTTCTTAGTAGGCAAGAAAGCCACTGTCGACGGATCGACATTGATATCGTATTCAGCCGACTCTTATTGGCTTTATGGAGCTCTTTATCATTATCCTGCAGCGAAATATCCGGAAGGGGCAAAAATGGATGTTTACGAATGGGATACCGGTAAATATCTCGGACAAATTGCACAAGCACGCGAAACTTATAACGTGATAGGCAATATGAACGAATATCAATTAGCAATAGGAGAGACTACCTATACGGGACGTGAAGAACTCATTGATACTACAGGGCTTATCGACTATGGCAGCCTTATATACATCACATTACAAAGAGCGAAGAATGCAAGGGAAGCCATCTACACAATGGTAAAACTAGTAGAAGAATACGGCTACTACAGTTCCGGAGAATCGTTCTCTATAGCAGACCCTAACGAGATATGGATAATGGAGTTGATAGGCAAGGGTCCGGGCTCAAAAGGAGCAGTATGGGTGGCACAACGCATTCCGGACGACTGCATTGCAGCACATGCCAATCAAGCCAGAATTACTACATTTGCCATGGAGAGTCGCAAAAACAAGACATCCATCTCCAGTAAGAATTTGAAAAAGATTTACAATCCGGAAGTAACTACAGTATACGCATACGACGTTATAGACTTTGCACGCAGTAAGGGATATTTCAACGGCAAGAACGAAGAATTTAGTTTCAGCGACACCTATAATCCGCTTGATTTCGGAGGAGTAAGATTCTGCGAAGCCCGTGTTTGGTCGTTCTTCAACCGCTTTAACAAATCAGTAGGCGATAAATATTTATCATACATACAATGTGAAACAAAAGAGCGTATGCCATTATATATCAAAGCCGACCACTTAATTTCTGCACAAGAGATAAAAGATGCAATGCGCGACCACTACGAAGGCACACCACTCGATATGACAAAAGGCATGGGATGTGGCCCGTACAATTCCGTGTATCGTATGACTCCGCTTACATATAAGTATAAAGGAGTAGAATATTACCACGAGCGCCCGGTAGGCACACAGCAAACAGGTTTTACTTTTGTAGCACAAATGCGCTCTAACCTTCCAAATGAAATAGGAGGTATACTCTGGTTCGGACTCGACGATGCAACTTGCAACGTGTATGTACCTATTTACACATGCTCAACAGAGGTGCCTAAATCAATGCAAGAAGGCAATGGTAGCATGTTAGAATTCAGTTGGACATCTGCATTTTGGGTAAATAACTGGGTAGCACAAATGGTATACAACCGCTACAGCGAATTGATGCCTGATCTCCGCAAGCACCAGGTAGAATTGGAAAAATCTTTCACTGAGCAGGTTAAAGCAAGCGATGCCAAAGCAATGCAAATGATGAAAGCCAACCCATCGGAAGTACGACCATTTCTTACACAATGCTCTAAATTATCTGCCGAAAAAGCATTGGCAACATGGAAGAAATTAGGCGAATACTTTATGGTGAAATATTTGGACGGTGCAATAAAAGGAGAGAAAGACGGTAAATTCTTACAAAACGAGAAACACATACCGGGAAAAGTTATACGTCCGGGATATTCTAAAGAGTATATCGAACACGAATTGGTAAGTCCAAACCCTGAAAGATTCAGAGCAAAGACAGAAGAAGAGATGAAAAATCGTAAATAATAAAAAATAATTTATATGAAAAAAATCGCATCACTATTATTAACATTAATCATGAGTACAAGCATGATATTGGCAGAAAATCCGTTTTTTAAGGCATCAAAACAGCCACACGGAACGTTCCCTTTCAACGAGTTGAAAAACGAGCATTTCATGCCAGCCTTAGAAGAGGCTATCAAACAGCACAATGCTGAGATTGAAGCAATTATCAACAATCCTGCCAAAGCTACTTTCGAGAATACTATAGAAGCATTAGAGCGTAGTGGCAAATTGTACAGCAACGTACTTACTATTTTCTTTGCATTAAGCAGTGCAGAAACAAATGATGAAATGCAACAGATTGAACAAAAAATCATTCCTATCATCACAGAACACGGCAATGCAATTATCTTGAATGACAAGCTCTTTGCCAGAGTAAAAGAAGTTTACAGCCAAAAAGAGAAGCTCAAATTAAATGCAGAACAACAGATGCTTTTGAAAAACACTTACGAAAGTTTTGCAAATAATGGAGCTGATTTATCGCCAAAAGATAAAGAGCTTTACAAGCAATTATCTCAAGAGTTGAGTATGGCGACAACAAAATTTGCTCAGAATTCTTTAAAAGAGACAAACAGCTATTCACTCTTTATTTCTGACAAAACGCTGTTATCAGGAATGCCTGAATGGTTTTTGGAGACTACAGCCGAGAAAGCCAAACAAGCAGGAAAAGAAGGTTATATGTTAGACTTGAGAGCAACATGCTACGGACCGCTTTTAACATATGCCGACAATCGTGACTTACGCCGCGAAATATGGATGGCATACAACACACAATGCTTGTCAAATAGCCAATACAACAACACAGAGCTTATCAACACTATCATCAACACACGCCTTAAAATAGCTAACTTATTCGGTTGTAAGACATATGCCGAATATGCACTTCGCGACAGAATGGCGGAGAATGTAGGTAACGTATATAACTTGCTCAATCAACTCATTGAAGCCTACACACCGATAGCACAACAAGAGCTAAAAGAGGTACAACAATATGCAAATGCCAACGGAGGCTATTTCACTATTCAGCCATGGGATTATAGCTATTATAGCAACAAATTAAAAACCAAGAAATTTGATTTGAACGACGAAATGCTTAAGCCATATTTCGAACTCGAGAATGTAAAAAAAGGAGTATTCGGCTTAGCAACTAAACTCTATGGTATACAATTTGTAAAGAACCCAAAAATACAGGTATATCATCCGGAAGTAGAAGCTTGGGACGTATTAGACGAAAAAGGCAAATACATAGCAGTATTATATACCGATTTTCACCCAAGAGAAGGCAAAAGAGCAGGAGCATGGATGACGGAATATAAAGGACAATACAAAGATGAGAAAGGCAAAGACTCTCGCCCACACATCACTATAGTAATGAACTTTACTCGTCCTACATCTACAACACCGGCTTTATTGACATTTGATGAAGTAGAGACATTCTTACACGAATTCGGACATGCCCTTCACGGCATGCTTACAAAATGTACATACGGTTCATTGTCAGGGACAAATGTTTATCGCGACTTTGTAGAACTACCATCTCAAATTATGGAGAACTGGGCAGTAGAAAAAGCCTTCCTTGACGATTGGGCAGTACACTACAAAACGGGCGAGAAAATACCGGCAGAATTGGTAAAGAAACTTGTAGATTCATCAAACTTCAACGCCGGCTATGCATGTCTTCGCCAAGTATCATTCGGACTTCAAGATATGGCATTCCATACAATTACAGAGCCATTTAAAGGTGATGCAGTAGAGCTGGAAATAAAATCTACAGCCAAGGCACAAGTATTGCCAAACATACCGGGCACAGGACGTTGCACAACTTTCAACCACATCTTCTCCGGAGGTTATGCAGCAGGCTACTATAGCTACAAATGGGCAGAAGTACTTGATGCAGACGCCTTTGCAATGTTCAAGAAGAACGGTATTTTCGACAAGAAAACAGCAGCTTCATTCAGAAAGAACATTCTTGAGCGTGGTGGTACAGAGCATCCTATGACCCTCTACAAACGTTTCCGCGGAAGTGAGCCTACAATAGATGCTCTCCTTATCCGCAACGGTATCGAACCAAAGAAAAAATAAATAGTCGATACTGAAATTTAGTATAAATATTTGGTTATCAATAAAATAA
>JBJECF010000029.1:0-35073 GCA_051870785.1 Candidatus Aphodosoma sp.
TCGGACAGTTATTTTATGCCTTTTCGGGTTTTACCGGACAGCAATATAAAAAAATTAATGAGCTATAACATAGATAATTTATGGTTAAATTAATTTTTGCTAATACAAAACATACTATGTTGTATCACTCTATCATCAGGGTAAGTAATAAAAAGCTAATTACCTACCCCCCCTTATGACATACAAGAGATAAGCCATATTTAATAAATATAATAATCTCATAACAATTAAAGACAACAAAATTTCACATCGCAAATATACAAATAATATCTTAAAACAAAAATTTTTCCAAATAATATTACCCTCCTACTCTCAAAGGGGCTACTGCAAAATTAGTAACAAAAATTAAAGCATAGTACAACCGAGGAAAAAACGCAAAAAAAATGCCACCCATAAAAAGCTGGTGGCATTGAATATATAAAATTAAGCATTTACGGAAGGTAACCAACGCACATAGCAGAAATTCATTCTATGAGGGAGATCTGTATTATGCGGGAACATTCTGAATCCCATACGGAACAAACCGCTTTGAGATAACTGATGTTTCAATTCAAAGAAGAGTTTTGTACCTTCAGTTCTCATCAAGTTAAACTCTTTAACCTCCTTGATATGGTCTTGACCTTTATCATCACGGAAAGTAATTACTAGTTCCACACCTATTCTATTATCTACCAATCCTTTAGTATCTACAACAGTAGTAAATGTCGCTTTATCTCCAACGGCATACATTTCGGCATCCGGGAAATAACATTGTACAGGTTCTACTTCAATATCATTCCAGCCTCGAGCCATTACTGTTTTCCACTCTGCAATTTCACGAGCTTTTGCAAAATTATCTTTTACAATCATGCAAGTACGCTTATGCATAGGAGAGTAGAATTTGGCAATATAGTCGTCTATCATTCGCTTCATTGTAAAGCGAGGTGTAATTTCGGAAATGGATTTTTTAATATAATGTATCCATTCCGGAGAGTATCCTTTAGTATTTTTAGCAAAATATAGAGGTATTATCTCGTTCTCGAGCATAGAATATATAGTAGCTGCGTCGAGTTGGTCTTGATAAGTTTGATTTTCATATGTACGTTTTTCAGTAAGAGCCCAACCGGCGCCTTTTACATAACCTTCGAACCACCAACCATCGAGAACCGAGAAGTTCAGCACGCCGTTCATTTGTGCTTTTTCACCTGATGTACCGGATGCTTCGAGCGGGCGAGTTGGGGTATTAAGCCATATATCCACACCTGAAATCAGGCGTTTTGCAAGGCGCATATCATAATTCTCAAGGAAGATAATTTTTCCAAGGAACTGTGGCATACGCGAAATTTCTATGATGCGTTTGATAAGTCCTTGTCCACCACCATCTGCAGGGTGTGCTTTTCCGGTGAATAAGAATTGTACAGGATGAATAGGGTCGTTAACGATTTTCTCCAAGCGTTCTAGGTCTGTAAAGAGCAAATGAGCTCTTTTGTAAGTTGCGAAGCGACGTCCGAATCCGATAATAAGAGCGTTAGGATTTATTCTATCAAGAATCGAGACGATTTTTGAAGGGTCATTTTGATTTTTCAACCAGCTGGTTGTAAACTGATCCTTTATATATTCAATAAGTTTGTTCTTTAGCTTGGTACGTGTTGCCCATATTTCTTCATCCGGCACATTATATATAGCATTCCAAATCTTCATATTAGATTGATCGGCATAGAAATGTTTATCGAAATATTTCTCGTACAGAGCTTTCCATTCGGAAGTAGCCCAAGTAGGCATATGTACGCCGTTAGTGACGTAGCTTACATGGAGTTCTTCAGGAAGGTAGCCTTTCCAAATAGGGTTAAACATTTCTTGACTGACTTTGCCGTGCAACCAGCTTACACCATTTACGTATTGGCATGTATTACAAGCGAATACCGACATACAGAATCTCTCTTGGGAACCCGGATTTTCACGTCCCATATCCATCAAATCGTTCCAAGTGATACCCAATTTTTCCGGATAACCTCCCATATATTTACCAAAGAGGTTCTCATCGAAATAGTCGTGACCTGCAGGAACTGGAGTATGAACGGTATAAAGAGAAGATGCACCTACAACTTCCAAAGCTTCTTGGAAAGAAAGACCTTGAGCTACATAATCCACGAGGCGTTGCACATTAAGCAAAGCTGCATGACCCTCGTTACAATGATAAACATCTTGATTTATACCAAGTTTTTTGAGTGTCAATACGCCACCAATACCAAGTAATATTTCTTGTTTGATACGATTCTCCCAATCGCCACCGTAAAGTTGATGAGTAATAGAGCGGTCGAACTCGCTGTTTAATTCCATATCTGTATCGAGCAAATAGAGAGGTACTCTACCCACTTGTACTTTCCAAACATTGGCATAAACTGTACGATTCGGATAAGGTACTTCGACAATAAACGGAGTACCATCTGCATTTTTCACCTGCGTAAGGGGAAGATGACCGAATTGTTGTGCTTCATAATTTGCTATTTGTTGACCATCAACACTGAGAGTTTGGGTGAAATATCCATAACGATATAAGAATCCGATAGCCACCATATTAACTTTACTATCGGAAGCCTCTTTCAGATAATCGCCGGCAAGAACCCCAAGTCCGCCGGAATATATTTTTAAATGATCGGTAAGTCCGTATTCCATAGAGAAGTATGCGACAGAAGGCACTTTTTCATTGTATTTTTCTGCCATATACTCTTTATACATATCGTATACTCGGTCGAGATCTGCAAGGAATTTCGTATCTTTTTCCAACTCTTTCCAGCGCTCAAAACGAGCTTGTTCGAGCATGCTGATAGGATTATGTTTTGTTTCTATCCACAAATCCTCGTCAATAGATTTAAAAAGATTTTTCACATCAACACTCCACACCCACAGCAGATTATGTGCTAATTCATCGAGGCGTTGAAGTTTTTTTGGCAATTTGTTTTTTACCGTAAATTCTACAAAATTAGGTTCGTTTACACTATTCACTTTTATTTCCATATCAAATGATAGCTAACTCCATAAGGAGGATTATATTAATATACTAGAAATTATTTTTTTTCTTTTTAAGAGCAAAAGAATAAGCTAATTTATAATATTCAAAGAAATTAAACCAACGAGCATCTTTTGCAATTTCTTTTGCTGCATTTTTCACGGAACTTATTGTTCCGTCAGCAATATAAGATTTCACAGCAATAATCTGTTCGGCGCATTTAGAGCTTACATAATCAAAATTAGTATCGTCTCTATTAATTACCGCAACGCCCTTATCTATATCCTGACAATCGGGATTCACCCAATTTCCAAAGCCGGACAAAGAGGTTGTCACTGTAGGAATTCCGAAAAAAACACTCTCTAAAGGAGTATATCCCCAAGGCTCGTAATAAGAAGGGAAAAGAGTCATATCAAAGCCCGAAAGTAGACGATAATAAGATACATCGAACACACCGTCATCACCACAAAGGTAAGCCGGCACAAATATCACTTTCACATTATTCTCTTTTGAATTTACAAGGCCTTTACTTTTTAAAGCACAAAGAATAGGGTCATTATCCGGTTGCATCAAGTTGTGAGTAGTAATTCTATCGCCTTGATTCTTTTGTAAATTCTTTGCTCCGGAATGCCATGCGGGCACAAGAATATATGCCAATACAGGGATATTGCTCGTATTATTAATTTTTGAAAGGGCATCTATATATACGTCAATACCTTTATTTTTAAATTCATATCTACCGGAAATTGCAGTAATTATAGACTCAGGATTAATTTCTTCACCCAATAATTGTTCCGCCACGGTAATTAATTTTTTACGAGAGGATGAAGTAACGCTATTAAATACCGCACCTCGAGGCACAATATCGATGTCAAATCCGTTTGGAGTGATAACATCTGCCGACTTTTCGAGCAGTTGGACACACTCATTATTAGTAATATTACTAACGGTAGTAAAGCAATCAGCCAAATGAGCCGCATGATATTCAACAGAATGTTTGCTAATAACATTCAGTTCTTCCGCCATTTGAAAACCATGGAACCCGGAGAAATATTTATAAAATTCTTTTCCGTTTCCTGCAATAGACCTACCCACCGTAGTGGCATGAGTTGTAAAAAGTGTAGCTGCATATGGATAATACTTCTTTAAATAGAATAGTCCGAAGCCCGTCATCCACTCATTAAAATGAGCAACAACACGTTTTTTTTGCAATCTATAAAATTCACAATAAGCTTTGACTACTATTCCTGAAGCGAAGCCAAACATAGATGCCTCGTCGTAATCTCCATAGGCATGCAAAGAATCTATACCAAAATCTTGCCACATCTCGGTATAAATTTCGTTTTTACGGTCGTACAAAGGAGAAAAATCTACCAGAATAGCTTTTGGATTGCCGGGAATATTCCACTTACCAATACGGGCAGTTAGTCCATAAGTGTTTTGTAAATATGCTAAAAAATTCGATTCGTCGGAAGAGATAAACAATTTATTATCTACATCTTGCTTAAGGTCAGGACCAACAAAAAGTAAGTTACCATTCGAAAATTTCACCATACTCCTTGATTTCGTCAAGAGCACGGCATATATACCACCTATCTTGTTACATACTTCCCAACTGATTTCGAAAATAAAACCGGGCTTAATCTTTCTTTCCATTATATACAATATTCCAATAATCAATTTTTCAAATGCAAAGTTACACAAACATTTTGAAACTACAAATTTATAGAATATTATTATAGTACAATAATTGATTTTTTATTTCTAACAAAAACACAAACTCTCTGATATTAACCCATTTACATAATTATACATAATAACAAATTTTATTTCAACCATTAAAGCAAATATGCTTTACAACATATAATTACACCAAATTAATCTTATTATTACGTAATCGGAATAAAAAGGAAGAGGCAGAGATATACAATATGTCTTGGCACAGATATTGCATATATAACGTAAACGGTTGAAAACCGACAAAAACCATATTAAGTATCAAACACCGACAAAATGGCAAAATACACGATGTCATATTGTCATCAATAGCAAAAAATATGTTTAATTTACCAGACGATTTAAAAGCAGAAGTTATTCCAATCAACGCACAGGAAGATGAGAAACTCTTTGAATGTAAAGACAATGAAGTTCTACCCACTCTACCAATGCGCGACAATATACTATTACCAAAAGTAATTATCAAAGTGAATGTTGGTAGAGAAAAGAGTCTGAATGCAGTGCGAGAAGCATATCTCAAACAATATCCTATATTCACCGTTACACAAATCGACCCGCTGGTAGAAAACCCAAAAATTTCGGATATATATGAATACGGAACGGTAGCCAGCATTTTAAGGATAGATGATTTACCAAACGGCAACATAACCGTATTACTCTCAGGAAAGAAGCGTGCTCGATTGTGTGAAATAACTGCTACCAAGCCATATCTACAATCGAGGATACAATTGGCTCCGGAAGATGAGGTTCCGGAAAAAGACAAAGCATCTTTCGATACCACCGTCAATGCCATCAAAGATTTGGCTATGGACATCATCAAAAACAGCAACTCCATACCGGACGAGGTTGGTTTCGCTATCCGAAATTTTGACGATCCTACTACATTAATGAATTCTATAAGCTATAACTTCAATATAGATTCAAAAATAGAACTCTATTCTGAGTCTAATCTCAAAGTTAGAGCAGAGAAACTTTTGTTGTTGTTGATAAAGAAAAAACAAGTTATCGATTTAAAAAACGACCTCGAAAAAAAGGTTCGTCTTGATATTGACCAACAGCAAAAAGAGTTCTTCTTACACCAACAAATGAAAACCATACAAGAAGAGCTTGGAGACGATGGTTCCAGTGATTTTGAAGAGATCTTGGAAAAAGCAGCCAAGCAGAAATGGGATGACAAAACCAAGGCTACATTTGAAAAAGAACTTCGGAAAGCACAGCGTATGAATACCTCTACTCCGGACTATTCCGTACAAATAAATTATTTGGAAACGATGGTAGATTTACCTTGGAATAAATATACTAAAGATAATTTCAACATCAATAAAGCCACCAAGATAATCAATCGTGACCATTTCGGAATGGAAAAAGTCAAAGAGAGAATTATCGAATACCTTGCAGTACTCAAACTCAAAGGCGACCTTAAGTCTCCTATCATCTGTCTTTACGGACCTCCCGGGGTTGGTAAAACGTCCCTTTGCAAATCCATAGCGGAATCATTGGGTAGGAAATACACTCGCATGTCGCTTGGAGGTTTGCACGATGAAGCTGAAATACGCGGTCACCGTCGCACATACATAGGTGCTATGCCAGGACGAATTATCCAAAATATAAATAAATGCGAATCATCCAACCCGGTATTCGTTCTTGATGAAATAGATAAAATAAGTGCCGATTATAAAGGTGACCCGAGCTCCGCACTACTCGAAGTATTGGATCCGGAACAAAATTCAACATTCCACGATAACTTCCTCGATGTAGATTTCGACCTCTCCAAGGTACTGTTTATCGCTACTGCCAATGATATCAGTTCTATCGACCGCCCTCTACTAGACAGAATGGAAGTGATTGAAGTAAATGGCTATATCACCGAAGAAAAAATTGAGATAGCTACTCGCCACTTAATACCAAAGCAACTCGAAATTCACGGTATCAGAAAAGACCAAGTAAAATTTTCTAAAGCCACTCTTCGTGCCATTATCGAAAATTACACTAGAGAGAGTGGTGTTCGTGCTTTAGAACGAAACATTGCAAAAATACTACGTAAAGCCGCCCGTCTCATTGCTACTGACCCGGACTTCAAAACAACTGTCGAGCCTAAAGACCTTAAAGAGTATTTGGGAACAACGCATATCGACCACGACATGTATGATATCAGCGGATACAAAGGCGTAGTAACCGGTCTTGCATGGACTCAAGTAGGAGGCGAAATTCTATATATAGAAACGTCTCTTAATAATCAAAAAGAATGTAAACTATCTATGACGGGTAATTTAGGTAACGTGATGAAAGAGTCAACGCAACTCGCATTAGAATTTATCAAAAGTCATAGCGAAGAGCTCGGGATTACACAAGAATTCCTTGACAACCACTCCATCCACGTACACGTACCGGAAGGTGCTACTCCTAAAGACGGACCATCAGCGGGTATTGCAATTCTCACTGCTATGACTTCCGCTTTTACCGGAAGACAGGTAAAAGACAGATTAGCAATGACGGGAGAGATTACTCTTCGTGGAAAGTTACTTCCTGTTGGCGGTATAAAAGAAAAAATTTTGGCAGCAAAACGTGCCGGAATTAAAGAAATAATATTATGTAATGAGAACCAAAAAGATATCGAAGATATCAACCAAGAATACTTGGAAGGGCTCACATTCCACTATTGCAAGAACATGCTCGATGCCCTGAAAATTGCATTGGTATAAAGCACTTTCTTGTCAAAACAATAAAAAACGCAATATCCATTTTTCGGACATTGCGTTTTTTTATATCAATAACAATAATTCTTTTAGAAATTACGGAAAGCTCTTACTGCCACATACTCGCTTTTCTGCTCATCAGATACTGACGAGCCACTACGCGATACATTAAATGCCTTACGAGCCGACATTTCAGAGCTAGACCAATACCAGCTACTTGTTAAGCCCTGACCACCTAATCTCTCAATAGCGATACTGATAGGACCTTGATCGCCTTCTCCTTTATTTGCAACAACAAGCATATACCTCAAGCCTCCGGCACATGGTAAATACCAACCATCGCCATGGCTCAAACACCAAAGCACAGCAGGAGAGCCTTCTCTTCCCAATTGCTCTACAATAGCTTTTGTATTTGCTTCGCCACAATCCGGGTCGTTAACAAGCGTAGGAGACTGAACATTCATAATTCCGTTTATATCTTGCATAGTCTTATTGGTCTTGGCAGGATACCAACAAACTTCTACTTCATCGATTGATACTGCAATACCATGACCATCTCCAAAATCATGAAACACTACGCCTTTACTGCCATCTTCAAACACTTTCAATGTACCTACTAATAATTCTTTTTCTTGTGCAAACACCAAAGATGAGAAAAACAAGATACATAACGCAAAAATAATTTTCTTCATAATTTTCTTCAATATTTTGAATTAAAAACATATTAATTAACTAAGGTTCCAATAGGGCTACTAACGGAATTATACATCTCTTCTATCATAGAAGAATAGTTCTGTAATATTACCGCTCTGCGCAACTTAAGGGTAGAAGTAAGTTCACCTGCCTCCATTGTAAAGCCTTTCGGAATAAGGCGGAATTTCTTCACTTGTTCATAACCTGCCATATCTTTTTGAGCCTCTGCAATACGAGATTCAAACAATTGATTAATAGCAGGATTTTCGATAAGGTCTTCAAAACGGTCGTAAGCTATATTATTCTGTTTTGCATAATTCTTCACAGCTTCGACATTTGGAGCTATGATAGCAGAAACAAAATTTCTATTATTACCTATAACGGCAATCTGTTCGATATATAAATCGGCACCGAGTACTGTTTCTATTTGTTGAGGTGCAATATATTTGCCGTTAGAAGTTTTAAACAAATCTTTAATACGCTCCGTCATATATAGCACATTACCATCGAGGCGACCGGCATCACCCGTGCGGAACCATCCGTCAATAAAGGCATCTTCCGTAGCTTTTGGCTTTTTATAATATCCGGCAAAAACGGTTTCGCCCTTTACAAGGATTTCATTATCCTCACCAATCTTCACTTGCAAACCATTAAGCACATTTCCTACCGAGCCAAAAACGAAATTTTTATAAGGGTAGCAAGCTACAGTAGCTGTAGTTTCGGTAAGTCCGTAACCATACATAAGCGGAATACCCATACTAATAAAGAAATCGGCAAGTTTATCATCCATTGCGGCACCGGCAACGGGGAACAAACGACCTTTATCTATACCCACAATCTTCTTTAACGTAGAGAACACCATTCTATCGGCAAGTTTATAGCGAAACCACAAACCGAAAGGGGCTCTTTTTGCCAATCTACGATAATTCACATTAAAATCTTCGCCAACAGCTAAAGCCCAAGTAACCAAAGCTTTTTTAAATGGCGAGAAGTTATCTATTTTTTGGTGCACACCTGCTGCTATTTTCTCCCAGAATCTCGGTACGGAACAGAGCATTGTAGGGCGCACCTCTTTAATTGTTTTTTGTATTTCAGACGGATACTGATTTAGGTATATTTTAACGTCTTTTGTAAGACAATAATATACCCATGCACGCTCAAAGACATGGGTCATTGGCAAGAACGACATTGAAGTGTCGTGTTTTGTTACAGAAGTCAACATCTCGATATGAGCACGGATAGCTTCAAGGAAGCAAGAATGCGGTAGCATAACTCCTTTTGGTTCTCCGGTAGTTCCGGATGTATACATGATGATAGCCAAGTCTTTATTAGTAGCAGCTTTTGTACGGCGAGTAACCTCTTTCTCTTGCTCTTCTACATCAAGAGAAAGAAGTTCATCGAAAAATACCGCTTTTTCGCACCCTTTAATATCGACGGAGGGGTCGAACACAACCACATGTTCTATTCGACTATTTCTACTCAAAATAGGCAATACATTATCAAATTGTACTTGCTCTCCTACACATAAAATTTTTATATCAGCATCATTGATAATATATTCTATTTGAGATTCAGAAGCTGTTGCATACATAGGTATAGAAACAACTCTATTGGCATAATTGGCGAAATCAACGATTAATGCTTGAGGCATATTTTGACTGCAGATGGCTATTTTATCCATTTCCTGCACACCAAAAGAGACCCACACTTTGGCTATTTGATTAGAACGAGTGTAGAATTCATTCCAAGTAACGTCAACCCACTTGGCCAATGCCTTATCCCGGTAATAAAATGCAGTTCTGCTTGCATGTTGTTTTACCTTGGATTTAAGCAATTTTGAAAAATGTATTTCTTTATCCATAACATATATATGGTACGAAATAGTGCGCACCATTATTGTTTAATTATCAAATATTCGGTCGATTATTACCGGTATTTCTTTTTTTATTCATTACATTGATAGTCTTCAATGCGAAACGGGCGGCAGCTTGCTCTGACTGACGTTTATTACCTCCGACTCCCATACCCATCTGTTTTTCATCAACATAGACGCGACTTTGGAATTGCATTTTATTATTCTCCATACGATTTTGGGCCACAAGTTCATAACGCAATTGTTTCCTATGCTGTTGGCACCATTCCATAAGTTGAGACTTATAATTCTGGTCTTTTCGAAGAATTTTGTCTACTTTAGCTGTTTCACTGAAAACCCTTTCCACGAAATTATATGCCACGGCATATCCTTTATCAAGGAAAATAGCACCCAATAATGCCTCAAAAGAGTTTCCATAGATATTTACATTGTTGGCACTAAGGTTTTTAGCATTGATATAATTTTCCAATTTCAAGCTTGCACTTAGATTATTAAGAGTTTGTCGACTCACCAAAGAAGAGCGGATAGAAGTAAGTTGCCCCTCTTTTGCATTCGGGTAACGTTTGTAAACGAATTGAGTCATAGCTAACTCTAATACTGCATCGCCAAGAAATTCCAAACGCTCATTATTTAATGTTTGACCATTATGGTCGTATTGGTTTAATGATGAGTGAGTAAAAGCGAGCTCATACAATTTTTTATTTCCTACCTTAAATCCGACTAAGTTACTATATTTATCACCCATAAAATGTAGCGGGTGAAATAATTTATAAAAAGCATCTAAAATTTTCATTCTATTTTACTCAAAAAGCGTCAATTCTTTAGGTTTAATTAATTGAAAACTCATTCTATGATAAGGAGAGGAGCCGTGTTGTTCTATAGCGAGACGGTGTTGTTTAGTAGGATATCCCATATTTTTATTCCATTGATAACAAGGATATTCGTTATGAAGATTACACATATAATGGTCTCGTTCCGTTTTTGCCAAAATAGATGCGGCTGCGATAGACATATATTTTGCATCTCCTTTCACTATTGTTGTATATGGTATAGAGTTATAGGGTTTAAATCTATTACCATCTACAATAATATGATTAAAACTAATTTTTTTTGAAATAATATCCAATGCGTTCTGCATAGCAAGGATAGACGCATTGAGTATGTTTATTTCATCAATAATTTTTTCGGATACGAGAGCAATTGACCAAGCAATAGACTCGCTCTTAATTATATCTCGGAGTGTCTCTCTTTGTTTTGCCGTAAGTTGTTTACTATCATTGAGCAGTGGATTAGAGTAATCGTGAGGAAGAATAACGGCTGCTGCAGCAACGGGACCTGCCAAAGCACCTCTGCCGGCTTCGTCTACGCCCGCCTCTATGGCATCGTATAAAAAATAAGGCTGCAACATAGTGATACACCAAAAAAAATATATTACTCAAAAATTAAATGCACAAGTACATCTCCAACTATTCCGAGTGTAATAGCACTAATATTATTTACATTATCATTTTGAGTGTGCCAATAAAAGCCGAATCCATGTTCGCTGGAAGGCTCAAAATGAATAATATCAACACAAGGGACACCTGCTTGATAAACGTTGATATGGTCGTCGGTTACAGCCCCTCCTTGTTTATTCACAAAGACGTTGGCATATCCACATTTCTCTGCTACACTCCATATTTTATTTACAACCCAAGCAGAATACCTATCCGACAAATATTCTCTATAAAAAGTAGCATTCGGAGCCCCCACCATATCAAGAAGTATTCCGTATTTTGGTTTTACTGAAGGCAAAACAAAATTATCTTTCCAATACTTGGAGCCCAAAGTCCACCCACCATTATCAAGGGTCGACTCTTCGCCTTCCGGCACCCCATAATCTTCGAGGTCAAAAAGCACAAAATCCACTCCAACAGAAGACTCTTTTTCCGATAAAAGGCGTGCCAATTCAAGGATTACTCCAACGCCACTGGCACCATCATTAGCCCCGTCAATAGCTTTATTATAATTATTTTTATCAGAATCTTGATCGGAAAAAGGGCGACTATCCCAATGAGCGCAAATCAAGATACGATTTTTTTGTTCAAGATTATAAGAAGCTATGATATTATACAGAGGCATACGTCGAGAATCATAAAGCATCTCCGTTCCCTCCTGTACAATGATGCTATCGGCTTTAAATTGCGTAAATTTTTCGATAAAGTAGTCTTTACATTTTGCGTGAGCATCAGAGCCGGGCACACGACTACCAAAGTCGCACTGCTGTTTAACGAAAGCATAGGCACTATCGGCAGAAAAAGCAGGAATAGCAGACTTAATGCCTAAATTATCGGCATTTTCCGACTTCTTATTTCTTGATGACGAACAAGAAGAGAGGGCTATGAACATACAAATTAATAAAAACCACTTCATAAAAACAATTATTCTTCGACAGTAAAATCCATAGCAATACTACTTTGAGCAACAGCATGCATATGTTTCTTTACTATATTACAATGATAAGGGTCGTTTTGATACTCGTCGAGGGTTTTCCAGTCTGCCACAAGCACTTCGAGCATCACATCGTAAGAGCGTGCGGAATGCAACTCGTCTAAATGCACTTGCACATTAATAGCGGTAGGCACTTTACCTCGCATAGAGAGAAGCACCATCTCGGTCTCTTTAAGTAACTTCTCCGTTGGCTCTGCCAATTTAAAACAAACAATATGTTTAACCATAACACATTCAATTATTATTAATATTATTTATCTTCGGTATACCAAGAGGCATACATAGCATAGTTATGAGCAATTTTTTGATTAATTTCTTTGGCTTGCTCAGGAGCAACCTCTTTTACTTGCTTAGCAGGCACTCCAGCCCAAATAGTGTTAGGTGGAATAATTGTATTACTAAGCACCAATGCGTTGGCGGCTACAATAGCACCTGCTCCTACAACGGCACCATCGAGCACCGTGGCACCCATTCCTATTAAAGCATAATCTTGAATAGATGCACCATGAATAGTTACATTATGACCGATACTTACGTAATCACCTATTTCAATAGTGGATTTCTGATAGAGAGTATGAAGTACTGCCCCATCTTGAATATTCACATGATTACCGATACGTATGGTATTTACATCACCGCGCAGCACTGCATTAAACCAGATACTACATCCATCACCAATGGTGGTATCACCAACAATAGTGGCATTCTCTGCCAAGAAACAATCTTTTCCAATAGAGGGAGTAAAACCCCTAACTGATTTTATTAAAGCCATAAAAAAAACACAAAAAGACATTTGATTCAGAATACACATTATAATCCGAACCAAATGTCGAAACCAAATAAAAACATATATTTTTTAATGCTTAAATCTTTTTAAACAAGACGCAAGCATTATGGCCGCCAAATCCGAATGTATTAGAAAGTGCAGCTCTAACTACACGTTTTTGAGCGGTATTAAGCGTAAGATTCAAATTATAATCAATTTCAGGATCCTCATCTCCCTCGTGGAAATTAATAGTAGGAGGGATTATATCGTTCTTAACGGCAAGAACAGAAAGCATAGCCTCTACAGCACCGGCAGCTCCGAGCAAATGGCCCGTCATAGATTTGGTAGATGAGATATTCAATTTATAAGCATAGTCACCAAACAATTGCTTAATAGCTTTTAATTCGGCGATATCACCAAGAGGAGTTGACGTACCATGCACATTTATATAATCGATATCTTCGATAGACATACCGGCATCCTCAATAGCATTTTTCATAACGAGAACTGCACCATGGCCTTCCGGGTGAGGAGCCGTCATATGATAAGCATCGGCGCTAAGACCACCGCCTACCATCTCTGCATAAATTTTAGCACCGCGAGCAACAGCATGTTCATACTCTTCCAAGATAAGAGCGGCACCACCCTCACCAAGTACGAAACCATCACGACTCTTAGAGAAAGGACGGGAAGCGCCTTGCGGGTCATCATTACGAGTAGAGATAGCTCTCATAGAAGAGAAACCACCTACACCGGCTACTGATACTGCAGCCTCAGCTCCTCCTGCTACAATAGCATTGGCTTTACCAAGACGAACATAATTGAAAGCATCAATAAGTGCATTTGTAGAAGAAGCGCATGCAGATGTGGTAACGAAATTAGGGCCTCTTAACCCGAACATAATTGAGATATGACCGACAGAGAGGTCTGAAATCATTTTAGGTATAAAGAAAGGACTGAATTTAGGACCCCTCTCTTTTACTTGATCGAAATACATCATCTCGTCTTCGAAAGTATGTATACCGCCAATACCTACACCATAAATAACGCCTATTCTATCAAGGTCCTCTTTAGACAAATCCATACCGGAATCATCTAATGCTTGTTTTGCTGCAGCCACTGAATATTGGCAGAAAAGGTCCATCTTACGGGCCTCTTTCGGATCGATATAATCTTCAGCACGGAAGCCTTTAACTTCACATGCAAATTGTGTTTTAAATTTTGTAGCGTCAAAATGTGTAATAGGAGCGGCTCCACTTACTCCCTTCACAGCACTGTCCCATACTTCAGGGACAGTGTTGCCTATAGGAGTTATGGCACCGAGACCAGTTACAACAACTCGTTTCAATTCCATAAAATAGTAAACTTATAAGAATAAAGATTATGCTTCTAATGCTTTTTCAATATAAGCGATAGCTTCGCCTACTGTTGTGATTTTTTCAGCGTCTTCTTCTTCAATACTAATATTGAATTCGCGCTCAAAATCCATGATAAGCTCTACTGTATCCAATGAATCAGCACCAAGATCATTTGTAAAGCTTGCATTCTCTGTGATTGCATCAGCTTCTACAGATAATTTCTCTTTGATAATCTCTTTTACTTTGTTTGCTACTTCAGACATAATAGTAAGTTTTTTAATTAATAATGTTCTTAACTTTTCGATGGCAAAGTAAGATATTTTTTCTTAGTCCACCATCTTTTTCCCCTTTTTTTTTTAACTTTATTGCTCAAAAAGCCCTTTTTGAGAATTAACACTTTCCACGCATTTTGCATACGTTTTTTATTAAATTCTGATTTATAGACTTTTAACAAGTCATCTTGTGTTTGTTAACAAATGCTTTTAAATTGCAAAAATACCTTAAATTTTAGAGCTATTTTCTCCATAAATATTCTTTAAAAGCCGGAAATCGACTTCTTACTTCTTCTTCAAACAAGAAAAAACAACATGAATATGAGTTTTACCTTGCATTTTCTTGATTCAAAAAGAGACAAACGAGTACAATTAGATTACAATTTTAAAAAGCAAATTTTTACTTCTAATAATATACAAACCTCTTGAAAAATCTTTCAAATTAATAGTAAACGTACCTGCCTTTACTGTAGATACGCATTTGCCGTCGACTGTATAGATATATGCTTCAGATGGTAATGGTTCAGAGAAAAACACTTCTTTTTCAACAATATAACAATAAATAACTATAGCATCATCTACAAATGTATAAGTAGGTACAGCCTCTTTAATAGCAGATACTTCCGTACTTGACTCTCCTATAGACCCATGAATGCCGTTAATAGCTGATTGAATCATCACGAAATCTACTCCCGGCAAGGTAACTTTATTGCCTTCGGCATCAACTGCATTGTCTATATCAAAAAGATTTTTGCTTTGTTCGGAATTTGGATAATTATCCACATAACCCCAATCGTAAGGAACTAAAGAATAATAGCTGCCATCATCATTTACATCTACGGCATTATCCGGCAATAACGTACCGATATATGTAATGCTATCTGCTGTAATCCACTCCGGATAATAAGATTGATTATGAAATGTATTTTTAGGAATCCATCCGATTTCATTAGAATTATTTTTCCACATTATATAATTATCTATAGCATTTGTCGACTCATTATCAGCAGCCGAAGGTTTATAATAAGTAATAGAGTAAGATTTGATGGAATTATCCGCCTCACTACCGGCGAGTTCATACCACTCATCATCGGCAATTCCGTTTTCATTGGCATCATAAGAAACCCAAACAATGCCCGGCTCTGCCCCATTACTATGAGCATTTCCAAGAATTAACAACTCCGGTTGGTTTTCTACTCGCATAACACGAGTTCCGAATTTTGCTTTTACAAAACCTCCGAAGCCACCTAGGGTTATCATACTGCCTCTATCAATATTTTGCTGTGCCTTTACAATAGCATCAGCCGGATTGCTACCTACAGCCGGAAGAATGTTCACAAACTGGCCCGGTGCAGGCAAATACTCAATAATCACAGCATTATTTTCTTCTCCTTTTAAGAGGCTAACACAAAACATAAACGAGAATAAAACAATAAAAAACTTTTTCATATCCATAATCAAATTAATAGATTAATATATTATTAGGGTTTAGTCCGATTCCATCCAATCGAAATTTAAGTTTACCGAAACGATTAAAGCAAAGCAAATCACCCCAAACTACATAATCATAGGCCTCACAAATATATACATCACCATTTCGGCTATCCACTTCAATTCCATAGGGTGTACGAATGTCAGTACAATCAGATACAAATTGCTCATTTATAACGTCATCCGTAATACAATCAAATTGTTTTATCCAATACTCTTTAGTATTATAGTCAACGCTATACATATATGCTATATCATTAACAATTTTCATATTAAGAGGGTGAATATTATTAAAAGTCGCAACCACGGTATCTATTTCAGTATCTATCTTATGAAGTGTATACTCGGAATAATCGCCACGCGAAATAACGTAAATATCGTTTTGAGAATCTGAACCAATAGAGCCGGGGTTAAGTCCCACTTCAATGCGTTTAATCTCTTTATAGCAAGATAAATCTATAACACTCACCGTATTATCATAAAACGGGAAATCCAATCCTCCGGAATTGCTAACATATAATTTTCCATTAGAAACTGCCAATTGGTCGGGATTTCTACCGCATGATATAAATTGCTCTATTTCTAAAGAAGCCGTATCTATTACCGCCACAAAACCATCAAAGCAAGAAACGAAAGCTTTTTCTTTATAAAAAGCCACGCAACGAGGTTGGCGAGACACTCCGGATTCATTAAACAGAGGTATTTGTTTTATAGACGTAAGAGTATTTGCATCAATAACTTCCAGTTGGCTCGACACGTTTACGGTAATATAAATTTTATCACCATACCTTTTCATATCATTGGCAGTATCACCGAGACCTCTACCGTTCATAGTAAGAAAGACATTATAATCTATAGTGGAATCCGCGTTATTTACCATAGCAAGGGTACTATTGTTCATATTGAACAAGCCCTCACAAAGCACTAATAATCGCGAAGCTTGTATACTGTCGTTCCAAATTATAGAATGAGGAACATCATACATATCATTACAACCCGCAAAGAGTAGTAATTGAGCAAGCATACATATATATATAGTATAAGATTTCATAATCAAAATTTCCAATATACAGTAGCGCGCCAACTACGACCCGGCATAGGGAAGTAGCGCACTACAGCATAATTTTTATTTGTAAGATTAAGACACTCTATATTTATCCCCAACACATGTTGTTTTATTAAGAAATCATGTGAGGCGGAAATACTATGATCAAAAAAGCCCTCTACTCTATTCTCAGCATAATTTTGATTTACCGCATAGCGATGTCCACTCCAGATAAGAGAGTAATTGATATCAAACCATGGAGTTTGCAAAGAAGCACGACCAGAACCGGAAATTCTCGGAGTATAAGGTATTTGATGTTTATAATCACTGCTATTAGGGTCGGTAACATTCAATGCTCTATTGTATGTATAAGAAGCCCCGAGTAATATCATCACTTTAGAATGAGGTTGTAAAGAGACTTCGCCCGTAAAATCGATACCATTGATAGACACTTTACCGTAGTTAAGCATTGTCCATGTATAAATGTTTTTTGTAGGATAAGCCACAATCTTATCTCTCACACTATTATGATAGACGTCACACGACAACTCCACTTTAGGCAAAAAATCTGCAAGGTAAGCTTTATACGTTATACCGACATTATATTGATTTGTACTCTCGGGTTTAAGATTGATATTACCAACACGGCCATAATACAAATCGTTAAAAGTAGGCAAGCGGAATATATTTTTATAGAAAACTCTAAATCGAAGGTTAATTTTTCTAAAAGGTTTAAACGTAGCACTAACAAAAGGATTTACTCTGAAGTAGCCTTTAGAGGCAGTACCGGACCGCACTTCTTCATCAACAACGGTGAAAAGAGCGGTAGCCGAAGCTATTACCCAATCATTCACATATTTACCGCTCAAGGCAGTAAGCCATTGATAACGAATAGGGTATGCAAAATCCTGTAAATCTGCATCAAGAGTACTGATAATACCATCCGTATTCAACGAAAAAGATAGAGAAGACAATACATTATAGAGTAAACCGGCACTAAGATACCCCTCTTGCTGATGGTAGTAATTCTCCTCTTTACCAAGACTTCCGAGGTATGCAGGGTCAAGATAATGAGTAAAAGAATATTGGTATTTAGCATTCAACTGAAAAGCAAGTTTAGGCATCAATTGTCGTTTATAATGCCCCTGTACAAAAATGTCTCTATCTGTAATACGTTGCCTGCTAAAATTTGCAGTATTATAAAAAATTGTAGCGCCGGGTAAGCCTCGTTTCGACTGAAAAAAGTAGGCTTTAACGTTACCATCTTGCACCGAATCTTTGCCATATAGAGCTAACTCAGTTCTAATATTTTCCACATCCGTATTCTGCCTCAATTCAACGGAACTGCTATCACCCTCACTACCATATTCCAGCACATAAGGGTATCTGCCATTTGCAAAAAGATATTCTCCACTGAGCGTCATCGCCAATTTATTACTCATCTTGATGGCGACAGTTGCTGCCGGATTCAACAGTCCGAAACTACCACCTTTAAACGACACTCTACCCTTTACAATTTTATTATCGAATTCCGGGAAAGTGGATTTAATATTCAAGACAGATGCAGCAGAGACTTGCCTTGCCGGCTGAAATATTTGGTCATCCTGACCATTAGTAAGAGAAATAACATCCACATTGTCAAGAGAGAAACGACCGATATCTATCTGTCCGTTTTGGGCGTTGCCCATTGCAATACCATCGATAGCCACAGCAGTGTGGGCAGCACCCAAGCTACGCACCGACACGGTTTTAAGCCCACCGATACCACCATAATCTTTTACAATTACACCGCTAAAATGCTTAACGGCATCCGACACTTGCAAAACATTCAACTCCTTAAGACGATATTGTTTAAACTCTTGAATAGGAGTAGACGACGGCTTAACGGTATTTTTAGCAGTAACCTCCACTTCATCAAGCTGTTTGGTATCGGCAGTATCTTTTTGAACGGAAATATCACCCTCTGAATTACGTGCAAAATCACCCTCTGCACACACCGATACAGGCACGATGATGCAGATTATAAAAATAATAATAGATAACCGGATATATAACTTCATCTGAAACACGCTTGCTTTTTCCTCGAAAAGCTAAGAATAAACGTAAACAACCATTGTGATTCGGCAGGTATTCTGACTTGTTAGAACTGTGTTTGGTAACTTAACACGGCCTTCTCGCTCTAATTCAGATATAGGCAATGACCGTATTACAGATTTATTGCTTTAATACAATAACTAACTTACAGCAGCGGGACTGTTTAGGATTTGCACCTAATTCCCTTTTAATTACGATAATGTAAACCTAAATCAGCGCAAAGGTACAAATAATATTTCGTATAACAAGTAATTATTACGACAATTTGTCAACATACCAAATCGGCACAACTATTGAGTATTATATGTTGAATAAACTAAACAATCAATAACATAATATATAATCTATGGACGTAGAAAAATTCACAAGTATATCGAACGATGCTATCATGCAAGCAATAACGATAGCAAAAACGAATCGACAAACAAACGTCGATACACCTCACTTACTAATGGCGATGCTTGAAGATAAATTCAGTCAGATAACCTTTTTCTTCACAGAATCGGGCATTAATAAAGAAGAAGTTAAGAGGCAAGTTAATCAATTGATATCCACTTTACCAAAAGGGAATACCGAAACGGAACAGGTGTATATCACAAGCGAACTAAACAACATACTAAACGAAGCGCAAACAATAAGCAACAACGATGGCAACACATACATCTCTATAGAGTACATACTACTTGCTATTATCAAATCGAAAAGCGAGTCAGGAAAAATATTAAAGAAAGCCGGATTTACAGAAAAATCCACAATCGATGCCATCAAAAAATTACAAGGATGTACAAAGGTGAATAGTAAAAATGCAGAAGAGACATACCAAGCATTAAGCAAGTATGCCGTAAATTTAAATGAAAAAGCCAAGACCGGCAAATTAGACCCGGTGATTGGCAGGGACGAAGAGATACGTAGATTACTACAAATATTATCTCGACGCACAAAGAACAACCCGATACTTGTAGGAGAGCCGGGCACAGGCAAAACAGCTATTGCAGAAGGTCTTGCACACCGTATTATACGCGAAGACGTACCGAGCAATCTGCAAGATAAAGTGATTTACTCATTGGATATGGGTGCCCTAATAGCCGGAGCCAAATATCAAGGTGAATTCGAAGAAAGACTAAAAGCCGTTGTCAATGAAGTAATTAAATCCGAAGGCAAAATAATTCTTTTCATTGATGAAATCCATACCCTTGTCGGAGCTGGCAAAAGCAACGGCGCTATGGATGCCGCAAATATATTGAAACCTGCTCTTGCCAGGGGCGAATTAAGAGCCATTGGTGCCACCACACTTAATGAGTATCAACAATATTTTGAAAAAGATAAAGCTTTGGAACGTAGATTCCAAATGGTAATGGTAGACGAGCCGGACGAAGCCTCTGCAATTTCTATTTTAAGAGGTTTAAAAGAGCGATACGAGAATCACCATCAAGTGCGTATTAAAGACGATGCTATCATAGCGGCAGTACACTTGTCTCAACGCTATATCTCCGACCGATTTTTACCTGACAAAGCTATTGACTTAATAGATGAAGCAGCTGCCAAACTTCGATTGGAGATGAATTCCGAACCGGAAGAACTCGACACTTTAGAGAGAAATATCAAGCAACTTGAAATAGAGAAAGCCGCCATAAAAAGGGAGAACGACACAACTAAATTAGAGAAACTAGACAAAGAAATCTCTGATTTGAAGGAGAAACGAAACAAGATGCGCTCTGATTGGAATGCTCACAAATCGCTTATCAACACGATACAGCAAGCTAAAATCGACATTGAGAACCTTAAATTCGAAGCCGAGAAAGCCGAACGAGAAGGCGATTATGGCAAAGTAGCCGAGATAAGATATGGAAAAATTAAAGAAGCTGAGCAAAAGATTGCCGATGCACAGAGCAAACTTAACAGCAGTAATTCTCTTATCAAAGAGGAAGTAGATGAAGACGATATTGCCGAAATCGTAGCCAGATGGACCGGCATACCTGTAACCAAAATGATGCAAAGTGAGAGTGAGAAATTACTTCACCTGGAAGAGGAGTTACACAAGAGAGTTATCGGACAGGATGAAGCCATCAATGCAGTATCCGACGCCATACGTAGGAGCCGTTCCGGCCTCGCCGACCCTCGCCGACCAATCGGTTCCTTCATATTCTTAGGTACTACGGGTGTAGGTAAAACTGAACTTGCCAAAGCACTTGCCGAATTCCTATTCGACGACGAAAACATGATTACTCGTATAGATATGAGTGAATACCAGGAAGCTCATTCACACTCTCGTTTAATCGGAGCCCCTCCGGGATACGTAGGTTATGACGAAGGCGGACAACTCACAGAAGCTATACGCCGTAAACCATACTCCGTTGTACTTTTCGACGAGATAGAAAAAGCACACCCGAATGTATTCAACATTCTACTTCAAGTACTTGACGATGGTAGACTTACAGACAATAAAGGTAGAACCGTAAACTTCAAGAACACGATTATTATCATGACTTCAAACCTCGGTTCGGACATTATTAGAGACCGCTACGAATCGGCAAATAATGTCAACAGCGAGGAATTGATGGAAAGCACCAAAAACGAAGTATTCAATTTACTGAAGAAAACCATCAAACCGGAATTTCTTAACCGTGTCGACGACTTGATTATGTTTACGCCTCTACGCAAAGATGAAATATCAGAAATTGTGAAATTACAATTGAACAGTATTGCTAAACAATTGAAGGAAAACGATATCGATTTCAAATTTACAACAGCGGCAATCAACAAACTTGCAGAAGCCGGATACGATCCGCAATTCGGTGCAAGACCGGTAAAAAGAGCTCTTCAACACCTGGTTCTTAACAAATTGTCAAAAGAGATAATTTCCGGTAATATCAACAAGCAAGCACCGATAACCATAGACGTCAAAAACAACGAAATTATCTTTACAAATAAAGCCGTATAATAATCATCAATTGATAATTTTTTAAAAAAAGGCTGACACTTCTTTATTGAAGTGTCAGCCTTTTTGACATATTTATTATTAGCAATTATTGCTGTTCGGTAAAAATTTTTTAAGCGATAAAAATTAAAGTTGACATTTCTCTCGAAGTATCAACCCTTTTAGTTATTTCTGTATAAAAAATAACCATAACCATGAGCAAAGGTAGTGCAAACCGAATGCAAAATTTCAAGTTTACTTGAATATTATGCTAAGGTGCCACCTATCTTATTGAAAGATAATAATTTTACCGGACAGCCGGTATATAATCAGGTATTAAATTTACTTGATAAAGATAAAATCCTAAAAATCAGTCGAGAAACTCGGGGAAGCGAGGCATATGTAAAGCGATTTGATGGGTATCAACACCTTGTAGTAATGCTATTTGGGGTGCTGAAACACTTTAATTCTCTGCGAGAACTTATTCTACCACAATTACCCTTTTTGATAATATACTTAAAGGAGTCGGCAGACACCCAAAATCAGGGAAAAAGAAAGGGGGTATGAAGGTGCATACCGTTATGAAATATCATGTGGGAGTTCCTATATTTCTGAAATTTACCGCTTTAGATGGGCTATTGAGTCTCTTTATAAACAACTAAAACAGAATGTCCCTCTTCATTTCTTTTACGGAGATAGTGTTAATGCTATACAAACACAGACTTGGGTAGTATTAATCGCTAATTTGCTTATTACAGTATTGTCAAGAAGGATAAAAAGAACATGTGCATTTTCTCAGATCGTTTCTATGGTCCGATTAACTCTTATGTACTATATAGATTTTGTCGCTTTTATGGAAAATCCGGATAAACCATGGAATAATATCCTTGCAAAAGAGGCTCTAAAAGCACCTCCGGAACAAACACTTTTCGACTAAGGGGCTTACTTTTTGAAAAAGAAAGTCCGAAACCTGATTTTAAAGGGCTTCGGACTGGTATTTTATGCCTTCTAAAGTTTTACTGGACAGCAATAATTAGCAATAATAAACACAAGACAAATATTTAACATTTCATATTCAAACAATCCAAAAATTATTTATATATTTATAGCGTTTTTCAAAGACGTGGCCACAACAGAGAAAAACAAAAAAAATATTAATTTTTTAATTTAAAAAACATGAAAAAATTTTTTATCTTATGTTGACAAGTTTTTTCCTTACAGCATGTCATAGTACCGAAGAAATCAATCTTGACGGTGCTCAAAGTAAGTTGGGTAAATCACCTACAGATGTTGTTAAATTTTATGCAAATAACAATTAGTTCGAAAAAGAACAATATTCGCATTTGATGCACAAATATCTCGATTGTGGATTAGCCTATTTTGATATCATTAATGAAAAAAGCCATGACCGAATGTGCTAATGCAGATAACAACGTTATTAAATTTGTAGAAATTAAAGATAACGGTTGGAATCGGTTTGCATGGGGAATTGGATGTGACTACCACATTTGCTTGAATAAAGCTACTGATAAAAACATAGCAGGTTCATCTACTATGTGTTGCGTTCCATGGGCTACAATTAGTATGAGTAAAAATGAAACATTTGGTTCATACCTTCATGAGTTAGGACACACTCTCGGACCTGTTCATGAACAATGTCGCCCTGATAGAGACAATTCCGTGACCATTCATTACGAAAATATCATGGATGGATACAAAAGTAATTTTCATAAATACCTCAAATCTTCTGTTACGGTTTATGGAGATTTCGATTTTGAATCCATCATGATGTATCCTACTAATGCTTTTTCTAAAAATGGGCAACCTACTATTACAAAAGGTCAGAACGGTACTTATTCCACCCAACGCGTTAAGTTAAGTGATAGCGATAAAAAGCATATCAAAAACATGTATTACTAAAAATATTCGTTTGTATGAAAAAGAAATTTAATTTGGCACTACTTGTGTCCGTATTATTATGTTGTGTATTTGTTTCGTGTCCTGGAAATGGGCCAGATCCTGTAACGCCTGAAAACAAGTACTTTGTGCAGAACAACACCAAGGATACCATTTGGGTAGAATATACTCTCGTCACGGAATTAAATATTTATGACTCATTGAATGGTACCGAACTGCAGGCTATTGCTCCAGAAACACAAAGATAGTTGCAATATAGTAAGGACCAGATAGTCTATCAAGACACTCCATCGCTAACCTTTGCGCGTGTGATTGTTAAGGACAGACAAGACAATATAATACTGGACCAAAATCCGGTTGAAGATAATTTATGGACTTGTGATAAACATCAAGAAGATGTCGGCTATATTGTTACATCATTCTTGTGGACACTACATGTATACGAATAAACTCTTAATTCCATAATCCAACAAAGCGACCCGGAGGGGTCGCTTGGCTTTTTCCACTTTTCCACATCTCATGTCCTCATTGCAAATAAGCCGTAGACCTATTGACAAAGTGCGATATGTTTCGTATCTCCTTTTATTCAAATCCTTAAACATCTAATTTGACAATCAATCTTCATCAATCATAATTTTGCTATCTTCTTCATCGAACACAGCGATTTGACGTTTAAAAATTTCGTCAAGAGAAAGCAAGAAAGTTTCTGCATTAGAAACGCCATCAATACATGTAATTTTATCCAACATAATATTGAGTAAATCTCTATTATCATGAGCATAAATTTTAATAAACAGCGCATATTTACCGGTAGTATAATGGCATTCAACTACTTCCGGAATATTACGAAGAGCATCTACAATTCCGTTTAACTTAGTATTATCAGAAACGGAAATACCAACCAATGCGCAAGTCTGATATCCAATTTTGTAAGTATCTACAATGAATTCAGAACCTTTTATCACTCCGATAGAGCTTAATTTTTGTACACGCTGATGTATAGCAGCGCCGGATACACCACATTCGCGAGCTACTTCCAAAAAAGGAACACGAGCATTCTGTGAAATCAATTTCAAAATTTTCTTATCCAGACTATCAATTTGATGTTTCATAATAATATATTCTAAATATTTTATTTTCCATTTTTTACAAGTGCAAAGATAACACTTTATTTCGAATTAGGCAAAGATTATTTGATTTTATTATAAAAAATAACTTTTATATAGTTACCTCTGAAAACGTATTGATAGCATCGGCATTATACGGAGCATCGACTTTTATATAATTACTTGAAAATCCGCTCATTACTTTTTTTTCTTTAGAATCTTCCCACAGCACTATTTCCCTTCTACCACTATTAATTTTGTAAAAATACATCAACTTTTCATCAGATACTTCTTGTAATATAGCATTTCTACGTTTTCTTTCTGCCATTGGTACTATAAAAGGGATGTTTAAAGCCTTTGTTCCGGCGCGTTCGGAATAAGTAAAAACGTGCAATTGAGCAACGTCGAGCGATTTAATAAAATCCAAGCTTTCTTGAAACAGCTCGATAGTTTCACCTCTAACTCCTACCATAACATCCACTCCGATAAAGGCATAAGGCATCAAAGATTTGATTAAATCTATTTTATATTTAAAAAGAGAAGTATCATACTTCCGCTTCATAAGCTTTAGCAATTCATCACTACCCGATTGTAGTGGAATATGGAAGTGGTGTGCGAATTTAGAAGATTGAGCCACGAAACGAATAATATCATCAGTAAGGAGATTTGGTTCAATACTCGAGATTCGACACCTCACATCGGCATCAATATTATCAAGAGCTTTTATCAAATCAAAAAACGTTTCATCGGTACCTGCTCCGAAATCGCCGGTATTTACACCAGTGAGCACAATCTCCTTGGCTCCTTGGGCGATAGCGGACTTTGCAACAGCCACAGTATCGGCAACAGAAGCACTACGACTACGCCCGCGAGCAAACGGAATAGTACAGTAAGTACAATAATAATTACACCCATCTTGTACTTTAAGGAAATGGCGAGTACGATCATCTGCACTACATTCAGGCATAAAATTTCGAATTTCGGCAGTTTTCACAACGTGACAAACAGCTTGTTGTTTTTTCTCTACATTGCTAAGGAACTCTTCGAGTACAACCTTTTCATTAGCACCAAGCACCATATCAACGCCTTCTATATCAGCAATATCATTTGGTTTCAACTGAGCAAAACAACCGGTAACTACAATAAAAGCATTAGGGTATTTTTTTATCATACGATGTATCAGTTGCCTACCCTTTTTATCGGCAGTATCTGTAACAGAACAAGTATTAATCACCACCACATCGGCTTGTTCGCCATTTTTACAACGTACAAAGCCCTCGGAAAGTAATTTTTTCCCGAGAGATGACGACTCCGCAAAATTTAATTTACAGCCAAGAGTTTGAAACTCAATCTTTTTACCTATAATATCGGCATTTTCTTTCATGCTACAAAGTTACAAAAAAATTGCTATACTTTATCTAACAAAAAAATCCCTCGAAAATTCGAGGGATTTATATAATTAATTTTCCACTTTTATATGACATTTAAATTTAAAACACTGAGGACCAACATAATGAAAAATTGAAGTGCTCGACTCATCAAAAGATATAGTATCACCAAATTGCTCTTTTTGAGCATTAATATATCTTTCACTTAAACCACCTACCTTATCAATTAATACATAACCATTTTTTATACCATAATATTTAAAAGCGGTAAATGATAAAAATTCTTCAGATTTTTCAGAGTTATCATACTCATAACGTTCAACATATTTTTGATTGGAAATTTTATCAGTATAAGCATATGTAATTTCACACTTCAAAATATTTCCATAAGGAATGTTGATTGGAGTTTTAGTATCTTCCAACGTAGGAGCAAGGAATTGAATATCAAAAGCAGGGTTATATAAACCTACCAAAGAAATCAAATATTGAGTACCGGAATCTGTATCTAAAGTTTCTATATTTGCACAAAAACCATCATTATAAATTTCTTCTACTACCAATGCATCTCTACCTGCAAAAAGAAGAGTATCTTCTTTTGTGATATACACCTCTTTTGCTTTTACATATTCGACATTTGGACCTTCTTTACAAGAAATTAAACCTAATAATAACACTAAAAATAAGACTGATTTTTTCATAATTTATGTATGTTTAATAATTAATAACCATTATTTATTATAGCCCACAACCCTTCGTTGGTAAGTCCTCTATTTGACGCACTACCTTTAATTTTTACAAACGGAGGATTTGGTAAATCTATCCCTTCTGCTCGAATAAGAAAAGAACCTTTGAATACTTGAAACTCCAACGTTTTAACTTCATTATTAGGATCAGAATATTTGCTAAACGTACCACTTACCAAATGATAATCAACATCACGATATTCACAATGTTTATCTGTTTTTATTTCTGTTGAAAATGGAGTATTAATTTCAAAAGCTCCATCTATAACCCTACAAGCAGTCTTATAGGGAGTCCACACCAAATACTTTTTTATAATTATAAACTCGTGCATTAATAACATGATTAAACTCTACCGAACCACAATTTTTTACATCACAGACCTCAAAACCGGAAACAATTTCAAAATCACATTTTCTTGATTTACCACTATTCTCTTGAAAAGCAGAAACTCTTGTACCATAATCTGCAACTGCTTTTAAATTAAAATTATGAGAAATTCCGTTATCTAATATTTCATCAGGTTCACCTATAAATACTTTCTCCTCACGAACAAAATATTTTTCTTCTCCAATGTAATATACCCCATTCGGATTTGCGTATTTAGCCAAAGTAGTATTAGTAATAATAGGTTTTAATGTTTCTCCTTCAAAAAAAAAGTACTTCTTTATTACTTTCCAAATAATCAAAAAAATGATGTTCATCATCAATTTTAATCAAAGAATCAGTAACTTCATCATACTTTTTTCTAAATGAACAAAACTGATTTTGTTCTTCCCACTCATCTAATTGAGATTGATTTAATAATGATAATTCCAACTCCAATTTGTAAACATCTTCTTGAGTAGCAAAATGAATAGTATTATCAACAACATGATAATCAATACAATTAGGACTCTTAACAAATTGAATATTCGATTGAATCTCACTTACATTATCTCTTTCACAAGAAGAGAAAAAAATTAAAATTCCCCAAAGGAATAAGACTGATCTTTTCATAAATAATTATTTTTTTTAATGATTTAAATTCGAATGCGAAGGTACAATATTTATTTTGAACAAAAAAAATATTTCTTAGAAATAAATACAAAAGAAAACAGCACATTAATAGTACATAAAATAAACATTATTACTGTGTAAATAAGTCGTAGTTTATTACTATCTTTGCACCCGCAAAATAGCAAAAGCTAAATAAGCAAAACTCAGGCTATTAGGCAATAAATAAGCAATAAAAAATAAACAATAGATAAATATATATGCAAAAAATTGTAATAGCAGTAGATTCATTTAAAGATTCATTGACTTCGAGTCAAGTAGCCGACACTATAGAAAAAGCATTGAGAGATGCAGACTCGGAATTAAACATAGTAAAGATGCCCATCAGTGATGGAGGAGAAGGGCTTACTGATGTATTAGTAAACGCCTTAGGAGGTAGATTTCACATTATCGATACTGTAGACCCTCTGATGCGTCCTATCAAAGTAAAATTCGGCTCGGTAGAAAATACTGCAATAATAGAGATGGCAGCTGCAGCAGGATTGGAATTATTGAAACCGGAAGAGCGTAACCCGATGCATACTACTACATGGGGAGTAGGATTAATGATGCAAGCTGCGCTTGATTTAGGTTATAAAAAGATGCTCATCGGCTTGGGTGGCAGTGCTACAAACGATGCGGGTTTAGGAGCAATGCAAGCCTTAGGTCTACGCTGTTATAATTCACAAGGTCGTATTATGAAAAATGGTATAACCGGTAAAGACCTTGCAGACCTTGCTCATATTGATTTGTTTACATTAAAAAGAAAATTCCAAAACATAGAGATAAAAGTAGCGTGTGACGTTCACAACCCGTTTTTCGGTCCACAAGGGGCAGCATGTGTTTACGCAGAACAAAAAGGAGCGAGCCCGGAAGAGGTACAGCTACTCGATGCAGGACTCCGCCACACCAGTCACGTATGGCGCCGTAGCGGTGGTATGATTATTGACAATGTACAAGGAGCAGGAGCAGCAGGTGGCTTTGGTGGTACTCTCTCCACCCTATTAAGTGCAAAAGTTAGTACAGGCATTGAATGTATACTCGATTTACTCCACTTCAACGAACAAATAGAAGATACTGACTTACTCATCACCGGAGAAGGTTCTATAGACACCCAATCTTTTATGGGAAAAACCCTCACAGGTTTACTACGTAGGGCTAACCAATTCCATATTCCCGTACTTGCTGTAGCCGGAAGAATTTATGATAGAGACGCCCTTATCCGCGCCGGCGTATCGGACTGTATAGAAATAACGCCTCGCAATATGAGCACAGAAGAGGCTATAGTTCCGAAAACAGCTATTTCTAACCTATACAATGCCGTCAACAATTGGTATAAATTCGGACGATGAATATCGAAGACTTTAGAAATTACTGTTTAAATCTACCTAATGTAGAAGAAAAACAACCCTTCGACGAATACACTCTTTGTTACTATATTGCAGGTAAAATATTTGCTCTTACAGATTTAGAGCATAGCACATATGCCAATTTAAAATGCAATCCGGAAAAAGCAATAGAACTTAGAGAGCGGTATAGAGGCATTACTCCGGGGTGGCATATGAATAAAAAACATTGGAACTCCGTAGCCTTCAACTCCGATATTGATGATAATCTATATAAAGAGTTGATAAGGCACTCGTACAATTGTGTAATACTCAGTTTGCCGAAGAAGAGTCAACAACTCTATGAATTACTATAAATTTTTCATACTCATAATAATTTTCTTCCTGTGTTTGGACATCAATAGCCAGACACAGGAAGTTTTTCCTTTTGGTACTACCCCATCCGGTGCCGATGCAGCATACAAAGCATGGAGTCCTTGGTCGAATCCGGCAAGCATCTCTCAATCAGACAAAGCTATGATAAAAATAGGATACGAAAACAGATATTTCACCAAGGAACTCTCTGATGAATATCTTGGTTTTATAATTCCAACACCATATTTTAACATAGGCGGTTCGTATAATTTTTTCGGGTTCACAGATTATTACGAAATGATGGCAGCCCTTACGATTGGTAAAAAATTCGGTCGCATAGCAATAGGAATTGAGTTCGACTATTTTAACATGTACCTCGCATCAGAAAAAGATTACCACCATGCCTTTACTGCACAAATAGGTATACAAGCAGATGTAAGCAAGCGACTAACACTCGGAGCCTCAATTTTCAACCCCGTTTTCAGCAAGATAAAATTCGAAGATACACCTCGACATCTACCGGTAACAATGCATCTCGGCGCAGATTATGAAGTTATAAACAATTTAAACCTCCTGTTCCAATTAGGATACACACTTGGCAACACTATCGATTGGGCTTTCGGTGTAGAATATGAAGTAATGAAATTCCTAACGGTACGCACAGGAATACGTGGTATCAACTACGTAATACCTCAAATAGGAATAGGGATAAATTTTGCCGATTTCCAATTCAACCTCAATGTGGAATCCGATTTCAGAATAGGCATCATCTTACTGAGCAGTCTATCATACAAATTTTAATTCATTATGAAATCCGTTATAGCATCCATAATGGTATTTTTGCTGTTTGCAAACACATATAACGTTTGCGGGCAGAACACTAAAAACATTATGTCGACGGATATAGATACCACAAGCATACAAGCGGAACGACTCTCTTTCGATGATTTTTTCTCATTAGTACTAAACTATTTAGAAGAAGATAACACCGAAGAATTTATCGATATAGAATATCTGGAAGAGCAGTTAAAAGCACTCTACGACACACCGATAAATTGGAATAACACAAATAGGGATGAGCTGAGGAAGATGCTAATCATCAACGAGTCGGAAATCGACGAATTACTCTTTTATGCCGGAGAATACGGTCCTGTTCGTTCTATTTACGAAATACAACTTGTTCAGCATCTTTCATCGCCACTCAAATTACTTCTGCCTAATATACTTATAGCAGAAGATGTAAGTACTAACACTCGATGGAGCGACAAATTAAAATATGGTAAGCACTATGCAGCAATTCACTGCAATGGAATTATTGAGCGAAAAAGAGGTTTTATAGAAAATAAATATTTGGGTTTACCGGTAGCACTATCTGCAAAATACAAATTTTCTTCATCTAATTTCAATGTTTCCATATCGATGAAATCCGATGCAGGAGAACCTTTTGTCAGTAATAAAGAATATCGAAGATATGGTTTCGACAACTACCGACTTTATATAGAAGCCACTAATATTCCACATTTCGGAAATATATTATTGGGGGCTTACAAAGCATATTTCGGTAAAGGGCTGATTTTCGGAAATATGAATTGGGGAAGCAAATCGCAGCAATTACTTAATAATGCCCAACAAAAAAAGATTTCAGGCTACGGAGGCACATCCGGTCAGCCTACATTGAACGGGGTTGCTTACAGCATTGCAAACGGAATAATTTCAGCCAATATATTTTACGGAATCAGCACTATAGATGCTGATACAACGGGTAAAGTGTGGCACAGTATAAGTACGAGCGGATACCATCGTACGGAAAATGAGATTTTAAAGCAAAACAATCTATTTCTTCAAACCTTAGGAGGCAATATAAGCATAGAGAAAAGAAGATGGAGTATAGGAATAAACGGATATATATCGACATTCTCCCTTCCTGCAGTAGCATCAAATGATATTTGGAATGCATACGACTTTACCGGAAAATGGCAATGGGGAATATCGGCGTACTACTATTTTAAAAAGAAAAAGATATCAATGAACGGAGAATTTGCAGTGGTAAACTCTGCTTTTGCATCAAACAATACATTACAATTCTTACTCACATCATCCTCCACAATAGCCTTTAATCACAGATACTACTCGCCTAAATACCATGCATTTTGGGCTAATGGTAATTCGTCATTAAACGGAGTCAACGGTGAACACGGAGCCGGTTTTGCAATAGACTTACCCTTGTATAAAAAATTATCATTAGAGCTCTTTGCCGACGGCTACAAAACCCTTTGGGCATCGACAATTCACCCTGCAAACGAAATGGGTTTTGAAGTAAGATGCAACTTCAAATACTTAATGCACAGCAATACATACGACTTGTCTATTAGATACAAAAGCAAGCCAATTTGGAACAAAGAGGATTACACAATACCTCAAACAAGCAAAGAAAACACCGGCACTATACTACTCCGTGCTCGATATACAATAGAAAACTGCACATTAACAAGCGGTTTCCAAGCAAATATTGCTTTTAACGAAAAAAAGAATATCGGATGGCTTATATATCAAGACGTAACTTCGAAATTTTTACAAGACAAATTACTTGTAAAAACCAGAATAGCGATTTACAATGCCCCGACATGGCAAAACAGATTTTACCTTTACGAACAAACTATACCGGAATATTATTATTCACCTGCACTCTATGGATCTGCACTGCGGTGGTACCTTATATTCAGTTATAAGACACCTATTAATTTACATCTATCCATCAGAATCTCAGAAACTTATTACAACAATCAAGAAAGCAACGGGAGCGGATGGGATGAAATAAATTCGCCTCATCGCACAGAGATACAAGGAACAATAAGCTACAACTTTTAGTTAACAATAGTTAAAGTTTCCCCTAATATTAAACTAAACAAACCATATGCGGTCAAAGGAACAGAAAAACGAATAAAAAAGATTAGTATTTCGTACCACAATTGGTTTGACAAATAGAAATTAAATTATTCACAAAGGTAAGGTGATACCGCGGACCACTAAACCTTAAATTAAAAGGAGAACAACAATATGAAAAAAATAATGTTAGCCGTAATGGCATTAGTAATATCATTAGGCATTAATTCTCAAACCCCAACACAAAACACAGGTAGAGAACACGGCAAACGCTGTCAAGTAGAAAACACGAGAGCAAACTCTCCGGAACTAAAAGCAACAATGCGAGTAAATAAAATAGCAGAAGCCGTAGAAATCACAGATAATGAACGTGTACAGCTAACCGAATTGTTTATAAGTCACTTCAACGAAATAAACAATAACGCAGAAGTAGACAAAGAGGCAATGCGTACCAAACTAAGAAATGGTATAGTGGAGATTATCGGACAAGAGAGATACGATAAATTCCGTGAATATCAGAAAGCTAACAATCAAAAGAAAGGACAAGGACATCCTCATAAAGACTTGAAAATGAAATAAATAAAAAATACTTTTCATAATAGATTCTTTATTAATTAAAAGAGCCCTGATCGTGAGATTCCGGCTCTTTTATTTTATCTTCTTATATCGAAAAAAAATTGGCAAAGCAATAAAAAAGCATTACCTTTGTAGCCGAAATAAAATAATCGTAGAAATGAAAAACACCAAAATTATTATTCTAATCTCGATGCTATTATTGTCAGCACAGACTATAATTGGCAATGAAAGAGACAAAAGTTTTGACAAACAGTGTAAAGAAGAAAGGATAACTTTCTTAACCAATATGCCTTCCGATTTACAACAAAAGCAAAAAGAGGCAATATTAAAGGCGATAGATGGCGATAGTAAAGCTCTACAAGTAGTAAGAACTAGCAGAAATAGCGGGGCTACAATATCAGAAAACGTTATTGCAGAGGAGATATCGGCTACGGTTCGACTCTACAAACCAAAAAAAACAGATAAAAAGCTACCTATACTCATATATTTACACGGCGGAGGATGGACTTTTGGAAGCATAAATAGTTGCTCGGCATATTGCAATGCTTTAGCATCTACCGAAGAGGTTATCGTACTCGCAATTAACTACCGCTTGGCACCTGAATTTCCATTTCCTTTTGCAATAGAAGACTGTATCTATTCCTACCTTCTTGCATTAGAAAAAGCTGAAGCATGGGGCGGAGATCCTTCAAAAATTTCTATTGGAGGTGATAGTAGCGGTGGTAATTTAGCACTTGCTACCGCATTACAGATTAAAAAAGATAAACTGCCGAAAATAAAATCATTAATACTTTTCTACCCGGTAGTAAAAGCATATGACGACAAATCTTCATCTTGGAAAAAATATGGTAAGAAATACGGACTAAATTCTGATATCATGATAGCATTTAACAATGCTTATATAATGGGAAGAAATATTACGTACGACCCATTAATATCGATTTATCATGCCGGAGAGAATGAATTAAAAGAATTACCTGACATACTATTTGTAGCAGCAGGCAAAGATATTCTATTTGATCAAGGCAAAGCATTCTGCAAAAAAGTAATGGAATTAGGAGTAAAAGTAGAGCGACATGAATTCAGTGAGTCTTGCCACTTATTCATAACGGTAAAAGGGCAACCGACAGCATTTAATAAATCAGTAGAACTGACAAAGCAATTTCTCTGCAAATGAAAAGATAGAATATTAGAACAGACTATAATATGTAAATAAAAAGAGCTGACACCTCAAAAATGAAGTGTCAGTTCTTTTTATTTAGTCGATACTGAAATTTAGTATAAATATTTGGTTATCAATAAAATA
>JBJECF010000030.1:0-31854 GCA_051870785.1 Candidatus Aphodosoma sp.
GCTTATTTTATTGATAACCAAATATTTATACTAAATTTCAGTATCGACTAATTAGTGTGTCAACAAAAACAAAGAAGCTTTGAGTGGTTAAAAGTGGTATAGAGCGGAACAGACTATCTGTTTTTATACATCTCGTCGTAATATTTCTCGTAGTCGCCATTAATAATATTACTCATCCATTCTTCATTTTCGAGATACCATTTTACAGTTTTCTCAATTCCCTCTTCAAATTGAAGACTAGGTTCCCAACCTAACTCTTTTTGAAGTTTAGAAGAATCGATAGCATATCTCATATCATGGCCTGCCCTATCAGTCACATAAGTAATAAGATTCATATCCTCGCCCTCTTTTCTTCCGAGAAGGCGATCGACCGTATTGATAAGCACCTTAATAATATCAATATTTTTCCACTCATTAAAACCACCGATATTATAAGTATCAGCAATTTTTCCATTATGGAAAATGGTATCAATAGCTCGAGCATGGTCTTCAACAAAAAGCCAATCGCGTACATTTTCGCCTTTTCCATAAACCGGGAGAGGTTTACGTTTGCAGATATTATTAATAAAAAGAGGAATTAATTTTTCAGGAAATTGATAAGGGCCATAGTTATTAGAGCAATTAGTAACAATAGTAGGCATCCCGTAAGTATCATGAAAAGCGCGCACGAAGTGGTCGGACGAAGCCTTAGAAGCGGAATAAGGGCTATGTGGGTTATATTTTGTAGTTTCGTAAAAGAAATCGGTACCATACGCAAGGTGATGAGTGCCGGACGAAGCTTTTGTAGTAAAAGGAGGTTTAACGCCCTCGGGATTAGTCAATGCCAAAGCCCCATACACCTCATCAGTTGAGATATGATAAAAAAGTTTACCCTCAAATTTTTCCGGGAGAGATTCCCAATAAAGTTTTGCAGCTTGCAAAAGTGATAGAGTACCCATAACGTTAGTACGAGCAAAAGTAAACGGATCTTTAATACTTCTATCTACGTGGCTCTCGGCAGCAAGGTGAATAACACCATCTATTTTTTCATTCACAAACAGAGGATAAATAAAATCAAAATCGGCAATATCAGCCTTTACAAAATAGTAATTATCACAATTCTCCACGTCTTTAAGATTTTCCAAATTACCGGCATAAGTAAGTTTATCAAGGTTAATAATACGGTAGTTAGGATATTTTTTGACAAACAAACGTACCACATGGCTACCTATAAAACCGGCACCTCCGGTAATTAATATCGTACGGTCGAAATTATTTTTCATATTACAAATTATTTATTTAATGACAGAATACATTTTTTCAATGAAACCATCCAATAAGGGATTTTAACATTAAAAGTAGTTGTAAATTTCGATTTATCGAGTACTGAGTAGTTCGGACGTTTCACTTTACTTGGGTATTCATCGCTATGAATAGGGTTAATAGAGCAAATATTGCCCGCCAAATCGGCAATAACGGTAGCGAAATCGAACCAAGAACAAACACCCTCATTAGAAAAATGATATATACCTTTTTTATCGAGCAAGTTATTATCAATAATATGGGCAATAGCATCAGCGAGGTCAGCGGCAAAAGTAGGAGTACCTATTTGGTCGAAGATAACGTTAAGGGAGTCACGTTCGGCAGTGAGTCGCAACATTGTTTTCACGAAGTTATTACCCCATTCGGAATATAACCAGGCAGTACGAAGGATAATGTAATTACAGTCCACCTCCAAAATTTTTTGTTCGCCTGCAAGTTTAGTACGGCCATAAGCGCCGGTAGGATTTGTTTCTACATTCTCTCTATAAGGTATATGGGCATCTCCACTAAAAACATAATCAGTAGATACATGAATTAGAGTAGCATTGTATGCTTTAGCTGCTTTTGCAAGATTTTCCACTGCGGTAGCATTGATAAGAAAAGCATTATCTTCGTCATCTTCCGCTTTGTCGACGTTAGTATATGCAGCACAGTTAACTATAACGTTCACATTCTCTCTTTTCATAAAAGCAAGAATAGCATTATAATCTGTAATATCGAGTTCCTCGACATCCGTAAAAAGGTAATTGTTGTTGCTGAATAAGGAAACGCGTTGCATTTCGTGCCCCAACTGCCCGTTAGCACCGGTAACAAGGATATTCATATCAGTATAATATATCATTAAAGTTGAACAACCAATCGGCATCTTTTAAAAGAGGATGCTTTTTATCTTTTTCAGAAAGAATTATTTTTTCATCTGGGATACGCCAATCTATCTTTAAATCAGGATCGTTCCAAGCAATAGCGCCTTCACTTTGAGGAGCATAAAAATTATCGCATTTATATTGAAATACTACCTCGTCAGAAAGCACACTAAAGCCATGGGCAAAACCGCGAGGAATAAAGAACTGACGGTGATTATCGGCAGTAAGTTCCACAGAAACGTGTTTACCAAAAGTAGGTGAGCCCACGCGTATATCGACAGCAACATCAAGAACGGCACCTTTTATCACACGCACCAATTTACTCTGAGCAAAAGGAGGTTTTTGAAAATGAAGACCTCTCAATACTCCGTACAATGATTTACTTTCGTTATCTTGTACGAAATGAGTTTCACGAACATTAGCAAAAAAATCTCTCTCTGAAAAAGATTCGAAGAAATAGCCTCTATCATCATTAAAGATTCGAGGTTCTATAATAACGACACCATCGAGAGCTGTTTTTATGACATTCATAAAAAGAAAATCTATTTATCGGTTAATATCATTAGCCAATTTCATAAGGTATTGGCCGTATTGATTTTTTATCATCGGCTGAGCCAATTCTCTAAGTTTCTCGGTAGAAATCCAACCTTGACGATACGCAATACCCTCGAGGCAAGCAATTTTAAGACCTTGACGTTTTTCAATCACCTCTACGAAGATAGAAGCCTCGGCAAGAGAGTCATGAGTACCTGTATCAAGCCAAGCAAACCCGCGACCGAGAGTTTGAACTTTCAGTTCACCATCTGCAAGAAATTCTTGATTTACTGTTGTTATTTCCAATTCGCCACGAGCAGAAGGCTTAATATGTTTTGCCACTTCCACCACTTTATTAGGATAGAAATACAGGCCCACAACAGCATAGTTTGATTTAGGATTTTTTGGTTTTTCCTCAATAGAGAGGCAATTACCTTTATCATCAAATTCTGCCACACCATAACGCTCCGGGTCATCAACCCAATAGCCGAAAACAGTAGCTTTATTGTAATTTTCAGCATTTTCTACTGCTTCTTTAAGAAGAGCTGAAAATCCCATGCCATGGAAGATATTATCACCCAACACAAGACAAACGGAGTCGTTACCAACAAATTTTTCGCCTATAATAAAAGCCTGAGCAAGACCGTCTGGTGAAGGCTGTTCGGCATACTCAAGATGTAACCCATAGTCTGAACCGTCACCAAGTAGTCGTTTAAAAGCCGGTAAATCTTGTGGAGTGGAGATTACTAAAATATCTCTAATTCCCGCGAGCATAAGTACGGAAATAGGATAATAAACCATAGGTTTATCATAAATAGGTAAGAGCTGTTTACTAACTCCCTTTGTAATAGGATAAAGACGGGTACCACTGCCACCGGCTAATACGATTCCTTTCATAATAATTAGAAATAAGGTATATTAATTAATTTTCATCTATTTCAATAGAATGCACAGTAAGAAGATATTGATTGATTAAATCGATACATTCCGCTTTAGAACGGTATCCGACCTCTTTAACAGGGTTTCCGTTCATTGGGATATAAATAATTGACGGAACACCATCTATTTGAAAATAATCGACTAATTCATGACTACTTTCGTAATCAACTTTATACACATAAATGTCATCTTTGAACTCTTCAGCAATAGAATCCAGAATAGGAGACATCATTTTACAAGGGGGGCACCAAGTAGCATAGATATCAACGATACAAGGTTTATCTCCTTTATAGTTCCATTCATAGTCTATTTCTGATATTATATCAACAAAAGACTGAGTATCAAGTTGTTTAACTATTTCTTCTTGTTTTTCTGTATTTTTCTCTTTATTATTACAAGCGGCAAACGAAAATAATGCCACTAAAGCCATCAAGCACAAAAATTTAAAACTTTTCATATCTAATCATTTTTATCATTATTAATCTCTTCAAAATCAACGTATTCTCCTTCTGAATCAGGAATAATTTTATCGCCTTTTCGATATGGAATATGATTCGACAACTCATTAAGGAATTCGTCTTCACCATCTTCAACGACTACGTAATCTTCATCGATATTGCGGTAATAATCAGTATCTTTCCGTTTTCTTATTTTGAACAAGCTCAACATTTTAATTACTATGAATAAGATTATAAACAAAAGTAGCGACAATAAAAAAACGAAAAAAAATATCAATCCTTTAATCATAACATATCATTTAAATAATAGGTATTTTCGGGCATAAAAATTAAACAAGAACACTACGATGGTAGCAATGATTTTAGAATACATATGATACCAACCGAATACAGAAGTAAATAGCCACAAAATCAAGGTGTTAATACCAAGACCAACGGCACCGATAATAGAGAAATATATAAAGTGCATATATACTCTCTTTTGAGGTTTTTTATCAAATACCCAAAGAATACTCATTAAATAATTTACAAGACCACCTGTAACATGAGATATAGCCTGAGCAATAAGATAATACATTCCGCAAATATCTACCAGCACGTATTGTAGAGTAAAATCTACAACAAATGCAGCGATACCGACGAAAAAGTTACGAAAGAGTTGTATAAATACGTTTGACGACGGTGTGTATAATATCTTTTTTAATAAATTAAAAACGTTACTCATATATTAATACAATACTTCAGACGATAAAGCTGGTAAGGTAATAGTGATAAAATAATCACCGGAATATTGATAATCATTACCGAACAAAGCTTTATAATCTTCTTTTTCTCCGTTGAATTTATCGATATTCACATTAAACGTATAGGGTTTATCGGTATTATTAATGAATACTACAACGGAAGTATCAAAGTATTTACGGGCATAAGCAAATACGTTTTCATCTACAGAGAGTTCTATAAAATCTCCATAAATAAGAGCCATATTAGATGTACGGAGGTGGTTTAATTTAGCCACATGGTCGAATAAATTTTTCTCTCTATTATTCCAATTATCGAAATACATCATACGTCTGCAATCGGGGTCATTACCACCGGTCATACCAATTTCATCGCCGTAATATATAACCGGTACACCCGGAATAGTAGTATTAAATGTGTGAAACAGAGCCAATTTATCATAAGCAACAGAGTCGGTGATACCAATTTTACGAGTCCAAGCTGCAGCTTTAGCATCCTCACCTACCTTTAAGTCGCCGGAAGCAAGAGCCATAAATCTCGGCTTATCGTGGTTACCGGAGATGTATCCCATAAGGTTGTGAACACCATATACTTTAAGGCTTGAATTTAGGATATTGCTAAGGCGTATCATTGTACCGCCACTTACGCCATTAAAAGCAGAATTAGCCTCATCATATACATTGAAGTCGAATTGACCGTTAAGCATACCGCTGTTTACATAACTTGCCATTAATTCCGGGCTTCCATACGACTCTCCTATTTGATAGAAATAGCCGTTATTATCATATTGTTTAAGTTTATAAGTCAATGCCCTCCAGAATTCTTGGTTAACATGTTTGCAAGCGTCGTGTCGGAAACCATCGATACCGAACTCTTTAAACCAATATACGGCAGAGTCTACCATCAAATCCACCACTAATGGATTACTAAAATCAAGTGAAGGCATAAAAGTATCGAACCAAGTAGTAAGGCGTTGTTCATCCCACAACTCCACATTCAGTCTACCATCGGGCAGATACAAATCTGTAGCATATTCAGGATGTGATTGATAAAGTGGGTGCATTTCATGAACGTGATTAGCAACATAGTCGAGAAGTACGTTAATATTATTATTATGAGCATCTTTAACTAGAGATTTCAATTCGTCGTTAGTACCGAAACGGAAGTCGACTTTTGAACTTGAGATTGGCCAATAACCATGATAACCGGCAAATTTCGTGTCGGCAATACTACTATATCCATAAGGTTCAAGAGGATTTTGATTGAGAGGGGAAATCCATAAAGTATTAATACCCAGTTTATTAAAATATCCATTAAGAATAGTAGAATCTACTCCTGCCAAGTCTCCGCCTTGATAATCGGCAAGAGGGTTAACATCGGCACAATTCATAGGATGGTCGTTATTTACATTGCCATTTTTAAATCTATCGACGAGCAAGAAGTAGATAATATTATTATATTTATCATTACGATCAAGGGCACAAGCTTTTTCCACCGGTTTTCCTTTTATAATCGGCACGAGGATATCATTACTAATACCGAATTCATTTGACGCCCATACTCTAAGATAAGTCTTTCTAAAATCCTTCAACTCTGTAGGCAAATAAATCTTTATTTCATATTTGTCATCCTCTGTTTCTATTTTAACGAACCTATCGTCAAGAAGTAAATTGTCGATATAAGCCCAAACTCTATCAATTTTGCCATTACCTATCAATTTTACTTTATCATCATCGATATCATCGGTAAGAAGCATAGGGAATTTTGCGTCATTACCATCTACTTGAAGGATGGAATTAAACTTACCAAAACCGTTATCTACCATATTAGGGTTTGTATCATCGTGATTTTGGTCGCCATCTATTTTTAATTGATAAAGATAAGTACCTGGGCTAAGCAACATTTTAACCTCATATAAACCATCTTCATTAAGAGTCAAATCCGGAGTCATATCGGCAACCCAGTTATTCATTTGACCAGCTATTTGAATTCTGCCAATATCTTTTCCGTTAGGGTTATAGGTAAAAGTATACCATATTTTATCGCTTCTTCTAAGAGGCACATCATAATGAATGCCTTTAATCCAGAATGAAACAACGGACATTTGCTCCAGATTTTCATCACAATATATATCCAATAACTTTTTATTCTCGCTTAATTCCAAGAAGATATGTTCCGAATTAGTTGAAACGGAATCTATCAACGACTCATCCATTATGAAGTCATTAACCAGGATGTTGTTCGGACCCGGCTTAATTATTTTAAGAGAATTAAGCCCTACACAAACGTCATTATCTGGTATAAAACCAAGAGAAAATTTTTTGTCTTGGCAAGAAGTTACCAATAAAATAAGAGCAATACAGAAAAAGATTTTTTTCATAACCATTATTATTTATCGATTAATATCTCATAGATACTCACTGTTTTAGCAGGGAATACCATATTATTTTCCACTTTAATTTTATCTTTTGACACTATATTTTTTGCCGATTTACCGATGATATTCATCTCATTAAATCGAGTCATATCCAACAGTTTTTCGTTAGAATTATTATTTACGACAACCATCACTTTTTGGTTTTCCGTAAATCTGAAAAAAACGTAGAAACCATCACGAGGAATGAATTGAATCATCATTCCTTTTGTCAAAGCCTCGGAAGTTTTTCTATAGTTCAAGATAGTAGACAGATAATTGAATATGTCTCTATCTTGCTTATTTTGTTTCTTTATATCAAAAGCGTTGTATTCGTCAGACTTCCAGCCACCCGGAAATCTATGGCGACAACCCTCATACGAATCTTTCTCTCCAAAAAGCATGATTTCATCGCCATAATAGTACTGAGGAAACCCACGTACAGTTGCCAGCAGAGCGAGCCCCATCTTAAAAAGTGTCGGGTCGCGATTAACGGCATTACTATATCGGCTCATATCATGATTATTAAGCATATTCATAATCAAATTCGGATTTGAGTAAGCAAAATCTTGAGCGAAATGAGAATAAAAGCGGATTAGACCTGTATTCCAACTCTCATTTTCAACAAAAGCAGCTTCGAGATAATCTTTCAACATAAAATCCATCACTGTAGGCAATTGAGAATCAAAGCCATCACGATTATTATTACCAGATTGATAATATGCATTCTCCGGAACTGATTTCACCCAACATTCACCAACGATATTGATATTAGGGTATTCGTTACGAATAGTTTTCAACAGTCGAGCAGCATTATTAATGTTATTATATGGATAAGTATCAACTCGGAATCCGTCTAATCCGGTAAGCTCCGCCCAATAGATATACGACTGAGAGAGGTAATCAAAAAGCAATTTATTATCAAGGTTTAAGTCCGCCATATTGCTATCAAACCATCCGAATTGCAACTCTTTTTTATCAGCAAAAGAGGCATGAGGGTCGGTAGCAGCAGAAATTTGGTAGTTTGTACGAGTAAAAGTATCCCACGTATGATACCAGTCGGCAGCAGGCAGATCATTATTCCACCAATGGCGAGGATTGACATGGTTTGGTACGATATCCATCACATACTTAATACCGTGATTATGACACTCTTCAACGAGGCGACAGAAATCTTCATTACTACCAAATCGAGCATCCACTTTGTAGAAATTAGTAGTAGCATAATGGTGATAAGAATATTTTACATCATTATCCTCGAGAATCGGGGTTGTCCATAAAGTAGTTATTCCTAGTTTCTGAAGGTAATCAAGATGATTTATAATACCTTGAATATCTCCCCCTTGACGTTGATGCAAATCATCCAAAACAACGCCTTGAACAAATTCGGGCAAATTATCATTCTCTGTATTGCCATTAGCAAATCTATCCGGCATAATAAGATAAACAACGTCGGATTCATCGAAACTTTTACGATTACGAGAGTTTGGATTTCTCTGTTTCAACTCGTAATCTATATGGTAAACCTTTGAAGTATAACCGAGGTCGATTTGAAACAATCCGGGTTGGGCATTTTTTATATCGAGATATAAGAATAGATAATTAGGATTGTCAGTGCGCACCACACTATCTAACTTAACATTATATTTCGGGTTGATTGAAGGTTTTGTTCTACCGATATTATCGCCGTGAATCATAATTTGCAATGAGCTATTATTCATATCTGCCCACCAAAATTCCGGTTCTACCCTATCGTAAACGGGCTTAGAAGATTTCGGACGAGGCATTGCAAAAATAAAGGCGGGCAGTAACACCAATAGTATGATAATTATTTTTTTCATATTTAAAATTTTACTATGATAATCAAATAATGTTATTGTTTATCTTTTACGAACATCACGGAGAATGCGGCACAAATGAGGAATATACCCGATAGCACAAGCATCCAGATGGAGTTTGAAGCGAAGAAATATTTCAGTATCAACCCGCTAAACAGAGCATTAACTATTTGCGGAATAGTGATGAAGAAGTTGAAAATACCCATATACACCCCCATCTTATTTTGTGGCAAATTCGGAGCCAACATAGCATAAGGCATAGCGAGGATAGAAGCCCAAGAGATACCAATACCCACCATTGGCAGAATAAGTAAATTTTTATCGGTAATAAAAAACATAGCTATCAAACTAATAGCACCGATAGAAAGAGCAATGGAATGGGTGGTTTTTCTACCCAACTTATTAGAAATAGGGATAAGGAACAAAGCAAAGAGCATAGCCACAAAGTTATACACACCAAATAATATTCCCACCCAATCGCCTGCTTGTTGGTATAGTTCTGTATTAGGGTCAGTTTCATTAAAGATATTCAAAGCCACAGCCGGAGTGGTATATACCCACATACCGAACAGAGCAATCCAAGAGAAGAATTGAACCAGACCAAGTTGCTTCATAATGCGTGGCATATTAGCAACATCGCGGAACATCTCTGAGAATTTTGGGCGTTCATTTGTAACAGCTTCACCGTTAAATTCAGCCAATTCTTGAGGCGAATACTCTTTGGTTCTTGTCACGGTCCAAATAATAGTAAACAGCAAAATCACAGCGGCAATGTAGAAAGAATATACCAAGTTGAGAGGCACACCGCCATCTGTAAAACCGGTACCGATACCGAACCAATTTAGAAGCACGTAAGGCAACCAAGACCCCACAACGGCACCAATACCGATTAGGAAGGTTTGCACAGCAAAGCCCACAGTAGCCTGCTTTGCCGGCAGCATATCAGCCACTAAAGCGCGAAACGGCTCCATTGTAACGTTAATACTCGCATCCATTATCATCAAAAAACCAGCACCAACGAAAACTGCCGGTAAAAATTTTGCGAATAAACCGGCATTAGGCATAAGTATCAAAGCAATGGCAGTGATAATTGCCCCGGCAAGAAAGAAAGGCCTTCGACGCCCGAGTTTACACCAAGTATTATCACTGTAATGACCCACGATAGGCTGAACAATCATACCCGTAAGAGGAGCCACAATCCAAAACCAAGAGAGATGCGCCACATCGGCACCATATGTTTGCAATATTCGGCTGGCATTAGCATTTTGGATAGCAAAACCCATTTGTATACCCATAAAACCCAAGCTCATACTAAGTATACTACCGAATGACAATAAAGGTTTATTTTTCATACAAAAAAGAAGGACACATTATACTTTGCAAATTTACAAAAAATTAGTTGATTGACAATCGAAAAAATCCATTATTATGACTATAAAAAAATAACGAGGAACATTGTTGTATAAAATAAAAAAAAACACTACCTTTGCGAGGTATATAATAAAAAAGAAGACAATTTAAACTAAACAATATGGACGAAAGAGTAAAACCAATCATTGCTTCCGCATCGGAAGATATGGAAGGTGCGATAATGTTTCTTGATGATGCATTAGCTCACATCCGTGCCGGCAAGGCTAATCCGCGTATTGTAGATGGTGTAAGAGTAGATTATTATGGTAGCATGGTGCCTATTTCCAATGTTGCAAACATCTCTACCCCGGATGCAAAAACCATACAAATTCAAGCGTGGGAAAAGAATATGATACCGGTGATAGAGAAAGCTTTAATCAATTCTGATATAGGTATTATGCCTATCAACAACGGAGAAGTCATCCGTCTTTGCATGCCACCACTCACTGAAGAGCGTCGCCGCCAATTGGTAAAATCAGCGAATTCAGCAGGTGAAGAAGCTAAAGTTTCTATCCGAAATGCTCGCCGTGAGGCAAACGACAAACTCAAAAAAGAGCAGAAAAACGGACTCCCTGAGGACGTAGAAAAAGATAGCGAAGCAGAAGTACAAAAAGTTCACGACAAATACATCAAAAAAGTAGATGAATTACTTGCTGCTAAAGAAAAAGAGATCATGACTATTTAAGTATTTTTATGGCTTTAAATAAACATAATACAATTTGCTTGAGAAAAAACATTCTCAGGCAAATTGTTATTGTATTTATAATAGCACTACTATCAACTGAAATTGCTCTTCCTCAACAGTACGTATCTGCCGAGCAAATATCCGATACTACAAAAAACAACATTTCAAAATCATCATCAAAAGAAACCGGTAATAGGTGGAATTCGTTGATGAATTGGAATTTTATGGCATTACCATTTGCCAGCTATTCTCCGGAAACAAATTGGCAATTTGGGCTTACGGGAGTATATTTTTTCAAAACCAACCAATGCCCCACATATAGCGATATAAATTTCAACTTTTGCTATACCCTTAACAAACAATGGATATTTAATATTAACTCAAGACTATATTTCAGCAGTAAAATAAAATGGTATCTCGATACCGACATTCACACACAACATTATCCGGATAAATTTTTCGGTATCAGCAATTCAGGAAACAATCTGCTGAGTAAATCAGCACACTATATTTCAAATTCGACATACTTTGAAGTTCGTCCGAACTTTCATATTATCAGCAACTTCTATATAGGAGCTATTTTTTCGTTCCGATATAGCTACAACGATTTCGAAGCAAAAGACTATGCCGATATATCAGACAAATACGATATCTCCGGTTTAGAAAAAGAGTTTTATATCAAATACGGAGCAACATTTTTTTACGATACTCGCGACTACTCTTACTACCCTACCAAAGGTATATTTGTAAAAACAGCGATAATAAGTTACCAACCTATATTAAACGCTGAAGACATAACGGGCATAATCGACATAGATTATAGGCATTTTGTGCCGATATACAAGGACTTTTTGTTTGCCTACCATTTTCGCAATCAATGGTCAATAGGCAAAACTCCCTCTTTTGAATTTATGCCCACTATAGGTGGACAAGACTTATTACGTGGAGTAAGGCAAAATGTATTCAGGGGCAATTGCCTATATGCATTAGATTTAGAATTTCGAATACCTATATGGAAATTTCTCAAAGGCACAGTATTCACCTCTATCGGAGATGTGATTAATATCGGAAAAGAGACAGCAACGATACCGAAAATCGGTTATGGAATAGGCTTAAGAGCGAATATACACGACGCACGCACCAACATACGCTTTGATGTAGCTCGCAACGCATTTGCCAAAACATACCAAAATTACAACAACGAATGGAGTTTTTACTTCACTATTAAAGAAGCATTTTAACAATAAAATATGACAGGATTCGTTATAAAAACCACAGGATCGGATTACACGGTACGTAGTACTGAAGGGGATTTCGTATGTAAGATAAAAGGTAATTTCCGCATTAAAGGGATAAAAGCCACAAACCCTATTACTGTGGGAGACATCGTGGATTTCGACCCGACTCAAGGCTATATCACAAAATTACACGATAGGCGCAACTATATAGTGCGAAAGCCTACCAACCTAAGCAAACAGCTTCACATCATAGCCGCTAATATCGATTTGAGTCTTCTAGTAATAACTATAAAAAATCCGGAAACATCCACTACATTTATTGACAGATTTTTAACAACAGCCGAAGCCTATCACGTACCGGTAACTCTAATATTCAACAAAACCGACTTACTCACTAAGGAGGAATTAGAATACCTCGAAGCCCTTGAATATCTATACAGAAATATCGGATACAACACCATTCGCACTTCAGCCATTTCAGGCGATGGAATCGAGGAAATCCGAAAATTATTACCAGGAAAATTCACTCTCTTATCAGGCAATTCAGGAGTAGGAAAAAGCACGATACTCAACAAAATCATTCCCGAAGCCAATGCCAGAACTGCAAATATATCAGAGAGTCATCATAAAGGGATGCACACCACTACATTCAGTGAGATGTACGAAGTAGACAGCAACTCTTATCTTATTGACACTCCTGGAATTAAAGGGTTCGGAATGTTTGATATGAAAAAAGACGAAATATCTCATTTCTTTCCGGAGATATTCAAAATCGGGCAAGAGTGCAAATTCAATAATTGTACGCACACTCACGAGCCTGGATGTGCAGTACTCAAAGCATTAGACAAGCACCTAATATCACAAAGCAGATACAGAAGTTATCTCAGTATAAGAGAAGACGCAACCGAATCTAAATATAGATAGTAACTATGTTGAATAAAATCACGAGTAACTTTTGGCTATTCATATTTGCAATAGTATTAATAGTATTATCTCTGATTTTCACCAATACACTTGTAAGTGAATTAGCAAGAGAAGAGCAAAAAAAAGTAGAACTCTGGGCAGAAGCGACAGAGCAACTTGCTAATGGTGAATTCAGCGAATTTGCTTTCCAAATAGTGAAGCAAAACACGAACATACCCGTCATTGTAGTTGACTCAAATTACAACCTCATTTCATCGCGTAACTTCAAAGAACCACCTACAAATGTCGACGAATATTACAAAAAACAAATAGAACGATTAAAACAAAACACGCCTATTATCATTACATTAGATGAGGATGAAAAGCAATATATCTACTACGACAACTCATTCTTACTTAAGAAATTATCTATATTCCCGTACGTTCAATTAATACTGATTACCATTTTTATAGCATTAGCAATATGGGTTATAACTACCAATAAACGTAACGAACAAAACAAGGTATGGGTAGGACTAAGTAAAGAGACTGCACATCAACTTGGCACACCTATTTCGTCTTTAATTGCATGGAACGAGATATTGAGTCAAAACTACCCTGAAGATGAAACAATAGAAGAACTTAACAAAGACATTAACCGACTGACTATAATAGCAGAAAGATTTTCAAAAATAGGTTCGGAACCGGAATTAAAGAAAGAGAACATAGAAAGTATTACCAAAGAAGTGATAGAATATATGTCGCATCGAACCTCAACGAAAATACAATACCACTACACATCGAAGACGTCATACAGCACCGCACTACTCAATAAGCCTCTCTATACATGGGTGTTGGAGAATGTTTGCAAAAATGCAATTGATGCTATGAATGGTAGCGGAAAACTCGATTTCTTGATTTTTGACAGTGGCACCCACATTATTACAGAAATAAAAGACACCGGAAAAGGCATTGAGAGACAAAATTATAAAAAGATATTCGAGCCCGGCTATACCACAAAAAAAAGAGGATGGGGATTAGGACTATCTTTAGCGAAAAGGATTATTGTAGAATACCATAAAGGCAAGATATACGTTAAAAACTCGGAGATAAACGGAGGTACTACTATAAGGATAGAAATACCTAATAAACCGTTAAGATAGAGTTAGTAAGCCATATATAATATAAAAAATAAAAAACTAAGAGAAAAATCTTTTCTAATTCAAAAAAAAAGTGTAACTTTGCACCGCTTTTTGTATAGGTAGGTACAATATGAATGCTTTAGAACAATACAGATTGGAACTGAAATCATTACCTATTGGAGAACACGAATTTAGCTTTGTGTTAGACGATAATTTTTTCAAAGCCATTGAAGGAGATGAAATAAAAGAAGGTAATGTATCAGCGACGATATCCGTAGAAAAAACATCACATAACATCACATTAAATATTGACCTTCTTGGTGAAGTAACCACAATTTGTGACAGATGTTTAGACCCTCTGACTATTGAAGTAGACGCTCTGCAAACACTATATATCAAGTTCGGAGAAAGTTATCAAGAAGAGAGTGATGATCAAATTACCATACCGGAAGATGAAGCTTATTTTGATATTTCTTGGATATTATACGAATATGTAGCACTATCATTACCATTAAAGAAAGTGCATTCTGAAAACGAATGTAACCCGGAAATGCTAAAGATACTTCATCAGCACGAAGGCAAAATTGCCGATACAAAAACAACTGAGACAAATAAGGATGACCCGCGATGGGCTTCCTTGAAAGATATTATTAGTTAACGTAAAATTTAATTACAAAATGGCACATCCTAAGCGAAAACATTCGAAACAACGCACAGCTAAACGTCGTACACATGATAAAGCTGTAGCTCCTACACTTGCCGTTTGCTCTAATTGTGGTGCTATGCACATCTACCACACAGTATGCCCAGAATGCGGATATTATCGTGGTAAATTAGCTATCGAGAAAAAAGAAGCATAACATTACGTTTCGAAAAGAAAGAAAAAAAAGAGAAATTCATTTATGGATTTCTCTTTTTTTATTATCATTACAAAAGCAAAAAACGTATAAGTTACCTATGAATAGAGAAGAAAAACTCAAGACCACCACCAGGTAGTTTATGCACATCGATATTACCCTTATGGAGCAAAACTGCGTTCTTCACAATTGCGAGTCCCAAGCCGGTACCGCCGAGTTTACGGCTACGCCCCTTATCAACGCGATAAAATCGCTCAAAAAGGCGAGGCAAATGTTTCTCATCCACACCCACTCCATTATCACTAAAGACGAAATTAAAATATTGCGGGTCGGAATAAGTCATAGAAAGCCTTATCGTCACACCTTCACCGGCATAAGCAATAGAGTTATCCATCAGATTTCGGAAAATGGAGTAAAGTAGCGATTTATTACCCGTCACAATAATATCAGGAGGTAAATTAATCACCAATTCATCGCCTTTTTCCTTAACCATATCCTCTGTATCTCTCAATACATCATAAATAATCTCTACTAAGTCGACTTTTTCTTTTTCGTAAGCAATCTTACTATCGTCCATCTTATTCAGAGTAGAAATATCCTGCAACAAAGCGCTAAGTCGCTTAGATTGCAAATAAGCTTTATTGATAAAATGATTTTTGTTTTCGGCATCCAAATCAGGATTATTTACGATACTCTCCATATACCCAAGCACGGCAGCAACAGGTGTTTTCAGTTCGTGAGAAACATTCTGAGTCAATTGGCGTTTAAGTCTATTCTCATTATCCTTTACCGATTTATAAAGCATATTTGAGATAAGAGCGATAGCTACCATCATAATAATAAGCAAGATAGCAAAGATATACAAAAATTGGAGATTAGCCTTCAAGGCATCAACAACTGAGACATTATAAGGTAGAGCGAGACGGATGAATAAATCGTCATACCTTTGGGCATAATAATAATAGTTTATACCATTAGTGGCAGACATACGGATATCGTAAGCCGATTCAAAATTTTTCAAAGCCACAATTTCGGGACGAGAAAGATGATTTTCACCATATATAGAATCGGAATAGGTATCAAAAAAGACATTACCCAAAGTATCCATCATTGTAACTCTAATAGCAGTATCGGGCAACATACTCACAAGGGCATAAAGGCTTGTATCTGCCAATTGATAGTTATGATAGATGATATCACTATAAGCACCAACGCGAGAATTCAACTGTTCTAAACGGAAATTTTTCTCACGTTGATATTGGAATATCGACACAACCACCATCATTACAATGAAGAGGATGGAATAATAGATAAAGAATTTAAAGTTTAATTTCATAGTATAGAAATAGATAAAAATTTAAGTACCAGACTTAATTATTTTGAAAAAGAGTATCCGAAGCCTTGGCGAGCAACGATACGGCTTCCATACTTACCAATTTTTTTGCGAATACGAGTAATGTTAACATCCACAGTACGAGCCACAACGCACACGTCATCGCTCCAAACCATTTTAAGTAAGTCGTCACGCGACAACACTTTATTAGGATTCTCCATTAATACTTGCAGGAGCTCGAATTCTTTTTTAGTAAAAGGCACGTTCTCGTTATCCACAATAACGCTTTTATTATCAAGATTAAGTTCGAGACCATCGATAGCAATTATGTTAACCTTTGATAAAGTGGCGATATCCAAAGTTCTGCGAGCCACAGCCTTAACACGAAGCACAACTTCACGTATTGAGAAAGGTTTTGCTATATAATCATCGGCTCCGAGATTAAAACCGGTAACCACATCATTTTCTGTATCACGGGCAGTAATAAAGATAATTGGAATATGAGCGGTTTGATCGTTTTGTCTCATCAATTGCATCATCCTAAAACCGGAGATTTTACCCATCATTACGTCAAGCAATATAAGGTTGTACTCCTTAAGTTTATAAGTCATAGCCTCTTCGGCAGAGTGAGCCACATCCACTTTAAACCCCTCAAGCTGAAGATTAAACTGCAAAATCTCGCAGATATCCTCCTCATCGTCAACTACCAGAATTTTATACTCGTTCATATCTTACAATTATTTAGATGATGCAAAGCTACGGGAATGATGTTACAAAACGGTTACAAAATGATTAAAGGAACAATAAAATGAAGCAATAATTACAAGGCTACACGAAGAAGTCGGTGCATATAATCTTCAATATTATCGGTATTGTTCCAAGGCTCACCAAGCAAAGCGGCACCACCAAAATGTAACGACTTCAACAGTGCAATTCTATCGATGGTAACTCCTCCGAGGGCTAAGACTTTATCATTAATAACGCCCTCTAAAGCAGCCTTTTGTAACTGACATAAAGAAAAACCCGACACGTAATTGTCTTTACTTATGCTATCAAAAATGGGGCTTAGAAAGCTATAATCAAACTTATCGGCATCGGCCGAAAGTTCTTGTAAAGAGTGAGTTGACCTCGAAACGGAACCATTCCAATTTTCGATAACAGACGGATTTCTTCTATTAAGATGAATGCCATACAAATTATATTTCACTGCCAACGAATGAAAATCATTCATTACTACTCTACTATAATAAGCAGGGTCTATAGATAAAAGGAGATTCTCTACGGCAGAAATATCGGCATCAGGTTTACGGATATGCAACAATGGTAATCCGCATTGAAACATCTTATTTATCAAATCGCACTCACCTACAAAGAAATTCGGGCGAGTTATCACTGCAATTTTCATAGACACAAGAAGGAGTAATCAATTTAAAGCTTATAAATATACCATTAGCTTAATATTACTCGAAATATATTTCTATTAAACAAGTTTTACACGATTCAATGCAAAAGAAAGTAAATCTACTACCAGTAATTCGTTAATAGCAGGTTTCCCGAAACCACAAACGATTTGTAGAACTTGTTGTACTTCAAGAATTCCGACAATAGCGGGGGTAACACCGATTACCGGAGGAGCCTGATTAGGTTTAAAATTCTCAAAATAGTCTCTATCAGGATAAATCGAAGTGTAATCGACGGAAGAGTTATAATCAAACACAGCTACTTGTCCGGCAAATTGAGCGATAGCACCATAGACATATATTTTATGAAGAGCCATGCACACATCATTGATAAGATATCGAGTAGCAAAATTATCGCAAGCATCTACGATAATATCATACTCTGCAAAAATATCTTTTGCGTTTTCGGAATTAAGACGAGTGTTATAGGTGTTGATATTTACATTCGGGTTTAATTTATGCAGTCTGTCTACGGCACATTGAGTTTTGGGCATTCCGACTTGAAGGGAGTCGTAAAGCACCTGTCTCTGCAAATTAGAGATAGAAACGACATCATCATCAATTAAACCTATTGTGCCAATACCTGCAGCGGTCAAGTATATGGAAATCGGGGAACCAAGACCACCGACACCCACAATCAACACCTTAGTCCGGGCCAATTTTTTTTGCCCCTCTATACCGATTTCTTGTAAAGAAATCTGGCGGTTATAACGCTCTACATCAATACAAATATCATCCATAATAAAAAAACATTAATTTCAGTGACTGTCAAGGCTAACGTCCCAATCTTTAAATACCGGCTGAATACCATGTTTTTTTAGGGCATCAGTCACCTCAATAGCAGTACGTCCATCGCTAATTTCGAACTGTTCGAGGGCTTGAGGGTAACAAGCATATCCACCGGGTTCGGTTTTACTCTCCGCACTCATAGTAGTAACACCGAGGGTACAAATATTATCACGAAGAGAACCGGCTTCACGAGTAGAGATACTAATATCCACGTCATGGTCAAAGATACGCATAGCACAAATAGCTTGAACGAGTTCTTTATCACTCATCACAACGTTAGGTTGGAAACCGCTTTCAGACGGACGCATACGAGGGAAATTTACGCTATATTTTGTTTTCCAATAAGTTTTTTCAAGATATTTAAGGTGGTGAGCCATCATGGTGATATCTGTACGCCAATCTTCAAGGCCGATAAGTACACCCATACCGATTTTATGAACACCGGCTTGCCCCATACGATCGAAGCCGTTAAGGCGCCATTCGAAATTTGATTTCTGTCCGCGAGGATGATATATTTTATATCTTGCACCATTATAAGTTTCTTGGAAGCAAATTACACCGTTAAGACCATGTTTAACAAGTTCGGCATAATCTTCAGTAGCAAGAGGCATCACCTCGATTTGTAAATTACTAAAATATTTTTTTGCCAAATCAAGAGCAGTAGCCAAGTAAGGCACCCCGGCTTTGGCAGGATTTTCACCTGTAACGAGGAGTAAATTTTCGAAAGGAGACAACTTTTTAATAGCCTGATACTCAATCTCCATTTCCTTGGGTGTGAGTATTGTACGTTTAATTTTATTAGCGGAATTAAAACCGCAATAGATGCACCCGTTAGCACAAGAGTTTGTAAGGTAAAGCGGAATAAACATAGAAATAGTTTTACCGAATCTCTCTTGGGTATATTTTTGGCTAAGCTGAGCCATGATTTCGAGGTAAGGCTCGGCAGCAGGAGATATAAGAGCTTTAAAATCTTCTATATCCGGATGTTGACACGAAAGGGCTCTTTTAACATCAGCGTCGGTTTTCGACATAATTTGCTCGGTAGTCTCCTCCCAACTTATTTTAGATAAAACATCACTAAACATAATAAAAACATTTTAATACGAAATAGCCAACATTTTCATACTCATAATATTACAGACATCAGCTATACAAAACTAATACATGCAAAGTTACAAAAAAAGTATGAACGGCAAATCTGAAATAAATAATTTTCACAAGCCTACTCTCAACAAGCAAGTGCAAAATTAGTGACAAAATTTGAAGGAATTTCTTTTGCACGAAAGGACTAAAAATCTAATTTTGCTGAGAGAAGTAATCCTCTCGGGATGCATAAAGAGAGAGAATAACGGCTTTCAGGAATATTAGGACCGATATTATATTCTGTAAGACCAGTACCGAAATCAAAAATATTATAGCAAGTGAGTTGGAGTTCCAAGGTTTTATCTCCGATAGGGATATAGCCTGTTGCTCTTAAATCAAAATTGAAAAAAGCATCTTCACGGGTGCCGAAATGGCCGTCCAAATTATTTATTCCTCTTGAATGATAAGGGATAAATTGCAACTGGGTTTCTCCCTCACTATTGGTATCCATATGGGTACGAAGAGCAGCAAAAGGCTGACCATCACGGAATTTACCCGTCAGCGTCATATTATAATATTTACATATATTATAAGTAATTTGCATCCATGCTACATAGGCACGGTCTTGATCGAGTCTACCATTTGCTCTTACAGGGCTATTCATATTTCTATGAACCAGATATGTGTTTTTATTGGCTTGGCTTTCAGACAATGTACTGATATTGTTGTGAATAGGGCCATTACCTATTGCTCCAAGACCGCACATTTCATACGATTGCCATGCCAATGAAAACATCACTTTCTTTCCTTTATATTCGTACTTAATTACAGAAGAGAGATAGTATGGAGTTGAACGAAAAGCGTCGTTACCCATAATTCCATCGGGATATTCATCTTTTACAATATAATTAACCTCTCTACCACCGTAAAACATGTATATATCGGCTCCAAGATCATCTGAATGTTGATAATATCCATAATCACTTTCATCGCCATCGAAATACGTCAAGCGTGTATTATAATATCTTTTATAACTTTGCATAAAGGATATTTCATGGCGACCAAAGCGAAAATAGAACGGGATATCTATAAGTAAATATTGCATTTGCTTCAGATATCCGTCTGCTCGATGATATTTACCTCCGGTGGTTACAAACAGATTATTTGCCTCTCCATCTTGATATTGTCGGTCATTATTCTTATCCGTCCAATAGTAAATTTCCCCATTTAAATACTTATCAGAGAAGTATTTGATATCTTCTATGTTATAAGAGACTCTATAATTACCTACATTAATTTCTGCGAAGAACCATTTGCAAGGGTTGAAAGTAAGGTTAATAGCCGCTTGATAATTAGGACTTACTTGAGATTTTTTACCGATAAGCATTGCATCGATGGTAAAATCGACATTAGCGTTTATTTCGAGCCATTTCAACGGTTTTTGAGAATATTGTAGGCTCAATGTATTTTCCAATAAGCCGCTTACAAATTGCTCGCGTTGCCACTTATAATAATAGAGAGGGGTGAAATTTTCATCTAATGGAAATTGAGCATAACCGGTATTGTAACTATTATTTGTGTTTGGAGCAAAATGAATCAGGGAGTTATATGAGTCGAACTTTAACTTGAAGTATTTATGAAGTTTTTGCTCTGCATTGAAGACTATAGAATACTCGTTAGTAAAACCATCCGGATACCAAGGCTCCATAGCTTCACAATCTTGGTCGATGATATTACGGGAAAAATTAGGCTGATTATGTTTTAGTTGATTAGTAGCCCACGTAAATCCTAATGTATAGGTAAAATCACCTTTAGTTTTATTACCATAAACGGAAGCGGAATATGAGTTTAGGGTTGATTGCTCGTTTTTTCCGTAATAGAACTCGGAGTTGTAATCGTCTCTATTTAGGAAATGAAGGAGATAATAAGTAGCATCAAAAAGAGCATTAGGCTTAATCGGGAGCATACCCTGCAGTTGCACCTTATAGTAGTCGGAAGGGAATAACTCATCAATACCCTTGTAGCTAAAAGCAGTCAATCTTCTCCTGCCCCAATCGAAAGAGATATGTTGAGTATAGACGTTATCATTCACTTTGATATTAAACGTAGAATTACCATTTACGGCATTCTGCATGTAAGTACGTTTATCAAGAGGAGTAAGAACGCGCTCGTAAGAAGCATAGTGAAACAGGTGAATAAGCTCTTTGGTACCGGGCATTATACCACCCAAATTACCAATATTTTCACTTATTGAAACCCAATTAGGACTAATTTTATCGGCATTAAAACTAACTTTCGACGTGTGATAATTAACAGCCAAAGTGTGATTATACATGCTGAAATCGTAATCGCAACTACCGGCATTAAAGCGTGAATCGATGCGAAAACCATTGATATATACCTTATTCCACAAATATGAATTTCCGGCAATAGAGAATATTTTACGTTCGGGAGTAGAATAGTCGCCCGTTGTTTCTTGCTCTACTGTAATAAAATTATGGTAGTTATCCAAGAAATAATAATAATCATCATAATGATAGTAATTATTAAAGAAGTCGGACGTATTCAAGGTTTCTCCATGTAGCGGGAATGAGTTAATGCTAGCGCTATCGATATCTGCAGCATTTAAATTGCCAATAATAATAAAGAATAAAGCAAGTAGTATAAATCGCTCTCTCATAATAAGTTAATGTAAAAAACACAAATCAGATTATTCTTTTAAAGGCAAAGCCAATTTTTCGATTTTCTTAGGTATATCAATATTTTCCATAATACCGGTGAACATTTCAGAGCCGGGACCGAAAGAGTAAACCGGAACAATAGTACCTGTATGTCCGGTAGTATTAAATTTTAGGTCTACAGTACCATGATTTGCATTACCGAAAACTACTGAGAGTTCATCATTCTCCATGTCGGATGGTTGTGTATTACCGTTCATAATAGTAAGACCACCGGTTTCGTGGTCGGCAGTAATAACTACGAGAGTCTCACCATTTTGTTTTGCGAAATCGAGAGCGACTTTTACGGCTTTATCAAAATCAATAACCTCGGCAATAACGCCTACTGAATCGTTACCATGACCTCTATAGTCGATTTGAGAGCCCTCTACCATTAAGAAGAAACCATCACCTTTTGCATTAAGTGATTTAATAGCGAGGTCTACGGCTTTTGGGAGGTAATCGCCTCTCTCTTCTGCTCTCGGCAAATCGATATCAGCAGCAAGAGCACCGAAAGGCAACAATTGTGGAGCTTTTACAGAATCGATATTATAAACTATATTATAACCTTTATTTCGCAAAGAATCGGTATAATTCAGCGAGTCGCCACGGTTTTCAAAATGGTTTCTACCGCCACCACAGAAGAAGTCAACTCCGGAATTGTAAAGGTCGACAGCAATATTTTCGTACAAATTACGAGAGATTTGGTGGGCATAAAAAGCAGAAGGAGTGGCATGCGTTATAGGGCAAGTAACAACAATACCCACAGGCACTCCGGCATTTTGGAAACTATTTAATATAGAATAGACATTAACGGAGTCGGGGTTCATACCAATCATACCGTTTTTGGTTTTATTACCAGTAGCCAAAGCAGTACCACCGGCAGCAGAATCGGTGATATAGTCACTTGCAGAGTAGGTTTTTGCCAATCCGGTTGTTGTACAAGCCTCAATATTCAAAGAACCGCCATTTGCAGTCATTGCAGCATAAATTTGGTTTAATCCCATACCGTCACCAATCATATAGATGACATTTTTAATTTTCGGTTGTTGAGCTGTAGTATTTTCTGTTTCGTTTGATTTGTTACAGCATGACATTGCAACAGTTGCAGTCAATAATAATATAAGTAATTTTTTCATAATGGTAAATTTTAAAATATTTACATAGTTGTAAAAACTTGGTTCATTCCGGTTTCGAGTCTTCATCCCGTTGTGACTCACTATCGGAATCGGGGATTATAAACTCTTCTTTAAACGACTCTTTATCTTTCAGTTCAAAGAGCAGTTCATTTAATTGTTTTTTAACCTTCTCAAGGCGATTAAGCACCTTAACGGTATTGGCTACTTCGTTGTAATTAGTATTTAATTTGGCATTAACTCCATCGAGCGAAAGGTGACACTCATCGATAAGATATCGTATCTGTTTTATCATTTCTACGTCATCGAGCGTGTATTGACGGGTATTACCTTTACTTCTTTTCGGATTCAGTTTATCAATTTGTTTTTCCCAAAAACGTATCGTGCTGGACGGTACACCCAACATATTTTCCACTTCTGATATCGAAAAATATTTCTTATTATCCATAACGCACTGACAAATATCTATCTGACTCTTAATTTTTGATTAATTTGAATCAGATTCGACTTCAAATAATTCATTTTTTTCAATTTGGAAACCGAAATACCGTGGCGTTTGGCAATACCGCCAAGGGTATCACCTTTTTTCACTCTATAATACTTGCCGCCGGTCACCGACTCTGCAGAGGAGTAATTTTTCGGAGTAGCCTCGAGCTGACGAGCAATAAGATCGCTTTTATAATTGAGTATCGAGTCATGGTTAATGCTAAAGGCATTTAACTTATCCAAAGGAAGCATAAGCGGATAAGGCTTAATATTACCCGGTATTATATCTTTTCTATATTGAGGATTAAGGAAACGGAGTTCCTCCATCGGTATTTGAAGAACGTCGGCAACCTGTTGAAGATGAATACGATCTATAACCATAACGGTATCGGTAGAGTACTTTATCAAAGGCAAAGCCGGGCAAATTTTATGTTCCTCAAAATAGTTCATTATATAGTTCGCCGCGATAAAAATAGGCACATAGCTGCGCGTTTCACGAGGCAGATAAGGGTAAATAGTCCAATAATCCTTCACATCGTTTGAATATCTAATTGCTTTAGCAACGTTTCCGGGGCCACAATTATAAGCGGCGATAACGAGAAGCCAATCGCCGTAAATTTTGTATAAATCAGAGAGGTAACGAGCTGCAGCATCGGTCGATTTCACGGGATCGCAACGTTCGTCTACAAGGCTGTTCACTTCGAGGCCGTAAGCCCTTCCGGTCTTAATCATGAACTGCCAAAGACCGGCAGCGCCGGCATGAGATACAGCTCTGGCATTCAAGGCACTCTCTATTATAGGCAAATAGCATAATTCAAGTGGCACATTATATTTTGCCAATGACTGCTCAAACATACTGAAATAGTAAGAGTGACCAATGGCAAGCATATAGCTCACTTGGCTATGACGTTTGGCATACATCTCAATAAATTGCTTCACAATTTGATTGTACGGCATCGGTACCACATAAGGTAATTTTTGAAGGCGATCGATATAAATTGAATCACTAAAAAAAACGGGTTCGAAAGCAGAACTATCACAATCGGGCATAAAAGCTTTCGTTATATAATAATCGTGAATAAGAGAGTCGAGGGTGGCATTAAATTCGTAGATAGAGTCGTATACAATAGATTGAGTAGCAACGATACTATCATTTCCCAAAGCGTAATTATTATCGCTTGATTGGGCAACAAAAATAATTGATTGGATAGAAAATATTAATAATAAAAAAGTCTTTTTCATGTTTAGTGATTTAAAAATTAAATTGTACTTGGCATCCGACTGCGGTTTCACCTGTATTGTAAACGGTATCGAATTTAGGGCGTATTTTCATAGACAAGTCCGGTGAAACGTCGAAATTAGCCAATTGAGCATCGACATAAGCATCGATAACGGAGAGAGCGAAGACAGCCACACCGGCAACGATACACAAATCTCTATAACGACGGAAAGAGTTCAACTGAGTAAGCATATATTGTTCCGCTTGATTTTCAGGATATCCGGCGGGTAATAATTTCAGGTGATAATTTGTATTAGGGTCCACGTCACAAGCCTCTTTATAACCGCGCATATAATCGCTGTATTGATTAGATGTCCAAACAATAGCATAAGTAACGCCTACAAAACAGCCGTAAACGATAGGGAGTTTCCAGTATTTTCTGTTATAAATTTGACCTAAACCGGGGAAAGTAAGAGAGTACCAAAGACTTTTATTAGGGTCCGGCAAGAAATTCTCGCGCAAATAATATCTACGGAGGGCACGTTGGTGGCGTTTAAAATCCTTCAATGAGTCGCCAGTCAGATAATCAGGAGCAATGCCATACAGCTTATCATAAATACTGTCGGGCATTTCGTCATAAGGCTTAGGTTTAATATGATAAGGGTCGTTTCCGGCATCCGTAGTTTTTTTCGACAAGTTCTTCTTTTTATCAGGCATCACCGAGTCTATAAGCAACTCTTTAAATTCGGTATCAATAGTATTTTGTAGAGTATCGGTTATAACAATTGTTGTGTCAATAGGCAAAATATCGGCAGTATCCATAGCATTTTCAAAGGAATTGATAATGCTGTCTGAGATATTATATGTGATGATTGTCGACGATGCGGATTGACTATGACACAAAAAGCATAGTTGCAACAACAGTATTGCAACTATGTATGGTTTGTATTTAATCAATTTTATTACCATTATTTAATTTTGTCGAGCAGCGACATTATGCGACTAAGGTCTTCGTCGTTTTTAAAAGGGATAGAAATAGAACCTTTACCGTTTTCGTTGTATTTCAGTTTGATTTTGGAATTGAACAAAGAGCATAGGCTATCTTGTAATTTATTGTATTCGTCCGAACTAAAGGCGGGTTTATCGGTAGGAGGGTTAAGAGCGTTACGCACCATCTCTTCGGTTTGGCGCACTGAGGCTTGTTTTTTCACCACCTCATTGTATATTTTGAGTTGCAATTGAGCGTCGTTAATCCCGGCAATAGCACGGGCATGCCCCATCTCAATAACTTTATTTTTAATACCGATTTGTATTTCGGCGGGCAAACGAAGTAGGCGCAAGTAGTTTGTAATAGTAGCTCTTTTCTTACCAATTCTTTCGGCAAGAGCCTCTTGAGTAAGATTTAAAGTAGCGCATAAACTATTGTAGCTCAATGCTATCTCTATAGCATTCAAGTCCTCACGTTGTATATTTTCGATAAGAGCCATCTCCATCACTTGTTCTTCGCTTGCATCGCGAATATAAGCCGGAATTTTATCTATTCCTGCCATAATAGAGGCGCGGTAACGTCTTTCGCCTGCCACTATTTGATATTCATTATCAGAGATTTTACGAAGAGTGATAGGGCTGATAATACCATTTGTTTTAATAGAAGTGGCAAGTTCTTGTAACGATTCTTCGTCGAAATCCTTACGAGGTTGGTTAGGATTTGGTTTTATTTGGCTTATTGGCACCTCATTGAAGATAGTAGAACCGACAGCAGCGGTAGGTTCTTCAGTAGAGATTAGAGCGCCCAAACCGCGTCCCAATCTATTGTTTTTAGTCATATTTCGTTGATTTATTGAGGATTGTTATTGTTATTTTCTTCGATGCTATTTTTCTCTATAAGTTCTTTAGCGAGGTCAATATGGTTTTTAGCGCCGATTGAAGCAGGCTCATAAACCAAAGCCGGCTGACCGAAAGAGGTAGCCTCGGAGAGTTTTACATTACGTTGTATAAGGGTATTGAACACCATATTACCGAAGTGTGTTTTAACCTCTTCTGCCACTTGATTAGCGTATTTAAGACGACCATCGAACATAGTAAGGAGGAAACCCTCGATAGTTAAAGTAGGGTTTAAACCATTTTTAATTATCTTAATGGTATTCAATAGTTTACCGATACCTTCCAGAGCAAAGAATTCGCATTGAACAGGAATGATAACAGAGTCGGCAGCGGTTAGGGCATTCACTGTAATCAAGCCTAACGAAGGCGAGCAGTCGATGATGATATAGTCGTACTTACCTTTTTCCGGGATAAGCATATTACGCATACGTTTGTCTCGATCGGAGAGTTCGAGCATTTCGATTTCAGCACCTACCAAATCTATATGAGAAGGAATGATGCGAAGGTTATCAATTTCGGTGTCGAACGTAGACTCGGCGCAAGAAGCTTCGCCTATCATACATTCGTATATCGTTGTTTTTAAGTCTTTTATATCAATACCCAATCCCGAAGAAGCATTAGCCTGCGGGTCGGCATCAATGAGGAGTACTTTTTTACCTAATTTTGCGAGTGAAGCCGATAGATTTATACTGGTAGTAGTTTTTCCGACTCCACCTTTTTGGTTAGCTATTGCTATAATTTTACCCATTGTTTTGTTCTTTTTGTTTGAATTTTAAAATTGCATCTATGATTTTAGTTGAGTGGATACTCTCCAAGCAGCGATAATCGCCGAATTTGCAAGGTTTATCCTTGTGAATAGTGCAAGGACGACAGGAGAAGTCCACTCCAATACAGTTATCCATTTCTTGTTTCCACCCCATAAAACCGGCAAAGGGATGAGAAGCGCCCCAAATGCTTACTACAGGAGTAGCCATCAGAGAAGCGAGGTGCATATTTGCCGAATCCATCGTCAGCATCACATCCAAATGGTACATCAAGGCCAACTCTTCGTCTAATCGCAACTTAGTATGAACGGCATATACATTATTGTAAATAGACTGCCAATCGTTAAGCATTTCGTTTTCCATCTCTCCGGCGCCAAAAAGGAATACTTTAGTATTCGGCTGATTATCGAGGGCGGAGAGCACATTTTTCATTTTCTTAAGGGGCAACGTTTTACCTTTAGCCATTGAAAAAGGGGCGATGCCGACCCAGAATTGCGACACTTTATCGCCGTAGCATTTACTTATCTTCTCTTTTTGAGCGGAAGTAGGCTCGGGGAGAGATACAAAAGAGTCGTCACAAATAAGGTTACACCTCTTGTATAACTCTTCCTGACGCTGAAATATTGTCTTGATAGCGTGGTATTTATCGGCACCATTATTAATAAGGCGTTTTTGTTCTTTCTTCTCGGGATTTATGGAATAAGTCTTTATCTTGTTTACAGAGCAGAAGAAAGATAATAATTTCGTGCGCCAAGATAGTTGCATATCCAGTAGTACATCAGGCTTATGCTTTTGTAACTCTTTGAAAAGCAAAAAAACACCTTTGGGCGTAGAGTGAATACCACGTATATCCGCCCCAATGAAAGTAGTGTTATTCAAAGAGGCGAATAACGGGTGTAAAAAATTGCGACTAATGACGATAAATTCGTGCATAGGATATCGTTTCGTCAGGCTGTAAAGTTGTGGAACAATTGCCGCTACATTACTAATTGCTGAAAAACAAACGATTGCAATTTTTGCTGGTTTTATTGTAGTTATCTCGTTATCCATATGCAAAGGTATGATATTTTTTTGGATGTTCCACGCATATAAAACAGTAAATAATCAACAAGTTTTTAACAGAGCGGAGACGAAGTAAATATTATTCGGCAACAGCTTTGTCAAACCACGACTTAATAAGCTGAAATTGCTCCTCTTTATTTAGATTAGTATTATCGAGCAGCAAAGAGTCGGCAGTTTGAGTGAGCGGGGATTCGCTACGATGAGAATCGCGATAGTCACGCTCAACTACTTGCTTAAGAATATCTTCGTACACTACGCTTTCGCCTTTTTCTTTTAGCTCGTTATACCTACGCTGAGCTCTGGTTTCCGGGGTGGCAGTTACGAAAATTTTCAATTCTGCATCAGGGAAAACTACGGTAGTGATGTCTCTTCCATCCATAACGATGCCTTTATCGCGCCCCATCTGTTGCTGTAGAGCCACGAGATGTTTTCTCACAAAACCTATAGTAGATACTCGGCTTGCGCCATCGGCAACCTCCATGGTTCGGATAAGTGCTTCTACATCTTCGCCATTGAGGATGGTATGTTGTTTATCGTGCTCTTTTCTAAAGCCTATTTGTATGTTACACAACTCCGATTTAAGGCGGTTTTCATCGATTTCATCGGGGGTAATGAAGCCCTTTCTGATACCAAAAAGCGCCACAGCGCGGTACATTGCACCGGTATCTATGTAAGTATATCCGGCATATTCCGCCAATGCTTTAGCCATTGTGCTCTTGCCGCAAGAAGAATAGCCATCGATAGCCACAATTATTTTTTTCATTTTACGCCAAATGCTTTAAGGTTTGTACTTAATGTAACATTATAACCGAGGCTACCCGTTTGATAAGGCACAATAGAAAAGCCGATGCTGACTTTGTCTTTTACAGTAAGGCCAGCACCGAAGCTGAATCCGGCAACGGAGCGTTTGCCTTGTACCGACATATCCATTCTACGACGGTGGTTATATGATGCTACTATATAAAAATTCTTCATTGGTAAAATTTCGACGCTCCATATTGTGTGTCGAAAAAACATGTCCGCGCCTCTTGCGGCCTTCGATTTTTCCGCCATTTTATCGTCAGTATTATCGCCGGTAGCCGTGCTAAGGTCCCACGTCTGCAAGTTATGGAGCGTCAACGAAAAGCGAATCGGGGCTTTTGGCAATTTTTGCGATATACCTATTTGTAAGTCAATAGGTAACATACGGCGAGAATTATCGTTAAGGGGGCTGTAGCTATTGAATTGTACACCCGCATTACGAAGCACGATACCGGCGGAGAAAAGGGCTTTCTCGTTATGATAAGAAAAGCCTATATCGGCAGCCATACCCCAACTGCTGTATTGCTCGTAAACGGAGCATACAGTTTTCAACGCTATACCGGCGCTCCAACGAGGAGAGAACCATCTGCCATAGATAGCAGTCAACGCCATATCTTTTGCAGTGAATTTACCTAACACATCGTTAGTCACCGACGTTTCGATAAAGCTACCGTAATCGATATAATGGAAACCATAAGCGGTGAAGTTTTTATCTCCGAAATTTCTACCGTATATAGCGGAAGCGATATTTACATCGTTAAAGAGATTTGTGTAGTTGACTCCGAGGATGTTATGTGTTTCCACAGAAAGCAAAGCAGGGTTATTGAAAGCGAAATTAAGGTCGCCGTCGCAGATAGAGATATTCGAACCGCCGAAAGCCGCTTGTCTAGCCCCTGTGGGGAGTGACAAAAAGGCGAAGCTACTATTCCCCGTTTGAGAAAATAGCAACGCACTCACCGTGAGTAATATGGCAGCAAATCGAAATCTCATTTTATAAACATAAATCTGTTATTGACTATTATTTAACAACGATAATATGGTCCATTTTGAAGTCGAAAGGTTCGGTAGGTACGCTGTCCACCATTTGGAAATCGAAGCAGATACCCACTCTTTTTGCATTAGTATGCTTTATCAAAAATCTATCGTAATAGCCTTTACCGCGACCCAATCTGTTACCGATACGATCGAAAGCTACACCCGGCACAAAAATAGTGTCAAAAGAGCCGGTATAAGGGTCTGCTACAGGCTCCATGATATCGAAATCGCCCTTCACCCATTTAGTATCAGGAGTAATCTCAACGGGGATAATATCATCGCCCTTTACGGTAGGGAGGATAACCCTTTTATCGGCATCAAAAGCCTTTTGATAGATAGCAGTAACGTCGACCTCATCCCAAAGAGGATGATAAATCATAATAATGTTAGAATTTATATAGTCAGGATCGCTCTCGATAAGAGAGGCTGCATTAGCAGACATAATTTTCAGGGTGTCGGCACCAAGTTCTTTTTTCCGTGCACGAATTATACTGCGTAACTCCTTTTTAGTCATCATATTATTATCGTAATTTTACTTAAGCATATAAAGTGCAAATATAATATTTTATTTTCATTCTGTAAAATGCTCGACAAAGGGCGAATTAGCAAGCATATCAAACACGATCTACACTATCACTCAACAATATCTCACAAAAAGCTCGGGTTCCGGGATGGGAAATATAAAACGAGCACACACAAGCACACACGTTGTGAATTACATTCAAATCTTGTATCTTTGCATTCTGAAACAACACAATGTAC
>JBJECF010000031.1:0-30612 GCA_051870785.1 Candidatus Aphodosoma sp.
GCTTATTTTATTGATAACCAAATATTTATACTAAATTTCAGTATCGACTAATTATTATTTCTTACGATAAAAAAGCATAGCAAATACTGAATAACTCGATGTTTATCAGTACATGACGAATATCATTCAGCATTCACTATGCAAAGTTAGATATAATATTTATATATTCCTAATAAAAATATAATATTATTTTCCGTAATGACGATAAAATTCCACCACAGATACGATGCCGTTTTTAAAGACGTCTAAATCGAAATTTTCGTTAGGGGAATGGATAGCATTACTTTCGAGTCCGAATCCCATCAAGATTGTTTTTACGCCTAGTATTTGTTCGAATGAAGAGATAATAGGAATACTACCTCCGCGGCGAGCGGCAATAGGTTTTTTACCAAATCCGATTTCAAAACCTGCCTCTGCAGCCTTATAAGCCGGCAAATCTATAGGGCAAAGATAACCCTGTCCGCCATGCATAGGAGTAACGTTAACACGTACACTTTTCGGAGCTATCTTGTTGAAATAATCGACAAAAGCTTGTGAAATTTTATGATGGTCTTGATTTGCAACAAGGCGGCACGATACTTTTGCATATGCTTTTGAAGGGAGCACCGTTTTTGAGCCCTCGCCTGTATATCCGCCCCAAATACCACATATGTCGAATGAAGGGCGACAACTATTACGTTCGAGAGTGGAATAACCTTCTTCTCCAGCTACCTCACGCACATCGATAGCTGCTTTATATTTCTCCAAATCAAACGGAATATCGGCAATCATCTTACGTTCGGCAGGTGTAAGTTCCACCACATTATCATAGAAACCCGGTATAGTTATCTTGCCTTTATCATCTACCACAGTAGCAAGCATTTTACAAAGGGTATTAATAGGGTTTGCAACGGCGCCACCGAAATGCCCCGAATGCAAATCGCGGTTAGGACCGGTAACCTCTATTTGCCAATAAGCGAGGCCACGCAAACCGGTAGTTATAGAAGGGGTATCTTTTCCTATCATGCTGGTGTCGGAAACAAGGATGATATCGCTCTTGAGCATCTCTTTATTCTCTTTACAGAAATCCTCTAACGAAGGAGAGCCGATTTCTTCTTCACCTTCGAAAATAAATTTCACATTACATTTCAACTCCTTTTGAGCCACAAGATATTCAAAGGCTTTCACTTGTACCATCGCTTGACCTTTATCATCATCTGCACCTCGAGCATAGAGGTGATTATCACGAATTTCAGCCTCAAAAGGGTTTGACTTCCACTCTTCGAAAGGCTCTGCAGGCATCACATCATAATGCGAGTAAACGAGCACTGTAGGCAACTTCGGGCTAACCATTTTTTGAGCAAAAACGATAGGGTTACCTTTGGTTTTCATTACCTTTGCAGAGTCGGCGCCGGCAGCAAGGAGTAATTCTACCCAGCGTTCTGCACATTTCACCATTTCCGTAGCATTCTCGGGCTTTGCCGAGATAGATTGTATGCGGATTAAAGAATTCCACTCTTCTACAAAGCGATTAAAATTCTTGTCGATATAATCTCTTATTTCCATGATATATAATTATTTAGTTTTTAAAAAATCAATGATAAAGAGATGCGTTTACGATTTGCATCTACATCTAATATTTTAACTTTTATATGTTGATTAACGGCGACAATATCGAGAGGAGAAATCACTTTTTTCTCACTCATTTGAGACACATGAAGTAAACCGTTTTCTTTAATACCTATATTAACAAAAGCCCCGAATTGAGTAACGTTAGTTACTATGCCGTCTACAATCATATTCGGTTTAAGATCTTCAATAGTTTTAATATTAGGGTCGAAGCCCCATTGCTCAACGCCAATACGGGGGTCTCTACCTGGCTTTTCAAGTTCCGCCACAATATCTTTCAAAGTAGGCATACCCACAGAGTCGGAGATATACTCCTCAAGGTTTATATTATGTATAACAGCTTTATTTCGGATTAAATCTTTGACTTCGATATTATTATCTTTTGCCATTTTATAAACCAACTCATAACGTTCGGGGTGCACGGCAGAATTATCAAGCGGATTATCGGAATTAGCCACTCGGAGAAATCCTGCACATTGCTCATAAGTTTTTGGTCCCATTTTCGGCACTTTAAGCAATGCTTTACGGTTGGCAAACGGACCGTAATCAGCTCGGAAATCCACTATATTCTTTGCCAATTGAGGTCCTATTCCGGAGACATAAGTAAGCAACTGTTTCGAAGCATTATTCACCTCAACACCGACGGCATTAACGCATGACATCACTGTACTGTCGAGTGCATTTTGTAATTTGGATTGATTGACATCGTGTTGATACTGCCCAACACCAATGCTTTTGGGGTCGATTTTCACAAGTTCCGCAAGAGGGTCCATCAATCGTCGACCTATGGAAACTGCACCACGCACGGTGACATCATAATCAGGAAATTCCTCTCGAGCCACCGCCGAGGCGGAATAGATACTTGCACCGCTTTCGCTTACAGAAAAGGCTTGTATATTTTTATTAAATCTAAGCTTTTGAATGAACTCTTCCGTCTCTCTCCCTGCTGTACCATTACCTATTGCAATAGCCTCTATATCATATTGCTCTACAAGGGTAGTTATTTTTTTAGCAGCCATTGCACGCTCATTTTTCGGTGGGTGAGGGTATATTGTATCATTATGTAGCAAATTGCCTTGTGCATCCAAGCAAACCACTTTACATCCCGTGCGGAAACCCGGGTCAATACCCATTGTACGCTTTTGTCCGAGAGGCGAAGAGAGCAATAATTGACGCAAATTGGACGAGAAAATTTTTATTGCCTCATCATCAGCTATTTCCTTGCTTATATTGGCAAATTCATTTTCGATAGCAGGTTTTAGAAGTCGTTTGTAAGCATCCGAAATAGCATCTGATATAATATCTTGATTTTGAATATTATTAGAACGAATAAAAATTTTCTCGAGGCGAGCTATAGCTTTTTCTTTATCAACATCGATAGATACCTTCAATAATTTCTCCTCCTCACCACGTCTCATTGCAAGCAGTGCATGCGACGGACAATGGCTCAATCGATATTCTTTATCAAAATAATTGCTGTAATTATCGGCTTCAACCTCTTTACCTTTCACCACTTTACATGAAATTACGGCATAATTTTCAAATTGAGCACGAATTGCATTTCGGGCTGAAGTACTTTCGTTAACCCACTCTGCTATAATATTTTTTGCGCCATCGATAGCATCTTGGACTGTAGGTACTTTATCATTGATAAATTTATTTACCACTATCAATGCATCACCTTTTCCACTCATAATTAATTTAGCAAAGGGCTCAAGACCAGCCTCTTTGGCAATAGTAGCCTTAGTACGTTTTTTCTGTTTAAAAGGCAGATAAATATCCTCAATATCCGTTATGGACCAATTATCCTGCAGTCGGGCAGCAATCTCATCCGTCATAGCACCCGCTTCAGTAATGGTATCGAATACAAATTGTCTTCTTTTCTCAATCTCAGTTAGGCGATTAAATTCTTGTTGAATTTCTGCAATCTTCACTTCATCAAGAGCACCCGTACGCTCCTTTCTATATCTGGCGATAAAAGGAATAGTAGCGCCGTCATCAAGCATATCCAACACATTACGCACACCAGCTAATGGCGCTCCACAAACATTTGCTATTATATCTATTTTATTCATTTACAGACGTATAAAAATGTATTCAAAAAGGCTTCATCTTCTTACACAAACGCCTTTATATCAAATTACAAATATACGAAAATTTCCACACACTACAAAACAGGGTACTACCATACCCTCAATGGCTACTCTCAACAAGCAAGTGCAAAATTAGTAACAAAATTTGAAGAAAACCTCAACAAGAGAAAAAAATTAAGTATTTCTTTTGGTCTTGTTCTCTTATTCTTATGCGTTTCGACAATTTCGATACACGCAGTTGTTTATGAGATAGAATATACACAACAGCAATGCCTTTAAGAGAACGTGCCGTTTGAGGTGCCGAGTTTAATGGTGTTGTGCAGATTAGATGTTGTTGGAAAGATAGTAACAAGCAGCATCCTTCAAAGGATAACACGGAATATTATTTTCGCCCTACACCTTTTTATAAACCCACAGATTTAAAAGCAAGGAATAAAAAATAATCCTATGTATTGTATGTATTTATAAAAATAACTAACTTTGCAAGTTGAAACGAAATGAAATAAAATATTAAGATGACTTCAAAAGAAATACGACAATCTTTTTTAGATTTTTTCAAATCTAAAGGGCACCAAATCGTTCCTTCCGCTCCAATGGTAATAAAAGATGACCCTACTCTGATGTTCACCAATGCAGGAATGAATCAGTTCAAAAACATTATTTTAGGTAACGACCCTATCAAATATCCTCGCGTAGCAGACGCTCAAAAATGCTTACGTGTCAGTGGAAAACATAACGACCTTGAAGAGGTTGGTCACGACACTTACCACCATACAATGTTCGAAATGCTGGGCAACTGGAGTTTCGGCGATTATTTCAAAAAAGAGGCTATAGCTTGGGCTTGGGAATACCTCACCGAGGTGCTTAAACTCGACAAAAACCGCCTATATGTAACCGTTTTTGAAGGTGCTCCTGCCGAAGGCCTTGAAAGAGATAACGAAGCTGCCGAAATATGGGAACAGCACATTGATAAAAACCGTATCATAAACGGTAATAAACACGACAACTTTTGGGAAATGGGCGATACCGGTCCTTGCGGTCCTTGCTCTGAAATACATATCGACTTACGCTCTGATGAAGAACGCGCTAAAATAGATGGCAAAACATTGGTAAATGGCGATAACCCTCAAGTTATTGAAATATGGAACAACGTTTTCATGCAATACAATCGCAAAGCCGATGGAACATTAGAGCCACTCCCAAATAAAGTTATCGACACCGGTATGGGCTTCGAACGCCTCTGCATGGCAGTACAAGGCAAGAAATCGAACTACGACACCGACGTCTTCACACCTCTTATATCAGAAGTTGGCAAGATTTGCTCCTGCCAATATGGTGTTGATTCAAAAATTGATGTAGCAATGCGCGTTATAGCCGACCATATCCGTACTATTGCCTTTGCCATTACCGACGGTCAACTGCCTTCTAATGCAAAAGCCGGCTACGTTATACGTCGTATCCTTCGCCGTGCTGTTCGCTATGGCTACACTTTCCTCGGTCAAAAAGAGGCTTTCCTTTATAAACTCATACCTGCTCTCATACAAAATATGGGAGAGGCTTATCCCGAACTTGGCAAACAAGAAACTTTGATTATCAAAGTGGTAAAAGAAGAAGAAGACTCTTTCTTACGCACCCTCGATACCGGCATTCGTCTACTTGACAAAGTAATGGCAGATGCTAAAGCTATCAATGCAAAAGAAATTTCCGGTGTTGATGCTTTCGTTCTTTACGACACTTACGGTTTCCCTTTCGACCTTACTGAATTGATTCTGAAAGAAAACGGGCTCACCGTAAATGCCGACGACTTCAATACCGAAATGAAAAAACAAAAAGACCGTGCACGCAATGCCGCTTCGGTAGAAACGGGCGACTGGGTGGTGCTTTCGGAAGACGATACTCAATTTGTAGGTTACGATGAACTACAAATAGAAACACATATATTAAGATATCGCAAACTGGCTCAAAAAGGAAAAGTATACTATCAAATCGTACTTTCTAAAACGCCTTTCTACGCAGAGATGGGTGGTCAGGTAGGAGATAAAGGATGGCTCATCTCGGAAGTGGGCGACAGCATCGATATTATTGATACAAAAAAAGAAAACAACCTACCAGTACATATTGCTAATGAATTGCCTAAAGATTTAAATGCCACATTCCTTGCAAAAGTAAATGTAGAAAAGCGTAGAGCCACAGAAGCCAATCACACCGCCACTCACTTACTGCATATGGTTCTAAGAAATATGCTCGGCACCCACGTAGAGCAAAAAGGCTCTTATGTTAGCCCGGAAACCCTACGTTTCGACTTCTCTCACTACCAAAAGCTTACACCTGAAGAAATACGTCAAGTAGAACGCGAAGTAAACAAACTGATTAGAGAAAACATCACTCTCGACGAAAGTAGAAATGTACCTATTGCTGAGGCTAAAAACATAGGTGCAATGGCTCTTTTCGGCGAAAAATACGGCGACTTTGTACGCGTCATTCGCTATGGAAAATCTGTTGAACTCTGCGGTGGTACTCACGCAAAAGCCACCGGCTCAATAGGCCTTTTCAAAATAGTATCCGAAAGCTCTATCGCTGCCGGTATACGCCGTATCGAAGCTGTCACTTCGTTCTCGGCAGAGCTCTTTGTAGAAAATCTACAAGACATTCAAGCTTCTGTTAAAGAACTATTTAACAACACACCTGACGTCATTTCCGCCATAAGGAAGAGTATGGATGAAAGTGCTTCTCTTCGTAAGCGTATCGAGGACTTTATGCAAGAGCGCGCATTGCATCTTCGCAACTCTATGCTCGAGCGAGCTGAAGACATCAACGACGTTAAAGTAATTCGCTTTACCGGAAATGAAGACCCTGACACTTACAAGAATATTATTCCTTTCTTCCGCGGAAAATTTGCCGACGTCAAATTCTTATTTGTTATCGGTAACGTTTATGAGGGCAAACCATCTCTTACCATCTTTATCAGCCAACCGATGATAGATGCCGGATTCAATGCCGGCAATATGGTACGCAAAGCCGCTAAATTCATCCAAGGCGGTGGTGGAGGTCAAGCTTTTATGGCTACTGCCGGTGGCAAATACCCTAATGGTATTGACGAAGCTCTAGATTGTATAATTGATATGATTAAATAAAAAACTATACTTTGCGTTATGAGCTTCGGTTCATAACGCATTTTATTATGAAATTATCCGACATAAATTTTACTCTAATTCAAAAGCGTGCCTTCTTGAAAATTGCAATGGAACTAGTAAAAATCGACAACCATTTTCATTGCAACGAGGTTGGTGTGCTCACTTATCTCGAAAAAGAGTGCAACATACAAGTCGACGACATCGAAATGATTCATTATATCTCCCTTTCTCAAGCCGTTGATGTATTGAAACAGTTAGATGCCGACATCATTTACCGAATTGTTGAAGCTTTTGAAAAAATTGTATGCGTAGATAATGATATAGATATAAGAGAAAACATACTGCTTACAGCTCTGAAAATGTCGATTCTACCTCAGTTCTCCAATTGGGTGAACATCATCTCTATCAATGATGCAAATTCCGATTGCAGTCAAAACCAATTGGCTTTTGTAGAAAAAGAGTATAACTCACAGTGCCACAATTTTTTCGATAACGAATTCGAACTCTTATCTCTCGAAAATAAATTGGAGAAAATTGGTATTAATCTTTTTTATCTCCCGGCAAAAATAAAAAAGATAGAGTCGTTTTGGACCAGAGTAGAAGAACACAACAAAAATTCTTTGGCTCTCAATCACTCATTACAATTTATTACCCCTCTCGACAAAAAATTGAACGCAAAAGATGTTTTTTTCAACCTCAAAAAAATTAACCAAACTTCGTTTTACCACACACTGCTACTACATTACAAGATAGTACCAGACCGAATAAAGTCCAATGCTTTCCTTATTTTAAAAGTTAAATCCGGAGACCTATTGAATGATTTCGGGAACCTTTATTGTAATTCGGATTTTATGATTATCTCTTTAGACCAAAACCCTAAACAGCGTATTAATGACTTTCTTTCATTACTAATAAAGCCGGACTTGTTTATCTCAATCGATGGATATTATAAAGTGCTTTACGAATATCTCAGCGAAAAGAGCCAAATGCTTGGAATTATTGAGGTGGACAACAATTTTCAACTTTATTTTAAGAATATCAATAGCGAGAAAATTGTAATGAAGTCGTATCCACAGTCGTGCACATTCTATTTGTTATTGCTCAAATACGGTAAATTAGGTATAACATCTCAATTATTCAACGATGCTCTCACGTTTTTAGAAAAGATAGACTGCAACAAATATTGCAGTGACGGAATCTTTAATTTGAACGCTCTCTTAGATGATTTAAAGTTACACGTCAGCAACGTTTCTACCTTAGTATACAATTTAATAATTATCTACTCCACACTCTCTACAAAAGATATTTATTCGAATAGTTTTTTAGAATATATAAAACAGATAATAAAGCATCGCGCCAGCTTGAAAAACTACGTCAACTCGGCATTGACATCGCTCGAAGAGGGCGAATGTTGCGATGATTTCAAAATCTTATACGATTCAACATATAAAAACTATTATATAAAAGCGGAACTCTCACTATTTAAAAAGCGAGGAAAAGAAAATTACACTCCGTTAACGGAATCGGAATTATGGAAAAATTTAAAGTAAAATCCAAAGGTTTGGATTTTACTTTTTTGTTTTAAAGAGAATGGATACCTTTGCATCGTTTAAATAAAAGAAATATGAAACAAGATATACTTAACAAAGGATTACTCGCTGATAGTGATGAAGTAATACAAGGGAAAGGAAAAAATATCATACCGCCACCAAAGAAAGAACCTCTTTGGAAGGCATATCTTGAGAAGTTCAAAGACCCTATCATTATCGTACTTCTTGTAGTATTTTGCCTCTCGGTGTGCGTATCGGTATACGAACTAATTTTTCAAGGTCGCTCTTATGACGTTTTATTCGAGCCTATTGGCGTATTAGTAGCCTTATTATTGGCAACGGGAGTCGGTTTTATATTCGAAGTTAAAGCCGGAAAAGAATTCGACATCCTCAACAAGGTGAAAGACGATGCCCCCGTAAAAGTATTCCGTCGAAATATAAACGATGGCGAACCTCATATGTACAATATCAAGCGACAAGATGTAGTAGTTGGAGACATTGTAAAACTCGAAAACGGAGATGAAATTCCAGCCGATGGTATTGTATTGGATTCTATCAGTTTAAGAGTAGACGAATCGAACTTCACAGGAGAACCTCACGTAAAGAAATCTGAGCGTGAAACCGACTTTAAAAAAGATGCCACTTACCCTACTAACTTTCTCCTTCGCAGTTCCATTGTAATAGAAGGCACGGCACTGTATCGTATAACCGCAGTAGGAACGGACACAGTAGAAGCCAAAGGCTTTGCCATAGAGCACGAAGGCTCGAAAGTAGTTACACCTCTAAACCGTCAATTAAATAGTTTGGCAGAATTCATTTCTAAAGTCAGCCTTATAATTGCAGTCATCATTCTTCTTGGCAGACTCACCTTCTTTTTCTACTTCGATGGCAATAACGCCAACAATACAAACATATTGGAGATAATAGAATACGTACTGAACTCCATAATGATAGCCGTTACACTTATCGTTGTTGCCGTACCGGAAGGGCTACCGATGAGCGTCACTCTCAGCCTCGCCATGAGTATGCGACGTATGATGAAAGAAAACAACCTCGTACGCAAACTCCATGCTTGCGAAACAATGGGTGCAGCCACTGTTATCTGCACAGACAAAACAGGTACTCTCACAAAAAATGAGATGACGGTAGTAACTACTAAATTCTGTGGCAATGAAGAAGATGAATTGCTTATAAAACAGAACATGGCGATAAACTCTTCTGCAGAACTGACTATCGACAAGAATGGGAAAAACATGGCAATAGGCAATCCAACGGAAGGCGCTATGCTAATTTGGCTAAAAAATCAAAATATTGATTATTACGCTCTTCGTAAACAATCCTCCATTATCAATCAAGTTCCGTTTTCCACCGAAAGAAAATATATGGAATCTACGGTTAAAATAGAGAATGGTCGCACACTACGTTTTGTAAAAGGGGCTCCTGAATTACTAATGAAAATGTGCGATGTGATGGCAGGAGGAATACCTATCAAAGAGATTGAAGACGAATTGGCATCATACCAGCATCGAGCATTCCGCACACTTGGTTTTGCTTACCAAGATATGGATAAAGAAGAATCGCAACTCATCTTTCTCGGAGTAGTAGGCATAGCCGATCCAATAAGAGATGACGTTATAGAGGCTATTGACACTTGTCGGAATCATGCCGGAGTACGCGTTATCATCGTTACCGGCGACACACCCGGTACCGCCAATGAGATAGGACGCCAAATAGGACTCCTTAAGTCTAACGAAGAACCACAAAAGGTAACAGGACCGGAATTTGCAGAGATGAGCCACAATGATGCTCTCGCACTTGTACGTAATCCGAAATTTTGTATACTGTCTCGAGCTCGCCCCGACGACAAAGCACGCCTTGTAATGCTATTACAAGAAGCAGGAGAAGTAGTTGCCGTTACCGGAGATGGTACTAATGACGCCCCTGCCCTCAGTAAAGCTCAAATCGGACTATCTATGGGCGATGGCACTGCCCGTGCCAAAGAGGCAAGTGCAATAACTATCCTCGACAACTCATTCTCCAGCATCAACAAAGCAATACTTTGGGGCCGCTCTTTATACATCAATATCCGTAGATTTATCCTCTTCCAAATGACGATAAATGTATCTGCTTGCTTAATAGTGATGATAGGAGCTTCGCTCGGTATAGACTCGCCTCTTACTGTTACTCAAATGCTCTGGGTAAACCTGATAATGGATACCTTTGCAGCTATGGCTCTATCTTCTTTACCTGCCGACAACAGAGTAATGAACGACAAACCTCGCAACCCTAAAAGCCACATTATCGACCACAGCATGATGCGTAACATACTCGGGTTCGGACTGATTTTCACCGTAATATTACTATGCTTATGGCAATTCCTTTGGCATCACGACATCTCAGAAAACTTAGGGGCTTACACAACGATATGTAATAGTAGCTTCAAAGAATTCTTTTTAGGTCTCTTTACATTCTCTAAAACAAAAGCTCATCTAAGTGCATACGAAATAGGGTTCTTCTTCACTACTTTTGTAATGCTACAATTTTGGAACCTCTTTAATGCCAAATATTATCGCTCAGGTAGAAGTTTGTTGTTAGATATTATTTACCTATTTAAAGGTCAAAATATGTTCAAAAAAACATTCAGTAAATGGTTCGCTGTTATCGTTGTCGTAATATTAATCGGACAAATCGTGATAATAAATTTTGCCGGACCTCTGTTCAATGTTGCCCCATTAAAATACCAAGATTGGCTTTTTATCTTACTGACAACCTCACCCGTACTGATTATATTAGATATTACACGCACTATTTGCAATCTTCAACATAATAAATAAGTATCATCAACGTTATACTTATAAAATAATTTCTACAAATAATATTAAGTTAGACAAATAAAATCTGTAATCTAAAAAAAATCTCAGGCTATGTAGTGAGGAATCATACATAGCCTTTTTTATTAAACACTAAAAAAAAATTCATTTTTTACCCTATCAATCAAAAAATTATCATTACCTTTGCAGACCTATTTAATAAGTCTATTAAACAACATTATTAATATGCTATCACAACGACAAAACACTATTTATAATTTAGGAATTGACATTGGCTCTACAACAATAAAAGCCATAATTATAGATGAAGAAAAAAAAATAATTTTCAAAGAATACGTTCGTCATAATGCTGATGTCATAACTTCCGGAAGAAATATATTAAATCATATTATAGAGGAATTCAACTTGTGCAAATTCAGAGTCACTCTAACAGGATCGGTAGGAATGGGATATGCCGAGAGGTTAGGATACAGATTTGTACAAGAGGTGATTGCTGCGGTAGAAGTAATTCATCAGAAATATACCGACGTTCACACACTCATAGATATGGGTGGAGAAGATAGTAAGATGATATTTTTTGAAGAAGGGAAAATACCGGATATAAGGATGAATGGCAGTTGTGCAGGAGGCACAGGTGCTTTTATCGACCAAACCGCACTTTTATTAAACACAACTACACAAGAATTAAACACCCTTGCCACCGAAGCCGACACTATCTATCCTATAGCATCACGTTGCGGAGTATTTTCAAAAACCGACATACAAAACCTTATTAGTAGAGGTGTAAGTAAAAGCAACATTGCAGCCTCTATGTTTCACGCCGTTGCTTTACAGGTTATAGCCTCATTATCAAGAGGTATGGAGGTGAAAAAGAAGGTGTTTTTCTGTGGTGGACCATTTGCTTATCTGCCGGAATTAAAGAAACATTTTGAGAAAGTGCTGGATATTCAACACGACGACACTATTCTACCTGACACTCCTCAATTTATTCCGGCATTAGGCTGTGCACTGCTCTCTATGGAAAACGAACAGATTGTAGATACTACTCAACTATATCACGCACTACACTTTTCCGACGTCAAATACTATTCTAAAAACACCCTACCGCCACTATTCGACACTAAAGCCGAATACGACAATTGGAAAGACAATCAATTGATTAAAAAATTACCTACTGCAATTCCGGCAGAGGGCGATACTTATTACCTCGGAATAGATTCCGGATCTACAACTACTAAAATAATAATTATCAATCAAGATAAAAAGATAATATACAGTAGCTACAACCACAATAACGGCGACAGTTACAACACTTTCAACAAAGCTATAGAGCAAATACCGAACAATATAAAAGAATTAACGATAAACGGAAGTTGCGTAACCGGTTATGGAGAAAATCTCTTGAAAGCAGCTTATAATTTGGACTATAACATTGTAGAAACGATGGCACACTTTACGGCCGCAAAAGAAATTAATCCGGATGTAAGTTTCATTCTCGACATTGGAGGTCAAGATATGAAAGCGATATTCGTTGAAAACGGCTCAATTAAGCGAATAGAGATTAACGAAGCATGCTCATCGGGTTGTGGTTCTTTCATCGAAACGTTTGCCAACATCCTCGGCATAAAAGTGGCAGATTTCGCCTACAAAGCATGCAGTGCAAATCGACCTTACGACCTGGGTACCCGCTGTACTGTATTTATGAACTCCAAAGTAAAACAAGCTATGCGCGAAGGCGCTCAAATAGAAGATATTGCAGCAGGACTAAGCTACTCGGTAATTAAAAACTGCCTATTCAAGATGCTAAAACTTCATAATATATCAGAACTTGGCAAGAATATCATCGTACAAGGTGGCACATTCCGTAACAATAGCATTATCCGTGCTCTTGAATTAGAGACTAAAAGTAACGTTCAAATATCAGACATTCCGGAATTAATGGGTGCTTATGGCGCTGCCATATACGCCCGCAATAAACATTTACAAGCATGAGCAACGAAAGAAAAATTGGCTCCCTTGCCGAAAACAGCTACACAAGTAACGTATTCTCTTGTGACGGATGCAACAATAAATGTACTATAAAAAGCTATAAATTCAGCAACGGGAATGAATATTATACAGGAAATAACTGTGAAAGAGTATACTCAAACAAAAACGAAGGCAAATACGAAGGAGAAAACATCTTTGCAATAAAAAATCGTCTATTATTCAACAGGAAAGGTGTAGCGAAGAGCAACATCACTATAGGTATACCCCGCGCTTTAGGAATGTACGAGGAGTATCCCTTTTGGCACACTCTCTTCACGGAATGTGGCATTAAAGTAATTTTATCCGACATTTCTACTAACAACCTATATAATGCAGGAATAAATTCCATAATGGCAGACAACATATGTTTTCCTGCCAAACTAATGCACGGGCATATTATTAATTTAGCTAACAAAAAGGCAGATAGGATTTTCTATCCGTATACAATCTTCGAAAAAAAAGAAGACAAAACTACAGGGAATAGTTTCAACTGCCCTATAGTAAGTGGCTACTCGGATGTAATACGAAGTTCTATAAACCCGGAAAAGAAATACGGAATACTCTTCGACAGCCCCGTAATTAACTTCAACGATACCTCTCTACTGAGAAAAAGTTGCATACAATACTTAAAATCATTAAAAATTAGCGAGCAAACCATACTCGTTGCACTTGAAAAAGCCCTTGCCGAACTCGAAAAATTTCACGAAGAACTCACAGAAATAAATACCAAAATATTAGAGAGAGCAACAGCCGAGGGAAGAATGGTAATAATGCTGGCATGCAGACCTTACCATATCGACCAGCTGATAGAACATAAACTATCTTATGCTATCAGCAATATGGGTATCGACATTATTTGTGAAAATATCAGTCGCTCTTTCAACGACTCTATCTTCAAAAAAATCAACGCTTTAAGCCAATGGTCTTATCCGAACAGAATATTCAAAGCCGCATCTTTCGTTGGCAATTGGAAGCAAAACAATTTGCATTTCGTACAATTAACATCGTTCGGTTGCGGACCGGACGCTTTTATTATCGACGAAGTAAAAAGCATTTTATCGCACTACAACAAAAATGTTACTCTACTGAAAATCGATGACGTCAACAACATCGGCTCTTTAAGACTGAGAATTCGCTCTCTTGTAGAAAGCGTTGACATAAACAAAACAGTTGAGTTGCAAGAACAAGAGTTTGTAAAAACAAAAATCTACACTAAAGAAGATAGAAGACGCACACTTCTCGCACCTTATTTTGCAGAGGGTTATTCCGAATTCATTCCAGCAATTTTCGGCCTTTTAGGGTACAAACTGATAAATCTGCCTACCGGAAATCAACAAGATGTAGAAGCAGGGCTAAAATATGCCAATAACGAAATATGCTACCCTGCCACAATAGTAATAGGTAGTATACTTAATGCGCTCAATAGTGGCAAATACGACGTAAATGACGTGGCCGTTATCATCACTCAAACCGGAGGTCAATGCCGCGCAAGCAACTACTTTTCCTTAATCAAAAACGCCATTATCAATGCAGGATATAAAGATATTCCTGTAATATCCTTGGCAATAGGGAAAGGGGTAAATAACAACCAACCGGGCTTTAAAATAGATTGGAAAAAAATAGTACGTATTACCATCTACACTATGCTCTTTGCCGACTCACTTGCCAAACTTTACCACTCTTCGGCTGCAAGAGAAACTCTACCCGGTATAGCCCGTAAGATATACGACAAATACATCATTGCGGCACAACCGATTATATTACGCAAAGATACCAAAGGTCTACTTTGTCTACTTCACGAAGCCGCTTTGGAATTCTCTAACAATATCATAGAAAAAGATTTGCCAAAGATTGGTCTTGTAGGAGAGATTTACGTCAAATACAATGGATTTAGCAACAAATTCGTAACCGAATGGCTTATAGAGCAGGGGCTTGATGTAATTCCTCCTTCTCTAACGAACTTCTTTATGACGAGCATTGTCAACAACCATATCAACCGTAAACTCTTCATACGACAAGAATCTATACCAACCTTTATTACAGACAATATACACAAATACATAATGCGTTGTGCAAAAAAAATGGACCGCCAATGCGAATGTTTTAAATATTACCACCCTCTTGCATCCATATTCCAAATAGCAGAATACTCCGGCAAGGCTATATGTATGGCTGCCGATTTCGGAGAAGGATGGCTTTTACCGGGAGAAATAGGTGAATTAGTACATAGCGGTGTTAACAACATCGTCAGCGTACAACCTTTCGGTTGCATCGCAAACCACATCATCTCTAAAGGAATTGAGAAGAAACTAAAAGAAGAATATCCTTATCTCAATCTTCTTTTCTTAGATTTCGACGGTAGCACTTCGGATGCCAACGTTTTCAACCGTCTACATTTTATGATTGACAATGCTAAAAAAACACACAATTAAGAGCTATTATGAAAGAGCAAAATTTAGAGCAAAAAATACTTGAAGTAGCAGAACAATTATTCATGGACAAAGGCTTTGATGCAACAAGTACAACAGATATAGCCAAAGGAGTAGGATGTAATCAAGCCCTTATTCACTACTACTTCCGCACAAAAGAGAAACTGTTTCAACAGATTTTCTATAAGAAGTTCGAGGATATATTAATCACTTTATCAAACCCTTTATTTGAGAACATCTCGCTCAATGAAAAAATAACGCTTGGAGTAAACTCATATTTCGAGACATTAAAGCAAAGCCCGAAACTACCTTACCTCATTATAAATGAGCTACTAACAAAACCAGAGCGAAGAGATTTTATTCATGATTTCCTTATCAGCAACCCGAAAAGAATCTCTTTTTACCGGAATTTCTGCAATTTAATCAATTCGGAAATAGAAAAAGGCAACATTCGAAAAATAGACCCTATAGACTTGATTTTAGACATCATCTCGCTTACTGCCTTCACTTTTATCACATTACCGATAATTGACCAATTCTTACTCAATGATAATGATAGTGCGTCTCAAAACAACTATATCGAGCATAGAAAGGAAGAGATAATATCGTTGATTATTAACGGTATAAAACCATAACATTACCGCCCTATTTGATAATCGGACGAAGTACTTTTATCAATTTATCGGCATATTTACGGAATCCGTAATCTGTGAAATGAATACCATCGACGGTACCTTCACCATCAGAGCCGTATAAATTATTTGAAGTTACATAGATGATATTTTTATGCCCCGCTCGCTTTAATTTTTTATAGTTATTATAGTATGCTTGATTCTTTTTCGGCAAATATGTTTTAAAAAAAGAGTCGTATTCAGCATAAGTATATATAGCCCCTTCTACCATTATGATGGGGATATCTGGGCATAATGTTGCAAGGATATCAACGAATCCGAAAGTGAGAGTATCACACATCTTCTCTGTACAATTTGGCACAGGATCGATAACAATAACATCTATATTAGGGATAGAACCAATAGCCCGAGCAATACAAGAGTCCATTTTACCTTCACCGCTAAAACCTAAATTAATCACTTCGCAATTTAACTCTCGCTGAATAATATTTGTAGCTACCATGCCGGTACGTGAAGCACAACCGCCTTGCAAAACACTGGTTCCATACATCACTATCTTCTTATTTTTACGAGGGTTATCAACAGTAGGTGCAGATAAAACCGCAGAACTATCGACACCTATAAACATCTCGGTAACCCCATCATACAAAGGCAAATAAATCAAAAAATCATGAGTTTCGCCGTCCAAATTATCAACGAGTACTTTCTCATTTTGTTTCAACTCTTTATTATTACTTTTAGGGCGAACTGAATTTACGTACTTCCACACTCCATTCTTTTCCAATAAATACAAATCGGCACCTTTTATTCCCGTATCCGCCATATGATTCATATGAAAATCCCATAACAAGGTGTATTTTAGAGCCACTCTCTTTGAATTTGAAGAGAAGCGAATGCCGATTCCGCTACTACACAAACCACGACTCCACAAGTCGGCACGGACAGAATCTTTAAGGTACAATGGTAAACGAGAGTATGTCAGTTCCGTATCATCAAAGCCTTTATTAACAATCCGAAACGAATCGGCATTATGATATACCAATCCCTGAATATTTTGAGCAGAGACGTTAGGATAAACAGAGATAATGAGTGCAACAAAAAACGAAAAAAACAAGGAAGTACAGTTTTTCATAGACGGGAATATTAAGTTAACGGCTTAATTTTTCGCCAAAAGCAAGATCGCCTGCATCACCGAGCCCCGGAACTATATAGGCGTGCTCATTTAAATCCGCATCGATAACGGCTGTAAAGACTTCACATTTGTCGGAAGGCAAATGCTCTGAGACATAGTTTATTGCGAACCGACTTGCTATTACCGAGCAGATAATAACCTTTTTCGGTGTACCATGAGTCAACAAAGCCTTATATGCCAGCTCCATCGACGAGCCGGTAGCAAGCATCGGATCGGCAAGAATAACTACTTTACCATCTAAATAAGGCGAAGCGATATACTCTACATGCACGTCGAATTCGGTTTCATTAATATATTTTCTATAAGCGGAAACAAAACAATTCTCCGCCTTATCGAAATAAGACAATATTCCATTATGAAGTGGCAATCCGGCACGCAAGATAGAAGCTACAACAATATTATCGGCAATATGGCACGTTTGTGCTACGCCAAGAGGAGTAACAACCTCGGCATTATCATACTCAAGAGATTTGCTAACTTCATAAGCAAGTATTTGACCTATTCTTTCGATATTGTTACGGAACCTCATAGAGTCGTTATGAATATCAACATCTCTCAGTTCACTTACAAAGTGATTTAATATTGTATTATTATCAGATAAATTAGTGATTTTCATAATTATAAAAAAAGCCAATCACGGTATAATATCTACACGTGATTGGCTATAATAATATCATTGATTAACAATCTTCTTAAATAAATTTTTCATATTCACTGCATCAGCAATAATTGAGTGTAACTTATCTATTTCAACTCTTTCTTGCAACATTGTATCGCGATAACGGATAGTTACGCAGTTATCTTCAAGCGTTTGATGATCAACAGTAATACAGAAAGGAGTACCCACTGCATCTTGACGGCGATAACGTTTACCTATAGAGTCTTTTTCGTCGTAAGAGCATTTAAAATCGAACTTAAGGTTATCCATAATTTCACGAGCTTTTTCAGGAAGACCATCTTTTTTAACGAGAGGCATCACACACGCTTTAATAGGGGCAAGTACAGGAGGTAACTTAAGCACAACGCGACTGTCTCCTCCTTCAAGTTGCTCTTCGGTATATGCAGCCGACATGATAGATAAGAACATACGGTCTACACCTATAGATGTTTCAATAACATAAGGAGTATAACTTTGATTTATTTCAGGATCGAAATATTTAATGTTCTTACCGGAATATTTTTCATGACTTGATAGGTCGAAATCCGTACGAGAATGAATACCCTCAACCTCTTTAAAACCGAAAGGCATTAGGAATTCGATATCAGTAGCAGCATTTGCATAATGAGCCAATTTTTCATGGTCGTGGAAGCGATATTTCTCATCTCCAAGACCGAGGGCTTTATGCCAACGCAAGCGGAATTGTTTCCAATGTTCAAACCATTTCAATTCCTCTCCGGGACGAACGAAGAATTGCATCTCCATTTGTTCGAATTCACGCATACGGAAAATAAACTGACGAGCAACGATTTCATTTCTAAAGGCTTTACCTATTTGACAAATACCGAAAGGCACCTTCATTCTACCTGTTTTTTGCACATTAAGGAAATTAACAAAAATACCTTGTGCCGTTTCCGGACGGAGATATACCTTCATAGCACCATCGGAAGTAGAGCCCATCTCTGTAGAGAACATAAGGTTAAATTGTCGAACATCAGTCCAGTTTTTCGTGCCTGAAATAGGACAAACAATTTCGTTATCCACAATTATTTGTTTTAACTCTACAAGGTCGTTGGCCTCCATAGCTTTTACAAATCTGCTATGAATAGCATCGTATTTCTCTTTGTACTCTTTTACGCGACCATTAGTAGCGCAGAACATCTCTCTATCAAAAGAGTCACCAAACTTCTTAGCGGCTTTTTCGCACTCCTTATTTATCTTTTCTTCGTATTTTGAAAGGAGATCTTCGATTAATACATCTGCACGATAACGCTTTTTGCTATCTTTATTATCGATGAGCGGGTCATTAAAAGCATCCACATGTCCGGAAGCCTTCCAAGTTGTAGGGTGCATAAAAATAGCGGCATCTATACCAACTACATTCTCATGAAGAAGCACCATACTATCCCACCAATATTTTTTAATGTTATTCTTTAGCTCAACACCATTTTGTCCGTAATCATAAACGGCAGCCAAGCCATCATAAATTTCACTGGAAGGGAAAACAAAACCATATTCCTTACAGTGAGAAACTAATTTCTTAAAAACATCTTCTTGTGAAGCCATATAATTATCAATAAATTAAGAATTCAATGACTAAATACCTTTATTGCCACAAAGGTACAAATAAAAAACAAAAAAGAGATAAAAAAATCATTTAAAACATCAGCCAATAAATTTTTCTTGCCGCAATTTTCATTTCTTCTTCATATACGCGCCAATTAGGGAAATAGCTATGTAATAGGGCTTTGAATAAAGGTCCGTGATTTTTATGTTTAATATGGCATAATTCGTGAACGACAACATAATCGATAAGGTGCTTTGGCAACATCATCAAGTAGCACGACAAGTTAATTTTATTCTGCGATGAGCAAGAGCCCCATCGTGATTTTACTCTTTTAATTTTAAGCTCATTAAAAGACAAATTCATCTTTTGCGCCCATTTTAGCGTCAATTGAGGAAGCAGAGTTTGTCCCTCTTTTATCAATAACTTAGACAATAATAACTTAAGTGCGTTTTGTGCCGTCGGATTATTGATATTGGTAGCATGGCTAACAGGTACATAAAGAAAAATGATATTACCATCTTTGTTACCGTAAAAACATTTTTTATCAGTTACGGAAACAATAATGGTAATATCACCAAAAATGAAGTTTTCGTTTATACTAAACAAAATATATTTACTTATTAATTACCAATCTATGAGATTGTAATGAATTATCTCCTTCAATACGTACAATATACACGCCATCTTTAGCATTTGACATATTCACTACGCGACTATCTCCCGGCATAACATCTCCGAAAAATTGGTTATATACCATCTTACCATCGATGGAATACACCGACACAGAAACGTTTTTATCGGCACCAATAAAGCCGATATTAAATTCACCCTCAGTAGGATTAGGATATACCATTACGGAATTAGCAGTTTCTGCATCTACAACATCATTTGCAGTAGTTTTGCCAAGAACGTAAAGGAGACCTGCATTAGCATTTATTTTACCGTAACCAAATTCGTTATTTGGGCAGACGTTACCTGTAAATTCATCTCTTATGGCTGTTTTAGCAAACACTTCGCGTAAACGCTCAGGAGTAAGTGTTGGGTCTGCTTCGAGCCAAGTAGCTATTACGCCGGCTGCAAAAGGAGAAGACATTGATGTACCTTGCATATATGAGTAATATTGAGTTTCTCCATTGAAAGAGAAACTTAATGCCTCATCGAAATAAGAAGACTTAATAACGCGATTAGTATTAGGGATAGCGGAAATAACGTAGCAACCCGGAGCTGTAATATCCGGTTTTACACGACCGTCAGGGGTAGGACCCATAGAAGAAAAATCGGCTAAATTATTATAAGGACGAGAGCTATTATAATAGCGGCTGACAATAGCACCGGTAGATATAATACGTTTTCCGGTACCGCCGATTTCACCTACGCTACTTTCGCTATTACCATCCTCCCATCCGCTGATATTATTGCTGGAGAGGCCGGAATACTGGTCGTCCGCCCACATATGAACGGTTCCTGTTTTTGATTTAAGAATTATCCCTAAATAATATCCGTAAGCAGGCGTTTTTGTCAAGGTAGTACTTAAAGTAACATTATATTTATTATTGATAGCATTTAATTGAGCTGTGGCTTTCACTTGAGCTTCAAGAATAACGCTGTCGGTTTTAACATCATGATAGCCTAATGCTTTTACCGTCATTGTAGTATCTGTACTTGCCTTAAAAAAAGGAGATTGATAAATTAAAGTATTGGTAGATTTTTTAACTGCAACAATTTGATACTCATAATCTTGATTCTCTTCACCCCAGATGTCAACGGTAGAATATCTCATAGTGCTACTAAAAAAGTCTATAGTAGTTTTTACAATAGAATCTTCTTCTGTAAAGGTTTTTGAGAGGTGAAATTTATCACCACCCTCATTACCAGCCGCACCGACAATAATTTTACCGGGACCTTGGAGTTCATCCATAATTCTATCCATAGTTGACGTACCATCATGCGGACCGACATGAGAACCGAGACTAAGGTTTACCACTGCCGGTTTTCCAACGGATTGAGCGTAATCAAAAATATATTTAATGCCATCGGTAATACTTGTATTACCCATACCGCAAGAAACGATAACCAAATCGGCTTTAGGAGCAACACCATAGTAAATATGGTCCATATCTCCTCCGGCAGCAATACCGGCAACGTGAGTACCATGACCAATATTATCTGTATATCGAGCGTCATATTGACGTTCAAACATTTGAGCCTGAGTTTTTAATTCAAAACCGTATGAATAGCCTGAAGGCTTATCGTAAATAACCGAACTTCCATTTTGTTCCCAAACCCTTTTAATTCTTGTATTTGCTGTATTATCAGGGTCACGGAAAGCGGCATGAGTATATTGAAAACCCACATCCACTACACCTACTACCACACCGCTACCTTTATATGGAGTATTATTTAACTGACCATCACCACGATGAATTTCATCTACATGAGCTATTTTACGAGCCTGATCCATACGCACTTGCACCGGAGTTGCAGCTTCTATAAATTTTATAGACGGCTCTGAAGCCAAAGCTTCAACGATAGACAAGTCAATAGTAACTGTAGCAATGTCTATATTTTGAAAAATGGAATGCACGTTGGCATTATATTTTTCGAGAACAGCAATATCAACATCGCCATTAAAATGAATATAAGCCTCTACCTTTTGGTCGAAAACCATTTTTTGCATAGACGACTCTTTCTGTTCCATAAGTTTTAGTCTCATGGAATTCATCAATTTACCTTGGGCCAACATCGGTGAAAAAACCAGTAACAAGGCAAATAAACAAGTAGAAAATTTTTTCATAAAATTTTAATAGATTTATTTGTGAGTTAATATAATCTTAATTCAACTTTATTGTTATACTCAACATAAGAGACATTCTCCAATTGCAATAATGAAGGTAAATTCTTTAGAGGAAATCTGACTGATAGAGTATTATTGGTGGTTTTGGAATATTCCGCGCCCAACTCTTTCAATTGTTTAAAATCGAAATTGTCCTTTACTTGAAGATAAAGAGGTACTATGACGTTCTTTTTCTCTTGAACAAGAGAATAATGAGAAATCAACTTATCCGACGGAATATAGTTTTTATACGATTGATATTGATTGGCTTCGGTAATAAAATCATACCAAAGCATACGAAACGCATTGTTAGACTTAATCTCTTTTATAAGAGATACTTGTATCGGCATTTGATAATCTGTCTTCTTTACTGAAGCACAAGAAGCAAAAATCATCACAGCAAATAACAATCCTAAAAATTTTCTCATAAAGTATTAATTTAAAGATAGTTTTAAAATATTTTCGGTTTGATTTGTAACAGCGAATTTATCACTAACCCTTATACCTACAACCCAAGCAATTTCATCATTAACACAAAAGAGCCACACCTTATTTTTCTCGATAATAGAAAGCTTATTATCGGAGAAAAAGTCGCTTAATTTTTTCTTACCCTTCATACCATAAGGAGTAAAAATGTCGCCTTTTCTCCAATGTCGGAGAGTTAATTTTCCGACACATTTATCAGCATCAAGGCATGCAACATCGTTTCTTTTATCCATGATAAAATTTTCTTTCTTTATATTTTGAATTGTAATGCTTATAGGAAAATTGATATCCGAATTGATATCATATTCTACATTATTTGTCTCAAAATCAGATTTAGGAGCTATAATGATAGTATTTCTATCTATTAAAGCAACGTGACTATCTGAAAAGAAATGCTTTCCGGATTGCAACGATTCAAAGCCTGCTATAGTTCTAATATCATCGGGTGAAAAACCAAATGGTGAGAGCCATTTAAACAGAACTTCGTTACGGGAATTGGACTTGGAAAGTTTAGAAAGGTTTATTTTGTATATGTTATTTTTTTCTTCTACAGCAATGTTATATAACGAGTCGGAATAAGCGTCTACGATGTCGGCAACGTCTGATAATCTTTTGAGGTTAGAAAGCATCGTATTAACAAACGAAGGATTCAAATTTACACACTGAGGTAAAATATTGTGTCTTATAAAATTACGAGTATAAGCTACGTCATTATTGGTTTTATCGATGTGATATTCAAGGCTATTTTGCTCAATAAAATCCATCACATCGGCACGCGAAACATTCATCATCGGACGGATTATATTATCTCTTTTTTCGGGAATACCACAAAGTCCGCGAATGCCTGTACCGCGAATTAAATTCAAAAAAAACGTTTCTATTGTATCATTAGCATTATGAGCAATAACAATATAATCGAATTTATACTCTTTAGCAATTTCATCGAACCAATCGTATCTAAGTTTGCGAGCAGCCATTTCGATAGAGAGATGTTGCTCTTGAGCAAAACCTATAGTGTCGAAGTCGACACCGTAAAACGTAACACCATATTTTATAGCGAGTTTACGCACTAATTCAGCATCAGCATCACTTTCATCGCCACGAAGATGGAAGTTACAATGTGCCACAGCACAATTACATTTCAACTGACACATAGCATGTAAAAGTGCCACAGAATCCGGTCCTCCACTAACGGCAACAAGGAATTTTGCAGATGCTATATCTGCAATCGATCTACTAATATTGGGAATTAAAGAATTCACGCTTCCGCACCACCAAACATTGGAGGGATGTATGTATTTCCCTTATTTAAATCTATTATCCCGAAATTTTTTTCGTAATCAGAGATATTTTTTTGTAATGCCAAAAGCAAGCGCTTTGCGTTTTCCGGGGTCATCACAATACGAGAGCATACTTTATGTTTAGGAGTATTAGGCATTACACTAATAAAATCCAAGATAACTTCCGAGGTAGAATGAGCCACTACAGCCAAATTGGAATAAGTACCTCTGGCTATCTCTTCGGGTAATTCTATTTCAAGTTTTTTTGGTTCTTGATCAGACATAAGTTACATTAATTAAATTATTAAAAAGCGTGCAAATATAGACAATTTTTCTCGAAACAAAAAGTTAAAAAAACGGAAATCATTCTTCATCGAAATCCCAATCATCGTCATCGACAAAGAAAGGTATATCGTCTATAAATTCGTCAAGGCTACGACGCTCTTTTTTTGTAGGGCGACCGAGTCCCTTAGCACGAGCATTAGCTTTATCGAGTTTAAGTATCTCAAGAAGTTCCAGTTGATCACGTGTAGTAACCTGAGTCAAAAAATTTTGCACCAATTTAGGGCCAACTCTATTCTGGGTAATATCTATAATATTATAAGAGAACAGAATTGGGGGTCTTTTTAATTGGATTACATCGCCCACATGCACGAGATGAGATGGTTTCAAAGGAATACCATTGATAAATACTCTACCCTTTTTACAAGCCTCTGCAGCAAGAGAGCGTGTCTTAAACAGTCTCATCGTCCACAGCCATTTATCTACACGAATATCCGATGGCATAGCTATTTATTATTGTATTGGTTCATAGTAATTTGAATACCTGCAAGGCAAAAACTTTTTATTATCTCACAAGCAATTGCTATACGCTCTTCCTTACATTGTTGTTGTTCTGCCGGGATTTTACCTAACACGTAATCTATCTGACCACCTTGAGGAAAATCGTTACCTATACCGAATCGTAAACGGGGATATGCCTGTGTACCAATAAGTTCTTGAATATTCTTCAAGCCGTTATGGCCTGCATCACTACCTTTTGGTTTTAAACGGAGTGTACCGAAAGGGAGTGCAAGATCGTCGACGACAACAAGGAGTTGCTCAACAGGGATTTTTTCTTGTTGCATCCAATAACGAACGGCATTACCGCTAAGATTCATATAAGTAGAAGGTTTTAAAAGGATTAGTTGATGACCCTTAAGTTTAACCTCAGCAATAGCGCCATAACGCTTATCTGTAAAAACAACATTGGACGCTTGTGCGAAAGCGTCCAATGTGTCGAAACCTATATTATGGCGAGTATGGGCATATTCACTACCGATATTGCCCAACCCGACAATCAAAAATTTCATAGATAAAATTCAATTAGTTTGCTTTTGCTTGAGCACCACGTGCAGCACGAGTAAGTTTAACGGCACAAACAACAGCATTAGGAGCATTAAGAATTTCAAGGTTATCGAACTGAAGAGCGCGAACTTGGATAGTTTTACCGAGGTCAAGGTTTTCTACATTAATTACAAGCACTTCAGGGATGTTATTATAAAGAGCTTTAACGCGGAGTTTACGCATATCAAGACTTAATTTACCACCGGCACGAACACCTTGAGCGAGACCTTCGAGGCGAACAGGCACTTCCATAACGATTGGTTTTTCTTCTGTAACTTGAAGGAAATCTATATGCATTACTTTATCAGAAACCGGGTGGAATTGAATTTCACGCATAACGGCTTTGCATACTTTGCCATCGATGTCAAGGTCAACAACAAATATATCCGGAGTATAAACCAATTTACGAATTGCAGATGCTGTACAAGTGAAGTGAATATTTTCTGCGTGTCCATAAAGTTCGCATGGAATGCTATCATTAGCACGGATAGCTTTTGCTGCTTTTTTTCCTAAGTCGGTACGAATAGTACCTTTAAGAGAGAATGTTTTCATTTTTCGAATTTAAAATTTAATTTGTGTTACTCAAAATTTTAGCTTTTGATAATGGCTAAATTTCCCATCACACGGTAATCCGTGAAAAGCGACCGCAAAGGTACAATTTTTTATTGGAATAGCAAAAAGTTTTCACACTTTTAATATCAGATACTATCAACAAGGGATTATTTAATAGCAATGTAATAATTTCGGCTATAGATAACGCCCATAGAGGAGGAATTTAATTGAAGTTAACTCCGCTAAACAATTAACGAATACCTTGTTTTTCGTCTATGGAATGAATAAATTAAAGTTGACAAGTATATACAAAAAAAAGGATACGACGAGAAATCGTATCCTCTAAAAAAATTATTATGAAACAAATTTATTCTTGGTTAAGAGTTACGCGACGGAAGCCGGTAACGGTAGTATTATTGTTTTTAAGGTAAGTTTGTACATCCATTTTTTGTTCTGTCTCACCACCAACGAATTGTTGTTCAACGAGAGTAGACTCTTGGAAAAATTTATTCAAACGGCCTTTAGCAATATTTTGAATCATTTGTTCAGGGAGGTTAGCTGCTTTTTCTGCTGCAACTTTCTCTTTGATTTCGCGGATTTCTTGAGCTTGAGCTTCAGTAATCATGCCTTTCATAATACCTTCATTGAGGTGCTCTTCGCTTTCGCAAATATAGAGGTTGAAGCCGGCTTTTTTAAGAGCAGCTTCAACAGCTTTTTGTACTTGCTCGGCTTTTGTTTTATCAATAGCAACTTGCATTTCGGTATCGATAACTTTTTGATCTACTGAGTTACGATCGAGAGCAACAGGGTTCATAGCGGCAACTTGCATAGCAATACCTTTCATTACTTTAAGGTCGGCATTTTCTTCAGCAAAAGCAGCAACTGTAGCGAGCATATTACCCGGGTGGACATAAGCAACTGTAGATTTACCGGTAACAGTTTCGTAATAACCGAGTTCCATCTTCTCGCCTGTAACGCCTGAGCGATCGGTAACGAGGTCGGCAACAGAGCGACCATCTATCATCATTTTGTTAAGGTCATCGAGAGTAGCTGGGCGATTTTTGATTGCCTCATCTAAGATTTGTTTAGTAAGAGCAACGAAATCAGCATTTTTAGCAACGAAGTCAGTTTCGCATTTTAAAGCAACTATAACGGCAAAATCGCCTTCAGCTTTAGCTAATACACAGCCTTGAGCAGCATCTCTATCACTACGTTTAGCAGCGATAGCTTGACCGCGTTTACGGATAAGTTCAATAGCTTTTTCCATATCGTTATTAGCTTCGATAAGGGCTTTTTTGCAGTCCATCATACCTGCACCAGTCATATTGCGGAGTTTAGAAATTTCCGCCATTGTTACAGCCATAATAATATATTAATTATAAGGTTAAAAAATCGTGTTAATTAAAAATATTAAAAGAAAGCGTTAAAGAATCGCAGCTTTTGCATTGAATCTATAACGCTTTTTATAGGTTATAATATTATATCTTACAACAAGGTATAGACCTGATAAAGCAAGTTAACATTATTCGTTTTCAGAAGCTTTTTCTGCTTTTTCTGCTTTTTCTGCTTTAGGAGCTTCTTTACGAGTGCCTTTACGAGTGCGAGTACGTGGTTGTTTAACTTCCACTTGTTCGCTTTCTTCTTCAGCGCGTTCGAGTTTACGTTCGTTAGCACCCTCTTTAAGAGCGTTAACCATTTCAGCAACGATTAATTCGATAGATTTAGTAGCGTCGTCATTAGCCGGGATTACATAATCTACGCCGTTAGGGTTAGAGTTTGTATCAACAATACCGAAAACAGTAATACCGAGACGGTTTGCTTCAGCAACAGCGATATGCTCTTTCATAACGTCGACAACGAAGATAGCAGCCGGGAGGCGACTAAGGTCGGCGATAGAGCCTAAGTTTTTCTCTAATTTTTCACGTTGACGTTTGATTTGTAATTTCTCGCGTTTAGAGAGTGCATCAAAAGTACCATCTTTTTCCATTTTGTCGATAGTACCCATTTTTTTGATAGCCTTACGGATTGTAGGAAAGTTAGTGAGCATACCACCTGCCCAACGCTCTGTAACATAAGGCATACCGGCTTCTTTAGCGAGGTCGGCAACAACTTGTTTAGCCTGTTTTTTAGTAGCAACGAAAAGCACGCGTTTTCCTTGCTTTGCAATTTGTTTCATTTGTTCAGCAGCTATATCAATTTTAGCTACTGTTTTATGAAGGTCGATAATATGAATATCGTTGCGCTCCATAAAAATATAAGGAGCCATTGCAGGATTCCATTTACGTTTTAGGTGACCGAAATGTGCGCCTGCGTCTAATAAATCTTGAAATTGAACTGGCATAATTTTTTTAATTTTTTTTTGTTTACATTCTTTTTACTTATTTGGCACCGAAGTACCGTTGGTTTTGTTTAAGCAATCATTCAAGTAGCCGAGACAATTATCTCGAGTCTAAATGATTTAGATACTAAACATAAAAGGTCTTTCAAGCAGCCCGAAAAAATATTAACGTTTTGAGAATTGGAAACGTTTGCGAGCTTTTGGTTGACCCGGTTTTTTACGTTCAACAACGCGAGCGTCACGAGTAAGAAGACCTGCAGCTTTAAGAGCAGGTTTGTCTTCAGCATTGATTTTAACGAGAGCGCGAGCGATAGCGAGACGTAAAGCTTCTGCTTGGCCATTGAAACCACCACCTTGAAGGTTTACTTTGATATCGTATTTACCGAGAGCGTTAACAACATTCAATGGTTGATTTACAATATATTGAAGCATTGATGAAGGGAAATAAACCTCCAAATCGCGTTTATTGATAACGATTTTACCGGCACCTTCTTTTACGAAAACGCGTGCAACAGCAGCTTTTCTTCTTCCAATTGCGTTTATTACTTCCATATTCGTTGTTATTTAATAAGGTTTAAATCAATAGTTTTTGGTTGTTGAGCCTCATGAGGATGCTCAGAACCGGCGTAAACATAAAGGTTGTTAAGCAAAGAAGCAGCCAAAATATTTTTTGGGAGCATACCTTTAACTACTTTCTTAATGAGTTTTTCCGGACTTTTTTGCATCAAACGAGCAGGAGTAATATCGCGTTGACCGCCAGGATAACCTGTATATGAAAGATAAACACGATCTGTCCATTTATTACCGGTAAGTTTAACTTTATCGGCATTGATGATAATTACATTATCTCCACAATCAACGTGAGGAGTAAAACTTGGTTTGTATTTTCCGCGTAAAAGTTTAGCAACTTTTGATGCCATACGACCCAAAACCATGTCTGTAGCATCTACAACCACCCATTCTTTTTTAGCTGTGGCTTTATTAACGGAAACGGTTTTAAAACTTAATGTATCCACAATAAAATTAGCTTTTAAAAATTTTTTAAACAAATTGCTTCAGGAATCGGGCTATACAAGGCCGGCTAATTAGCTCATGTACAATTAACTTCCTGAAATGTTCGCCTTTCACGGCATGGATAATATTTCGGACTGCAAAGTTACGACTTTATTTTTAATCAGCAATAGCTTTTTTAAAATATTTTCATCAGCTACTCTCAAGGGCAACTGCAAAATTAGTGCAAATTTAAGCGTTTTTGGCAAGCCAAATGAGCAGAAGCAAGCTTGCCCAAAGTTATGCCATAGAGGAACTGACGAACGAGGAAGTGGAAAGGCAAATCATACTTAGAACATCCCGAATGAGGAAGATATTAGATTTGTTCTTGGTTTGTGATTCATAAAAAATCGGGTTGACTCTGCATAAAATCAACCCGATTGTCTTTTTTAATTTTATATTATCTACCGACCTTCTAAATCTACATAAAAATCAAAACCGGAATTAGAACCTTCATAGGCAAATTTACTTATATCATGTACTTCATTATCATCAATTCTTAACACATGAGTTCCTATTAATTCCGGTGTTTGTGACATTATTGTATCATATAATTCTGCTGCACTAATCGACATTCCAAGTTCTGTTGTTCGACCATTTATTAAAGGGAAAAAATCAAATACATACACCACAGAATTTTCCAAAACTTTGACATCATATTTATAAACTTCTTCAGGATTATTCGCTCTATATAAAATATGAGTACTAGTTTCGCAACTTAAAGTATCATTAACAGTAATTGTAAATTCTACTAATTTTACAGGACCATTATTAGGACAATCATAACAACTAACAAGAACCTCTGTTTCTGTATCCGCTAAAAAAAAGGTGTGGGAACACATACTTGTGGTGTACAAGCAGTCAACATGGTAATAATAATTATAGCACTAAATAAAATATTTTTTTTCATAAAAAATCCTCCTTAAATTAAAATTGTCGTTTCCAAATATAATGTAAATTCCAGC
>JBJECF010000032.1:0-30472 GCA_051870785.1 Candidatus Aphodosoma sp.
ATTGGTCGAAAACTGGGTCAAACGCGATTTGGGTAACGCATGACGAAAACAGGAATAAAGAGCAATAGCCCATGTCTCTTCGCCTGTCCATCCCTCGCCGAGCAAACGGATATTCTCTGCATCGCTCTTGCCGTTGGCAGCAAGCGTCACAGCCATACGAGTAAGATTGGCAAGATAACGTTTATCTTCCTCATATTCACCTTTATAGATATTATCAAGGGCTTCAATGGTTTCAAGGGCTATATCTACCATATTTGCCTTTATCTTATCCTCTTCCATCCTTATCACACGGTAAATAAGATGTGTCAACATAGCGGAAGGTAGAAATGCTAATGGATGCTTATGGGTGACGGCAGCAACTTCAGCTCCGGCTACGTCCATTTGTTGCACATTGTAGAATGACTTGCCACGGCTCCAATAACCTGCCATGAGTAGGGCCATAGGAGTCACTCGCATGATGCCACCGCAACCCTTGCTATCATTCTGCACCTCTTTACCTTGTAACAAACTCTCACAAGCCGACAGACAAGTGTTTCCGGGAGCTCGGCGGTGAGCTAGTTCTGGCAAGTCGCGTAGCCATGTGTTGTAACTATAATAGGTAAGCATCTTCTTTTTCTTGTCTATCTGAGTATAGTACCAATCTATATAGGCTCCATCCACATATTTCTCCGGCTGTCCTCCAATACCTCGCATATAACTACGTGTCACTCCTGTCAACATACCGCAGGCAGTGAAGAGCGTCATCTGGGTGTCATCGCTGACCAATGCCTTGCCGTCTGATGTCAAGTCGAACTTCGTAATACCCTTGTTGCCATATTGAGCAAGGATGCTCTTGCGTCTCATGAACTCCACCGGATAACCCAATGCATCACCTACCGCACCTGCCATTAGGGAGCCACGGATACGGTCGCGAGTTCTCAATGGTATGCTGACAAAAGTCTCAAAACGGTCATTGATGTCGAGCAGGTCGGCTGGAAGTAGTGCGCGACATTGATTGACAAGGTCATCGGAGAATCTGCCACCAATTACACTGAAATGTTGTGCTCCTACAATAGATGCAGTCATGGCACCAATAGTGTCAGAATCACCACCCATAGAGATGGCAAGCCGCAACGCCTTCTCTGCAGAATAACCGCTTCTATCAAGGTATGCCTTGATAGCAATAGGAACACTGCCTTGGCAAGTAACGTCAAAACTGTATGCGTCACGGATATCATCAAGATTGAAGTCAAGATTATACCCTATCTTTTCTGTGATGAAACGTCTAATTTCTTCTTCCGCACCAAAAAGAATATTCTTATGAAGGTACACACACCCTGCAATGGCTTGTGCACCCTTGATGCCATCAGGATGATTATGAGAAACGGAAGCCGTAATGCGTGCCAAATCCAATGCCTCTTCAAGAGAATTGGCATATAGTCCCACGGGACTTACCCTCATAGCAGAACCATTGCCAAAACTACAATAGGGTTGCGGATTGTCACTCATTAACCACTGAGAGAATTTCTTGCCGTAACCGGCATTAGGATATTTTCTTCCCAATCGTTGCATACATGCCACTAAGGTTTCCGGTTGATGCTCCGGGTCTGTCATCAGCCATTCTGCTACGGCAAGTGTCATCACCGTGTCATCAGTAAACCTGCTTCCCTTGGGAACCAGTTCAAAATATTCTGTTTTGATGTTGTGCCACTCGCGGGTACTGCCCACAATGTCGCCTATGATTGCTCCTAACATATCACTTCAAAAATTTAATTAATTGCGTAAAAATTACACTACAAAGATAATGTATTAATTTAGAGTGACAAAATATTTTGCGTAAAATTTACACGATATAATAAAAATATTTTTAATAGCCTAATTATCAATATCTTACACAATGAAAATTCTATTAACCTACAACTTAAAACGATACAGTAAAAGTTAGAATTATAGAACAAACAAAAAAAATCATCAATTATTGACGACAAAAATCATTCAATTTTATCATCTATACTCGACAACAAACCTGAATAGACATCATTTTCTATTATTTGAAAGGAGGGAAAAATTATAATTCAATTTCATAGCGGATTTCTATTCTATGTAGTATTATTTCAATTTCTACTAAAAACAACCAGCCCGAAGTCCTCTTTAATACGAACTTCGGGCTGGTATTTTTGCTTTACGGATTGAATTGAAAAGCTCTTATGTACAACAATGAAAATTTTACTTTTTCTTCATATTATTCAAATAGCACTCGAGGGTATTTTGCATAAGGCAAGCAATGGTCATTGGTCCTACGCCTCCCGGAACTTTAGTGATAAAAGATGTTTTTGGTGCTACGGCATCGAAATCCACATCTCCGCAAAGTTTGCCTGTATCAGGATCGCGATTCACACCTACGTCGATAACCACAGCACCTTCTTTTACCATATTCTCTTTCACGAATTTAGGTTTACCAAGGGCGGGTACGAGGATATCGGCTTGCGAACATACTTCTGCGAGATTTTTAGTACGGCTATGGCATACGGTTACGGTTGCATTTTCATCGGTAAGTAATTTTGCTACAGGTAGACCCACAATATTACTTCTGCCGATAACCACTGCACGTTTGCCGGACATTTCAATGCCTTTACGCTTCATAAGTTCGATAATACCCTTTGGAGTACAAGGCAATAAACAAGGGCGTTTTTGCCAAAGTGCCGCTACATTAAGAGGATGGAAACCATCGACATCTTTTTCTGCACTAAGGGTAAGTATTACTTTATCTTCATCAATACCTTTCGGCAATGGCAATTGAATAAGTATACCATCTACCGTATTGTCTTCATTGAGTTTGCGAATAAGAGCGAGCAATTCCTCTTCGGTAGTATTCTCTTTAAGGCAAATAGTTTGATTATCAATACCGACTTCATTGGCAGCTTTAGTTTTACCCGTTACGTAAGAAACGCTACCCGGGTCTTCACCTACAATTACTACTACCAGATTAGGCTTTCTGCCATATTGTTTTGCATACTTTTCTACATCTGCAGCTATTTGGCTTTTTATTTCCGCTGCAATTTCTTTTCCACTAATAACTTCCATTAGATAAAAAATTAACGTGTATTCAATAATTTATTTCTTAGAGATATGATTTAAATAGCATTCGAAAGTACTTTCCATAAGGCAAGCTATGGTCATAGGTCCTACGCCTCCCGGTACTTTGGTGATGAACGATGTTTTCTGTGCCACGGCATCAAAATCCACATCTCCACATACCTTCCCTGTTTCCGGGTTACGATTAATTCCAACATCTATTACCACAGCTCCAGGCTTTACCATATCTTCGGTGACAATATGTGGTTTTCCTACCGCAGGTACAATAATATCTGCCTGAGCACAAATCTCTTTTAAATTTTTTGTATAGCTATGACAGATAGTTACAGTCGCGTTTTCATCAAGCAACAATTTTGAAAGTGGCAGACCTACAATATCACCTCTACCTATTACCACAGCATTTTTTCCGGAAATATCTATTCCGGTAGCTTTCATCAACTTAATAATTCCTTTTGGAGTACAAGGGCGTATTCCGGGGCGTTTTTGCCAAAGTGCTGCAACGTTCATAGGGTGAAAACCGTCAACATCCTTATCCGGTCGTATGGCATCTATAATCCTATCTTCATCAATATGATTCGGCAATGGTAGTTGAACGAGAATACCATCTATAGTTTCATCGGCATTCAGCTCTACCACAATATCAAGCAGTTCTCTCTCGCTTATAGTTCCCGGCTTATGAATACCGCAATATTCAAAACCTACTTCAAGAGCGGCTTTGCCTTTTGATCGTACATAAGAGGTGCTACCCGGGTCTTCCCCTACTAAAACCACAGCGAGCTTTGGGCGTCGTCCGTATTTTTCAACGCAGGTAATAACGTCAGCTGCAATGGTTTGTCGTAGCTGTGCCGCCATATCCTTTCCGCTTATTATTTCCATAAAGTATAATTATCAGTTAATAAAAATCAGAAGTAACGGTAATATTTATTTTATTGCTTGCCAACCGATATCGGTACGATGGAATAAGTTATCGCATTTAATTTTTTCCACTTCGAAATTGGCTTTTCGTTGTGCTTCGGCAAGGTTATCTCCCATAATGGTAACAAACAGCACCCTACCCCCATTAGTTATAACTTTACCATCTTTCACGGCTGTTCCCATATGGAATACTTGTCCGTTTACAGAGCCAATACCGGAAATAGGGTATCCTTTTTCATAGCTACCCGGGTAACCTTTTGAGGCGAGTACGATACCGATAGCTGCGCGTTTATCCCACTCGATATCAGCACAAGGCAAGCCCTTAGCTACATTCATAAAGATAGGGAATATTTCGCTTTTCAATCTTGGCAAAACGACTTCCGTTTCTGGGTCTCCGAATCGAGCATTGAACTCAATTACTTTTATTCCTTCCGGGGTCTTCATCAAGCCACCGTAGAGCACACCACGGAAAGGAGTTCCCTCGGCCACAAGAGCTTTTGCCATAGGTCTCATAATATTTTCCAACGACCAATTGATATCCTCATCCGAGATAAAAGGCAGTGGTGAATATGCTCCCATACCTCCGGTATTAGGGCCGCGATCGCCATCATAAGCACGTTTATGGTCTTGTGCAACTACCATAGGGTAAACCTTATCATCGGAAACGAAGCACATAAAAGAGAATTCCGGTCCTGTAAGGAACTCTTCTATCACTACCCTACCTTTTCCGAATTTTTGGTCTAACAGCATATCTTCCAATGCAATTTCGGCTTGCTCCATAGTCTCGGCAACTACAACGCCCTTGCCGGCAGCGAGTCCGTCGTATTTCAAAACTATAGGCAACGAGTGATTATGAATATAAGCACTTGCTGCTTCATAATCTTCAAACACTTGATAATCGGCTGTAGGCACCTTATATTTTTTCATCAACTCTTTGGCATACTCTTTAGAACTTTCTATACGAGTAGCTGCTTGAGTTGGTCCGAAAATAGTGAGTCCTGCAGCTGTAAATTTATCAACTATTCCAAGGGCGAGTGATGCTTCCGGTCCGACAACGGTAAGGGTTATCTCCTCTTTTTTTGCAAATTCGAGTAATTCATCCACCTGAGTATCTTTTAGGTGAACGCATTGAGCTACATGAGCAATACCCACATTACCCGGGGCCGCATATATCTTATCTACTTGAGATGAACGACTTAGAGCATGAACGATAGCATGTTCACGACCACCGCCACCTATTACGAGAACTTTATTCATAACCAATTAATGTTTAAAATGACGCATACCGGAGAATAACATAGAGATGCCACACTCATCGGCTTTCTTAATAGAATCTTCATCGCGCACGCTACCGCCCGGTTGTACAATAGCTGTAACACCCATCTCATGAGCGAGAGTTACGCAATCGTCAAACGGGAAGAATGCGTCGGAAGCCATTACGAGGTTTTCTTTAACTCCGTTACCATGAGCTTGTTTAAGAGCAATTTCGGCAGAACCGATACGATTCATTTGTCCGGCTCCTATACCAAGTGTTTGTCCGTTTTTAACTATTACAATAGCATTAGATTTTACATGTTTCACAATACGGAGTCCGAAATTAAGATCATCGAGTTCTGCTTCTGAAGCATGCTTTTTAGTAACCGTCATATCATCAACGACTTCTGCAGTGTTAAGGTCCATATCTTGTGCGAGAAGTCCGCCACAAACACTTTTATATTGCATATGTGTATAAGGCATTTTATACATAGGCACCTCTATGAGGCGTAAATTTTTCTTAGTAGAAAGGAGTTCGAATGCCTCTTTACTGAATTTAGGAGCCATAATAATTTCAAGGAAAATAGGTTTCATCAACTGAGCTACCTCGAGGGTTATTTCACAATTTGTAGCCACTATTCCACCGAAAATACTAACTTTATCAGCCTCGTAAGCTTTGATCCATGCGTCAACGACATCTTTACCTATAGCTGCTCCGCAAGGATTCATATGTTTCAATCCTACACAGAAAGGCACGTTAAATTCGCGCACAAGGGCAAGTGCCGCATCAGCATCTTGTATGTTATTATAGCTCAACTCCTTTCCATGAAGTTGTTTTGCACATCCGAGTGAATAAGGAAGGTCGTCGGCAGTACGATAAAATTTAGCTTGTTGATGTGGGTTTTCGCCATATCTAAGATTTTGAACAAGGTCGAATTCCAAGAATAGTTTCTCGTTTAATTCGGCTTGTGTACGCATATAATTTGCAATGCACATATCATATTCTGCAGTATGAGTATAAGCTTTTGCCGACAATTTAAGGCGAGTATCAGGAGTTGTATTTCCGTTTGCTTTAATCTCATCAATAATAAGATTATAGTCCGCCGGATCACAAACCACGGTCACATCTTTGTAATTTTTTGCGGCACTACGGAGCATAGAAGGTCCGCCTATATCAATATTTTCTATTGCATCAGCCATAGAAACTCCCGATTTTGCAATAGTTTGACGGAAAGGATAAAGGTTTACACACACCATATCGATAAACTCTATCTCGTTATCTTTAAGGGCTTTGAGATGAGATTCATCATCACGGCGAGCGAGAAGGCCTCCATGAACTTTTGGGTGAAGAGTTTTTACTCTACCATCGCAAATTTCCGGAAATCCGGTTACTTCGCTGATATTAATTACTTTGATACCATTATCTTGGAGGAGTTTCATTGTACCGCCGGTAGCAATAATTTCCCAACCAAGAGAGACAAGGCTACTGACAAAAGGAACGAGCCCTGCCTTATCGCTTACACTTACTAATGCACGCATATTATTTATCTTTTACTTTAAATTATTCAAAACACGGTTTATAGCTTCAGGATATAGTTGATGTTCTATCTCATGAATTTTTTTCTCCACTTCATCTCTATCATTACCATAATATTCAAAAGCACGCTGCATTACTATAGTACCACCATCTATGGTTAGATCGATGAAGTGTACAGTAACGCCGAATACTTTTACTCCAAAATTAAAAGCATCATCAATACCATGAGCGCCCTTAAATGAAGGCAATAATGCAGGATGTATATTTAATATTCTATCTTCATATGGCTCAAAAATAACAGGAGTGATAATACGCATATATCCGGCAAGGCAGATTAATGAGATTTTACGTTTTTGCAATTCATCCACAATTTGCCACTCGTAATCGGCTTTTGATTTACATTGTTTCGGGCTTAATACAAAAGTATCGACATTATGATTTTTAGCTCTTTCTATTGCATAAGCTTCCGGACGGTCGCACACCAATATATCGACTTCAGCATCAATAAATCCTTTTTCACAAGCCTCAACAATAGCTTCAAAATTAGTACCACTACCCGATGCAAAAACCGCTATTTTCTTCATGTTTATTTCATTATAATATTTACACCTGGTTTATCAGTAACTTTACCGATAACGGTAGCCACATCGCCATGAGATTTTAAGATAGAGATAGCTTTCTCGGCTTCTGACTTAGGCATTGCAATTACCATACCGATGCCCATATTGTATATATTATACATCTCTCGATGAGGAATTTTACCATATTTCTCAAGGAAATTAAACACAGGGAGGATATTCCAAGAACCTTCTTTAACCTCAATACCTTGATTTTCTTTAAGAATACGAGGAATATTTTCGTCAAAGCCACCACCTGTTATATGGCTAATGCCATGAACATCACAGTTACGTATTACATCGAGCAATTGTTTTACATAGATACGGGTAGGGGTGAGAAGTACTTCTCCTACACATTTATCTGCGATGAGCTCCGGCATAACCGACTTGATATCTATGTTATTATCGGCAATAACTTTACGTACAAGGCTGAATCCATTTGAATGTACACCAGTAGAAGCTATACCGACCAATACGTCACCCACAGCTACTTTAGATCCATCTATAAGTTTGCTTTTCTCTACAACACCGCAGGTATAACCTGCAATATCGTATTCGCCATCGCCATACATACCGGGCATTTCAGCAGTTTCTCCACCGATGAGGGCACAACCGGCTTGGCGGCATCCATCAGCAACCCCGGCTACAATACTCTCAATTTTTTGTGGATTATTAGAGCCGACAGCTACGTAATCAAGGAAAAATAGAGGCTCTGCACCTTGTGCTAATACGTCGTTGACGCACATAGCTACAGCATCGATACCAATAGTATCGTGTTTATCAAGAGCAAAAGCTAATTTTAATTTGGTACCCACTCCATCTGTTCCACTCACCAGCACTGGTTCTTTTACATTAAGTGCAGAAAGATCGAACATTCCACCAAAGGAACCAATATTTCCCATTACACCTAATCGATTTGTTGAAGCAACGTGTTTTTTTATTCTACGAACTACTTCATAACCGGCCTCTAAATTTACTCCGGCATTTTCATAACTTTGAGCCATAATATATTATCTGTTTTATTATTTACATTGTTTATTAGCCTCTTCAAAAGAGCTGTAAAGCATAGTAGGATATTTACCGGAGAAACAAGCAGTACATAATTCATTACGTTTTCCGGCTTTATATAAACCCTCTACTGACAAAAATTGAAGTGAATCGGCGGATAACTCTTTGCATAGTTGCTCCACATTAAGGCGGGAAGAAATAAGTTCATCGTAAGTGGCAGTATCTACTCCATAGAAACATGGATGTGCATAAGGCGGTGATGCTATACGCACATGCACTTGTAATGCACCGGCTTCGCGAAGCAATTGTACAATACGGCGCGAAGTAGTACCTCTTACGATTGAGTCATCAACCATTATAACACGCTTACCTTTTACTATAGATCGAACGGCAGAGAGTTTCATACGCACCCCTTTTTCTCGAAGCTCTTGGCTCGGTTGAATAAATGTACGACCCACGTATTTATTTTTAATCAATCCCATCTCATACGGTATACCGCTCTCTTCACTATAACCGATTGCCGCACTAAGACTTGAATCCGGTACACCAATTACAATATCTGCTTCGGTAGGTAGTTCACGATACAATATTCTACCGGATTCTTTTCGGAAAGCATGCACATTCAAACCTTCGATATCACTATCAGGACGAGCAAAATAGACATATTCCATGGCACACATATAATGATGCTTAAATTGAGAATAATGTACTGAACGAAGCCCGTCAGCATCTATAATTACTATTTCACCAGGCTCAACATCTCTTACAAATTCGGCACCTACAACATCAAGAGCACAAGTTTCCGAACTCACCACATATCCACCATTGAGTTTTCCAATAGATAATGGACGTAAACCATATTTATCACGGGCACAATAGAGGCGTTTATCAGAAAGAATAAGAAAAGCAAATGCACCCTCTATCATATTCAGTGCGTCTACAATATTATTTATTCTATGCTTACTATTATTATCTTTTTTGATAAGGTGAGCAAGTAATTCGCTGTCGGATGTAGATTGAAATAAGCTACCCTTATGTTCTAAATAGCGGGCTAACTCTTTTGAATTAACCAGGTTACCATTATGTGCTAATGCAAAATCACCTGTATGATGGCGAAACATAAAAGGCTGCACATTTTCTATACCGCCACCGCCGTGAGTAGGATATCTGACGTGTGCAATAGCGGAATCGCCCTTCAACGTTTCAAGATTTTTCTCGTTAAAGATTTCGGTAACAAGTCCCTCTCCCTTAACTCTTTTAAAATTCTTATTCTCGTCTACACAAACGATACCACACCCTTCTTGACCTCTATGTTGCAACGCATGCAAACCATAATAAGCAAGGCTGGACGCATTTTTCACTCCGAAAACTCCGAAAACTCCACACTCTTCGTGTATTTCGTCATTAAAATAATGTTCCGGGAAAATAGTATCTGTTGCCATAATTATTTATCAAGATATTCTGAAATATTTTTTTCTATTCTATCAGACAAATCCGTATTATCATCTGTAAGAATAAATTTTTCTCCTGTAATATGTTCATACAACTCACAATAACGAAGGGTGATATTATTTACCACTTCTTCGGTCATCTCAGGCAACACATCACCTTCGCGACCTTGGAATCCATTCTCCATCAGCCATTCGCGTACGAACTCTTTACTCAATTGACGTTGAGGTTTTCCCTCTTTAAAATTTTGCTCATAACCCTCGGCGTAGAAATATCGACTTGAATCCGGTGTGTGAATTTCATCCATAAGATAGATTTTATCATCAATTTTCCCGAATTCATATTTTGTATCTACAAGGATAAGCCCCCTTTCCGCTGCTATCTCAGTACCTCTTTCAAAAAGTGCAAGTGCGTATTTCTCTAATATTTCGTAATCTTCTTTAGAAACAAGACCGCGAGCGATAATCTCTTCACGAGAGATATCTTCATCATGCTCGCCGATTTCAGCTTTAGTAGTAGGTGTGATGATAGGGGTTGAAAATTTCTCATTTTCACGCATACCATCAGGGAGTTTCACACCGCATATTTCTCGTACACCTTTTTTATATGCACGCCATGCGCTACCGCAAAGATATCCGCGAACTATCATCTCTACCGGAAAACCTTGGCAACAAACGCCTACAGTAACCATAGGGTCCGGCACTGCAAGTTTCCAGTTAGGACATATATCTGCCGTACTATCTAAAAACTTTGCCGCTATTTGATTAAGAATCTGTCCTTTATAAGGAATTCCTTTAGGCAATATCACATCAAAAGCAGAAATTCTATCTGTTGCCACCATCACAAGGCGACCATCAGAAAGGAAATATACATCACGCACTTTACCATTATATACTTTGGTTTGTGCTTTGAAATTAAAATTAGTAGCAGTTAGTGCTTTCATTTTATATCATATTATAATTTTGACAAACGGTTCAATATTTCATTATATGCTTCGGCAACTCTTCCAAGATCTCGACGGAAACGATCTTTATCCATACATTCCAGGGTTTTGGCATCCCAAAGGCGACAAGTATCAGGACTGATTTCATCGCTTAACACGAGTGAACCATCAGACAATCTACCGAATTCCACTTTAAAATCAACCAACACAACACCGATTTGACTAAAAATCTCGATGAGGAATTTATTGATTCGAGAAGCCAATTTATGAATTTTTTCCATTTCTTCGTAAGTAGAAAGTCCCAGTGCCACAGCATGATGCTCATTTATAAGAGGGTCGTCGAGTTCATCATTCTTATAGCAATATTCATATATAACATTATCGAACTTCATACCCTCTTCGAGTCCGAGACGTGTAGCCATCGACCCGGCAGCTCTGTTACGCACAATAACCTCCATAGGGAATACCTGCACCTTTCTACATAGTTGATTTCGGTCGTCAATACGGCGGATAAAGTGCGTCTTAACTCCATACTCTTCCAACTTCTGATAAATGATAGAAGATATTTTATTATTAAGTACTCCCTTATTAGTAATTTGTGCACGTTTTATACCATTATAAGCAGAAGCATCATCTTTATAATGAACGATAACTTTATCTTCGTCAGGTGTTTCGAATATCTGTTTTGCCTTTCCTTCGTACAACATCTTAGTTGTAGGGAATTGATTTTCGTCGATAAAATTTTCCATGATTATTTTTTATTAAAATATGCTACTGCATTATCGAAAAGGGCTTGATATTTATTTCCTTCGATATTTCTAAATATATTCTCCTCATATCGCTCGGTATGTCCCATCTTTCCAAGAATCAATCCATCTTCAGAGATAATTCCCTCGATAGCATAGCTTGATCCATTAGGGTTTTCCGGCGACTTCATAGTAACGTTTCCACAATCATCGACGTATTGAAATGCCACCTGACCTTTCTCAAAAAGTTGCTTTGCCAACTCTTCGGAAACCACGAATTTACCTTCGCCATGGCTCATTGCTATTGTATGCTCATCACCCAACTTAAAGCCACGCAACCACGGGGAGTTAAGTGTGCTAATTCGGGTAGTAACCATTTGTGAAATATGACGATTGATATTATTTCGGAATAATGTAGGACTCTCCTCAGTAACTTTTCCTAATCTGCCATATGGCAAAAGTCCTGATTTAACAAGGGCTTGGAAACCATTACAGATTCCGATGATAAGACCTTTTCTATCAATAAGTGCATGGATTTCACGAGCAACATCACTATTTCTAAGTACTGTAGCAATAAATTTAGCGGATCCGTCCGGTTCATCTCCGGAAGAAAAGCCACCTGCCAATGCAAAGATATGGCATTGCTTCAGTTCTTCCACCATAGTTTTTATTGATTTCTCTATATCCTCCGGTGTAAGATTACAGAATACCATTGTGTGCACATCAGCGCCTGCACATCTAAAAGCTTTAGACAAATCATAATCGCAGTTTGTACCCGGGAATACAGGTATAAATACCCTCGGATGCTCCACTGCTTCATAAGGATAAACGGCAACAGGTTTCTGTATTGGAGTAATATCCATCTTCATCTCTTTTGCCGGAGCAACGATAGGATAAACAGTAGCCAATTTATCGGTATTGACATGATATAAATCTTCGATATCGAACTTATTTCCGTTTACGATAACAACTTTATCTTCTATAGTTTCACCGATTTTTTCTACATTAGGCATATCAACTTCCGAATCGGAAGTAAATATTATAGAACCATAATTATAGTTAAATATCTCTTTCTCATCATATTTAACATCACAGCCTACTTTAGAACCAAAGCTCATTTTTGCAATGGCTTCTGCCACACCACCCATTCCTACTGCAAAGGCGGAAGAGATGCCATTTAAATGAATAAGACTGTGTATATTTGCGAAATTAGCTTTAAGTATTTGCGTGTCAGGCATATAATTTGCCTTTGGCGTATGCTTGATAATATATATGTGTTGATTTGCCTTAGCAAAATGAGAAGAAACAACTTTTGCGGCATCTACCATAGTGATACCGAATGCAATAAGAGTTGGAGGTACATTAATATCTTGGAATGTACCACTCATAGAATCTTTTCCACCTATCGAAGGCAATTTAAGGTCGTTCTGCATCTCCAAAGCGCCGAGTAAAGCAGCAAGCGGTTTTCCCCAAGATTTCTTATCCGACATACGTTGGAAATATTCTTGATAAGAGAATCTCATTTTAGAATAATCTCCACCTGCAGCAACCACTTTTGTACAAGCCTCAACTACAGCATATGCAGCACCATGATAAGGACTCCATTTAGAGACGAACGGATTAAAACCATAAGCCATCATACTGGCAGAATTCGTAAACCCATCGACAGGTAATTTCTGCACGCTCACTTGCGTCTCAGTTCTTTGATATTTTCCACCGAAAGGCATGAGTACCGTACTACGGCCGATAGTGGCATCAAAAGTCTCTATCATTCCTTTTTGTGTTTGTACGTTATCATCTTTCAAGTTATTAACAAAGCGTTGAGACAAATCAGCTCCTTCAACCTCACGTACGAAAGGATTCTTATCCTCCACACCCTCTATTTCGGCAGAAGTATAATGTACTGCTCCTGCAGAATCTATAAATTCACGTTTAAGATCTACGATAGTTTTTCCATGATAATACATACACATTCTTGCCTTGTCGGTAACATCTGCAACGTGCACAACCTCTATATTTTCAGAAGCGCAATATTCCATAAAGAGGTCTTTATCTTTTGCCTCAACAACTACAGCCATACGCTCTTGACTCTCGCTTATAGCGAGTTCCGTTGCATTAAGCCCCGTATATTTGGTACGTACTCTATCGAGGTAAATATCCAATCCGTCTGCCAATTCACCTATGGCAACAGAAACGCCACCTGCACCGAAATCATTCGATTTCTTTATTAAACGGGTAACTTCTGGGCGACGGAAAAGACGTTCCAACTTACGCTCTTCCGGAGCATTACCTTTTTGTACTTCACTGGAGCATGTTTCGAGCGAAGATACCGTATGCTCTTTAGAAGAACCTGTGGCACCACCTACGCCATCACGACCTGTACGACCGCCTAACATAAGTACCACATCGCCCGGAGCGGGAGACTCACGGCGCACATTTTCAGCTTTAACGGCACCTACAACTGCCCCTACTTCAAGACGTTTAGCCACATAATCCGGATGATATATTTCACGAAGATGAGTGGTAGCAAGACCAATTTGATTGCCATAACTGGAATATCCGGCTGCAGCTTTTGTAGTTATAATACGTTGAGGCAATTTACCCACCAAAGTATCTTCTACCGATTGATAAATATTTCCGGCTCCGGTTACACGCATAGCTTGATAAACATAAGCTCGTCCGGATAGAGGGTCACGGATAGCACCACCAAGGCATGTAGATGCTCCTCCAAATGGTTCAATTTCCGTAGGATGATTATGCGTTTCATTCTTAAACTGAAGCAACCATTTCTCTACTTTGCCATCTACATCCACATCTACAAATATTGAGCATGCATTATTCTCTTCCGACTGTTCCAAATCATTAAGATATCCCATTTTACGCAGATAACGAGCTCCTATACATGCGATATCCATAAGGCATTGAGATTTATTTTCTCTACCTAATTCGCTACGCATTTTATGATACAATTTCAAAGAGCCGTTAATGCTCTCTGCAATAAAGGAAGTATCTACCGTAATATCACGTAGCTCTGTAGTAAATGTAGTATGACGGCAGTGGTCGCTCCAATAAGTGTCGAGAATCATCAACTCGGTATGATAAGGATCGCGACCTTCATTTTTAAAATAGTTGACCACACAACGTAAGTCATCGGCATTCATTGCCAAGCCATTCGCCTTACAATAATGAGCTAACTCATCCTCGGTCATATTTCTAAAGCCAACAAGGATTTCCACATCACCGGCTCCTGCCGCTTCGGGTATAGCAAGGCGACTCATATCTTTTTCACGACATTCAACGGCATTAATAGTATATTTTTTTATTTTTGCCAATATATCTGTCGAAAGATTATCTTCAAAAACAATTAATCTTGCACAACGAATAGCAACTTCAGCATCCGGCTCCAACAGTTTTACGCAATCTACAGCACTGGCAGCGCGTTGGTCAAACTGACCCGGGATACTCTCTATTGCCACATATGACAAACCATTTAAACAGAAACTATCGTATACGAAATCAGTAACGGTTTCACCAAAAACGCCCATACGAGTTTTTTTCAACAGCTCAGGAGTAAAACCGAAAAGATCGTAAACATTAATAAGTCTGAGTGATTTTAAACCAAGGCTCAAATTGGAATTCAGTTCCTTTAAAAGACTGTTTGCCTCAACTCTGAACTGAGGCTTCTTCTCTACAAAAATTCTGTAATTCATAATGAGGCATTAATTTGTTTTATATTGGAACTTAATCTCTTTCAGTTCCTCATTAGCTTTAACAATTTTATTTTTCAATCCACTCTTATAATCTGCAAATTCTTTAGCCAAACGTTCATCAGCGATAGCCATCATTTGAACAGCCAACAAGGCAGCATTCATTGCAGCATTGATACCCACAGTAGCTACCGGAATACCAGGAGGCATTTGCACAATAGCAAGCAGAGCATCCATACCTTGCAAAGAAGCATTAATAGGTACACCTATTACAGGCAAAGTAGTACTTGCGGCTATTACGCCGGGCAAGTGAGCAGCCATACCGGCAGCAGCTATTATCACTTCTATGCCACGCCCCGCCGCATTCGAAGCAAACTCCTCTACCTCTTTTGGGGTACGATGTGCCGACAAAGCGTGTATTTCAAACGGCACTTTAAACTCATCTAATATCTTGGCAGCCTTTTCCATTACGGGCATATCACTTGTACTACCCATTATTATACTGACTCTTGGATTCATATATCGTATAAATTATTTTACAACATAAAAGTGCGATAGGCCGCTATCGGATAAATATCCGGCGCAGCCTATCATATCATTATATCGCAAAAATACCATTATCGTATTTAAAAACACGAACAGCACGACTTTTGCGAATTTTATTTATCCTTTTTATCATCTATTTCTATTCAAAAAAACTCTCTTTTAACGACTATTTTACTTCTCACATCCATTATTTTATGAATAATTTGTGCAAGAAAAAAACGTCTGCAAAGTTACCATTTAATCTTGAGTTGACAATAAAAATTTACACGTTTTTTTCTAAAAAGTTCTATAAACAAACTCTCCTTTTATGAGTGTACCCACACATTCCGTTTCCACTTTATGGCCGTCAAAAGGAGTACATTTTCCCATCGACTCGAATTTTTTGGCATTTATAGAATAATTGGCAATAATATTAAAAATTGTCAAATCTGCATCCGATCCGATGGCATAAGGTTGCAACCCCATAATACGTCGAGGATTAATACTCATCAATTGAATCAAGCGCTCTACGTGTATTTTGTTATTCTTTACGAAATGAGTGAACATTAAAGGGAATGCTATTTCGAGTCCGCTAATACCGAACGCACTATCTTTCAAGCCTTTTGCTTTCTCCTCGGCAGAATGTGGTGCGTGGTCGGTAGCAATACAATCTATAGTACCATCTAAAATACCCTCTATCAAAGCCTCTTTATCTTCTCTTGAGCGAAGAGGCGGATTCATTTTATATGCGCCATCTTCTTTCAAATCCTCATCACAAAGAATCAAGTAATGTGGAGCCGTTTCACATGTAACAGGTAGCCCTTCAGCCTTAGCTTTACGAATAAGGTCTACACTCTCTTTTGTAGAGATATGGCACACGTGATAACTGCATCCTGTTTCCCTAACAAGATTGATATCTCTCTCTACCTGACTCCATTCACTTTCGGAACATATACCTTTATGACCGTTTTTAGCGGCATAAATTCCATCGTGGATATATCCGCCACAAAGCAAATCATTCACTTCGCAATGAGCTACTATAGTCTTTCCTATAGACTTACACTCTTTCATGGCTTGACGCATAAGCTCGTCACTCTGCACACCTCTACCATCATCTGAAAAGCCCGCAACCATATCTTTAAGCGCTGCAAAATCAACCAATTTACCTTCGCCTTTCTGACCTTCGGTAATACAACCGTATGGATGCACATGTATAACAGCGTCTTTTTCTATAGCTTTTAATTGAACATTAACATGGTCTACGGAATCGGGTGCCGGCGAAAGATTTGGCATACTGAATATGTCCGTATATCCGGCGTGAGCTGCAGCTGTAGTACCCGTTTTTATTGTCTCTTTATATTCGAATCCCGGTTCGCGCAAATGTACATGCACATCTACCAACCCCGGCAAAACGTATAATCCCATCAAATTTATCACTTCAGCTTCATCATCATGAATCCTTGTTGATATCTCAGCAATTTTACCATCAACAATCAACATATCAGTACGTTCAAATCCACATCCACTGAATACTAATCCTTTTTTAAGAAGTATTTTTTTCATAAGTAATTATATTTAAGGTTCTTAAAAAAATGTATTTCTCATCTCAAAATCACTGCCCCGACAAGATTGGTACCTCGCATCAAATCTTCTGCCGACATTCTTTTTTTACCCGCCATCTGCACTTCCATTAAATTAACAAAGCCATCTTTACATGCTACTTTAAATACTTTTTTACCATCAGTAACAAGAGTACCAATAGCATATGCATGATGTGTGCAATCGGCAACGGCTTTAAACACTTTCATCATAGTAGTAGTACCATCAGGCAACTGAATATTGAACCAAGCAGCTGGATAAGGGGCCATTCCACGTATTAAATTTCGAATAGCTTCGGCTGAATTATCAAAATTCAATTTAGCAGTATCTTTAAAAATTTTCGGAGCCGCAGTAGATTGAGTATCGTCTTGCGGAATAGTTATAATATTATCATTCTCAATCATTTCTAATGTTTCAAGCACTAAATCGGCTCCAAGATACATTAGTTTGTCATGCACAACGCCGGCATCATCATCTTCTTCTATCGTCACCTTCTCTTGCAAAATAATATTTCCGGTATCTATTTCGTGTTTCAAAAAGAAAGTGGTTATACCCGTCTCTTTATCACCATTTATAACCGCCCAATTAATAGGAGCGGCACCACGATATTTAGGCAAGAGCGATGCGTGAAGGTTAAATGTACCATATTTCGGCATACTCCACACCGCTTCCGGGAGCATTCTAAATGCAACAACAATCTGTAAATCGGCATTATAAGAAGCTAATTCCTGCAAAAAATCCGTAGATTTAAGATTGTCCGGCTGCAACACCGGAATTCCTGCTTGCAAAGCATACTCCTTCACCGGAGAAAACTGAAGTTTATGTCCGCGCCCGGCAGGTTTATCGGGCATTGTAACTACCGCTACAATATTCTTACCGGCATCAACAAGTTTTTTTAGAGGCTCCACTGCAAAATCCGGAGTACCCATATATATTATACGAAGTGTATTACTCATATTGTATCAAATGTTTAAAGACTATTTTGTTTAAAAATATCACAATTATGGTTTTATTTTCGAGCATCGACACCCCACATCAATTTGGTTTTCAATGTAGTAAAAAATGAATGCCCATGCAAACGTACTGTATTGACTACGAAAGGAGCTTTTGAAATTTTCACAAAAACATCTTGAGAGAGCACTTTACTTCTGCCATCCAATGAGATAAGGAACGAACCGCTTCGACTATTTACTCGCAATTCTATATCCAAGTCATCCGGAATAACGATAGGTCTCACCGTTAAAGAATGAGATGCTACAGGTACTATAATTAAATTCGGAGATTGAGGCATCAAAATAGGCCCTCCCACACTCAATGAATAAGCCGTAGAGCCCGTAGGAGTAGAAACTATAAGTCCATCAGCCTGATACTCATGCAGAAACTCACCTTTCAAATACGCATTTATCGAAATCATGGATGATAAATCCTGCTTTAGCACGGCAATTTCATTCAAAGCATATTTTTCTACAACACAATTATCTAATGGAATTTTCGTTTTTAACATAGTACGAGGTTCTACCAAAAAATTATTATTCAAAATAACTTCAGACAACGAATCCAAGTCACAATCCTGAACATCCGTCAAAAAGCCAAGTCTACCCAAATTTATTCCTAAAATAGGTATCTGCTTTTCCGCCACAATATTTGCAGTATTCAAAAAAGTGCCATCACCACCAAGACTAACAACCAAATCACCAAATAATGAACCTCTATCTTCGGCATGAAAAGTTGAATAATCAATAAAATCATTAACCCCGTTATCAATAAGATAACTCGATAAATCATGCTCAAAAAGCACATTTACACCACACTCTTTCAGCCTTTTAAAAAAGCCTGAAAAATGAGGTATCAATTTCACTTTGTGTTTATTACCAAAGACTAACAGACGCATAAACATCTTTTTTTAAGATTATTCAAAAAAAATACCGAAATAATATGTTGTAAGTAAGCAAAATTTCGTACTTTTGTGGTCGAAATAGAGACATAAGAAACTTACGATAAGGCAAAGTTACGATTTTTTTTTGAAACAGAAAAGCGATGACACAATTAAGTGTAAACATTAACAAGATAGCTACTTTACGCAACGCACGCGGAGGCAATAATCCGGACGTGATAGAAGCAGCAATTAACTGTGAAAAATTTGGCGCACAAGGCATTACAGTACATCCAAGGCCTGACGAAAGACATATTACACGCAATGATGTATTATCTCTAAAACCAATCTTAACCACCGAATTTAACATCGAGGGGTATCCCGATGCCAGGTATATCGACCTCGTATGTAGTGTACATCCCACACAAGCCACTCTTGTGCCGGATTCTCCCGCACAATTAACATCAAATTCCGGCTGGGATTGCATAAAAAACAGAGATTTTCTTACGCCGATAGTGGAAAAATTACAAGAAAACGGCATTAGAGTCTCCATTTTTGTAGACACTAATCTGGATAATATAAGAGCTGCAGCGGAAATAGGAGCCGATAGAATAGAGCTTTATACCGAGCCATACGCTACACAATACATCAAAAATAGAGATGAAGCGATTGCTCCATACATCACGGCATCGGACTATGCACACAAACTCGGATTAGGGGTAAACGCCGGGCACGATCTCAGTTTAGAAAATCTCTCTTTCTTCTCAGACAGAATGCCTTATTTAGACGAAGTTTCTATAGGTCACGCCCTAATCTGCGACGCCCTATATTTAGGTTTGGAAGAGTCCATAAAAAGATATTTAAATTGTATACATAAATAAAATAAACTACAGATATTATGCTAACAGCAGAACCGGACACACAAGTGTTAGACACAATGGCCCAAGTAGCCGATACTATAGCAGAAACACCTGCAAAACTCAACTTCATCGATATGTGCCTCGAAGGTGGTTGGATTATGATACCATTGGCACTTATGTTGATTTTAGCTATCTATATCTTTATTGAAAGAATGATAGTTACTTATCACGCTTCAAAAGAAGACCCTTCTTTTATGAATCGCATAAAAGATTATATCTACGATGGCAAGATAGATGCAGCTCTGAAATTATGCCGTGATACACAATCACCATCAGCCAGGATGATAGAAAAAGGCATTTCACGCCTCGGACGCCCTATGAGCGACGTGCTTGTTGCCATAGAAAACGTAGGTAATATAGAAGTTGCCAAGCTTGAAAAGGGCATCTCTTTACTTGCCACTATATCAGGTGGTGCTCCGATGCTCGGATTCCTCGGTACCGTTATGGGTATGGTTCAAGCCTTCTTTGAAATGGAGCAAGCCGGTGGTAACACCATAAACCTCAGCCAATTATCAGGAGGTATATACACCGCAATGGTTACCACAGTTGCCGGTTTGATTGTAGGTGTATGTGCTTATTTTGCGTACAACTACCTCGTCAGTCGCATCAGTGGTATAATGCGCAGATTAGAAATGCGCAGTATGGAATTCCTCGATTTATTGAACGAACCTGCTGCCGGAAATTAATTTCACCGGGGATAATAAAAACATTTTATTATGGCTCTAAAAAAACGAAATAAAGTAGAAGCTACATTTTCTATGTCATCTATGACGGATATCATCTTTTTGCTATTACTATTCTTTATGATAGCGTCCACGATGTCCGCCCCAAACGACATGAAAGTTAATCTTCCGCAAAGTTCAACAAAAACGGCTACCAAAGCAAAAATTGCAAAGGTAGGCATTACTGCATCCGGAGAATATAGTGTTGCGCTGCCCGGATCTAAACCGGAAATTGTAGAATTCGATCAGATTGAACCTATATTACAAAGCGTTTACGCTCAAGATTCCACCACTTTCGTTGCCCTTCATGCCGACGAAAACGTTCCGTACAAAGAGATTGTAAAGATTTTGGATATAGCAAATGAAAATCGACTAAAACTTGTCATTGCCACAAAGGTCAAAGACAAATAAACTATTATGGCAATAAAAAAATCTGAAATAGAATCGGCTATTACAACCACCATTATATGCGTCATCATACTACTAATATTGTTTTTGGGGGGTATGAAGGCTCATCATGATGAAATGGACGAGGGCATAATGATATCGATGGGTGATTTTAACGACGGTTTTGGAGAGCATACACCAACGCCGACTCCCACTCCGGTAACACAAACTACATCCACGCCTACCAAGCCGGAATCATCAAACACAGTCAATGAAAAGCTACTCACTCAAGAAGACCCTTCAGTAGCTTTAGAGCGTGAAAAACGCAAAAAAGAGCAAGAAGAAGCAAGGAAAAGAGCTGAAGAAGCAGAACGACAAGCGAAGATTTTAGCCGAACAAGAAGCAAAGAAAAACCAAATAAGCAACCTTACTGGTGGTGCTTTCAAAAATACCGGTAAAGGATCCGGCACCACGACAGGCGATACTAACCAAGGAAACCCTGTGGGGCAAGGCTCTCAAGGTGGTAACTCATGGTCGCTTGCCGGGCGTAGCCTTATCGGCACTCTTTACCGCCCTACTTATTCCGGCAATCAAGAAGGAATTATTGTGGTAGATATTAGAGTAGATGCCTCAGGTAAAGTTACTTCGGCAACTATCAATTCTTCCAAAACGAACATAAGTGATGAACGTCTGCGTAAAGAAAGTGTCGACGCCGCTTTAAAAAACAAATTCTCTACCGGTAACGGACCCGCTATGGGATCAATTACCTATAAATTCATTCTAAACTAACATAATACAAATAAATATGGTTTTTATATTTCTAGCTACAGGGTTTGAAGAAATAGAGGCTGTTGCCACTATTGACGTTATTCGTCGTGCGGGAATAGATATTCAAATTGTTTCTACTACAGGCGAAAAAACTGTAACCGGAGTTCATAACATTAAAGTATCGGCAGATGTACTTTTTGACGATGCTGATTTCTCAAAAGCAAAAATGTTAATCTTACCTGGAGGAATGCCGGGCACAACAAACCTTGAGAAACACGAAGGACTATTGGCCCTAATCAGAAAGCACAACCAAGCAGGAAAATGGCTTGCCGCTATCTGTGCAGCTCCTTCCATACTCGGAAAAATGCACTTGCTTCGTAATTTAGATGCCACTTGCTATCCCGGTTTTGAAGAATTTCTCGACGAAGCTTATGTTCGTACAAATCAAGGTGTTATTGTTTGCAATAACATAATAACCTCTCACGGTCCTGGCTTCGCACCCGAATTCGGTTTAAAAATTACAGAAATCCTCACTTCTAAAGAAGTTGCCGATCAAGTAGCTTCCGATATGCTTATTAAATATTAAATAGTAAACTCATAATATATAACAATAACAGAAATCCAACCTTAGATTAATCATCAAGGTTGGATTTCTGTTTAAATATAACAAAATAAATCTATTTACACATTAAATCTAAAATGCATTATATCACCATCTTGAACAATATAATCTTTACCTTCAACACCCATCTTACCGGCTTCTTTTACAGCGGCTTCCGAGCCTAGGGCAATATAATCTTCATATTTAATTACCTCTGCACGAATAAAACCTTTTTCGAAATCGGTATGAATAACGCCGGCACATTGAGGCGCTTTCCAACCGTCACGGAACGTCCAAGCCTTAACTTCTAACGACCCTGCAGTGAAGTATGTCTTCAATTTAAGTAAAGCATAGGCAGATTTAATCAATCGCGCCACACCACTCTCTTCCAATCCTATTTCTTGCAGAAACATCTGACGCTCTTCATAACTTTCAAATTCGGCTATTTCACTCTCTATTTTAGCTGCTATAACGAGCACTTCGGCATTCTCGTTTTTCACTGCTTCACGCACCTGCTCTACGTAAGCATTACCACTAACAGCACTACCCTCATCCACATTACATACATAAAGCACAGGTTTTGCTGTTAATAAAAAAAGGTCATGCGCAATTTTTTCCTCATCCTTTGTATCAAAAGATACGGTACGAGCAGAATTACCTTGTAATAGTGCATCTCGATACTTAACGAGCACTTCATACACCTGTTTTGCTTGTTTGTCGCCACCTGTTTGAGCCTGTTTTTGCACTTTTTGAATACGTTGCTCTATCGTTTCCAAATCTTTTAGCATCAACTCGGCGTCTATAATTTCTTTATCTCTAATAGGATTCACAGAGCCATCTACATGTACTACATTAGGGTCGTCAAAGCAACGTAACACATGAATTATTGCATCAGTTTCACGAATATTAGCCAAGAACTTATTACCAAGACCCTCACCTTTAGAGGCACCTTTAACCAAACCGGCTATATCTACAATTTCAACAGTAGTAGGAACAATACGTTGAGGATTAACAAGTTCCGCAAGCTTATTCAGTCTCTCATCGGGTACTGTAATCACTCCGACGTTTGGTTCTATTGTACAAAAAGGAAAATTCGCCGATTGTGCTTTTGCATTCGACAAGCAATTAAAAAGAGTTGATTTACCGATATTAGGCAGACCAACTATACCGCATTGTAAAGCCATAAATGATTGATTTATATATTAAAAACCTCACCATAATAATATTACGATGAGGTTTGCAAAGTTACAAATAATTTTTATAATAAAAAAGCATATTAATAAATCAAGCAACAAAGTCAGCGTATTAAAAGATATTCTATAGGCTGAGTCTTATCTTCATCAAGCTGATGCACTTGATACTTGATTTTCTTGTAATTAATATCCGACGTATTAATGCACCGAATATTCGAATTCCATACTGTTCGGAAATACAACTTTTTATTCTTTTGATCAGTAACTACAGTTATCTGAGTTGCCCCCGGAAGATTTTTCGGCACTGTATCGGAATGCGCCATACCGATAGGGATATCAAAACTATTCAATATTCTAAAGCATTGCAATACTGCATCGGGAGCTGTATTAAGGGGTGGTGTGGACATCTGCATAAAAGTAGCCCTGATAAATCGAGACGGAGGAGTAAAATCACCCGGCAAACCCAGAAGTGCACTGCCACCACCAAACGGCTTTATCTCCACACCATTATAAGAGATAGAAGAGGAACTACCATTACGTAAATTCACATAATTATTCAAATTGGTCATATGCCATTCAAAGCCTGGGGCATTCGTTAATACTCCCAATTTATTCTCATAGAAATGAGGCTTTCCGGCAACATACTCCAGTACTACAGTTCGCCCCGACGGCTCGGAAATCCTCCAATGTACTGTACCTACTCGAGGGTCAAGACCTACGAGATGAATATCTTGCACCGCCTTTATAATATCATCTATATTATCAAACCGAGACAGAACCCATGATACAAACTGAAAATCACACAACGTAGTAGCTTTTAAAGACTCATCATATTCTTCATATCCACCATAACCCGGGAAGAAAAAAAGTCCCGCCGACAATCCCTTCTCATTAATACCATCAACAACAAAATTTTCGTATTCGGTATAAAAAGCGGTATAACCATAGAGCGACTTAAACTTCATACCATCTACCCCCGTTGGTGTCAACGATTGATGAATATATCCCTGAGGAACAATAATATAACCGCACTTCATGGGTGTATTAGCCCACTCTACCGTGCGTGCAAGCACTTTAGCTCCATCTGTAGAATTTAGAATTATCCCGGTACATGCCGACACCTCGACATTAAATATACATAGCGACAATGATACCGCTATACAAAACAAAAGACTTTTTATAGTTTTCATATTTCAAAACAGTTTATTTATAGATATAAGATTATATGCAAATAATTAAATATTAAATATCAAGTATCAGTCACGTTGGAATATATCGCGTGTATATACTTTATCTTTCACATCATCCAAAATAGAATCGTATCTGTTTGCTATAATAGCGTGACTCAATCTTTTGAATTCGTTAATATCATTAACTACCAAGCTACCAAAAAAAGAAGTGCCATTATCAAGAGTAGGTTCATATATGATAACTCTTGCGCCTTTTGCTTTTATACGTTTCATCACTCCCTGAATAGAAGATTGGCGGAAATTGTCACTATTAGACTTCATTGTAAGTCGATAAACTCCTACTACACAGTCTTTTTCTATATTTTTCGAAAAATCGTTATCATCAGAATAACCATAATACCCGGCTTTACGCAATACTTGATCAGCAATAAAATCTTTACGAGTGCGATTACTTTCAACAATAGCCGACATCATATTTTGTGGCACATCCTGATAATTTGCCAAGAGTTGTTTAGTATCTTTCGGCAAACAGTAACCACCATATCCAAAACTTGGATTATTATAATGTGTACCTATACGAGGGTCGAGACCGACACCTTGTATAATAGCCTTGGAATCAAGACCTTTTACTTCTGCATATGTATCAAGTTCATTGAAATAACTAACCCTTAAAGCTAGGTATGTATTTGCAAAAAGTTTAACTGCTTCAGCCTCTTTCATCCCCATAAAGAGTACCGGAATATCAGTAGCAATAGCGCCCTCTTTTAATAAATTAGCAAAAACGCGTGCCCGTTCATTAAGAAAGTCTATATCTGCCAACGATTGTATAGCTTTATTCTCTTCGCTAAACTCATCGTCATCCATCAACTTAGGGCAACCAACTATAATTCTGCTAGGGTATAAATTATCGTAAAGAGCTTTACTCTCTCTCAAAAATTCAGGAGAAAAAAGCAGATTAAATTTCTTCACCCCTTTAGTGTAATATTTGAGGTATAAACTACGACAATAGCCTACTGGTATTGTAGACTTGATAACCATTACTGCATTAGGATTAACATTCAACACCAAATCAATAACCTCTTCTATATGATGAGTATCAAAATAATTCTTAACAGGATCGTAATTCGTAGGTGCTGCTATAATAACGAACTCGGCATCCTTATAGGCATAAGCGCCATCCAAAGTAGCCACTAAATTAAGCTCCTTCTCGGCAAGATATTTCTCTATATAATCATCTTGTATCGGTGATTTCTTGTTATTAATCAAATCCACCTTTTCCGGAATTACATCCACTGCAATAACTTGATTATGTTGTGCCAGCAATGTAGAAATACTCATACCCACATAACCGGTACCTGCTACAGCAATTTTCATAATTATCTTTTATTATTGAGTAAAACACTATTTTTCGTAATAATTCTTATCATGATAATAGCCATATTTGCCATACTTACCATAATGATATCTAGAATTAACCACAGAAGCATTAAGGCAAACAGACATATTGTTTAGTTTATTATTTCTGTAAATCTCTTCAATAATCGTAAGTTCATCTTTTTGGCAAAGGTCTACTCTGATTACAAAAAGTGAAAAATTGGCATAAGGAGCAATCACAGATGTATCTGCCACAATATTAATAGGAGGAACATCCAAAAATATTATATCATATTTCTTCTTAAGTTCTTCAAGTAACTGATTTAACCGATCGGATTGTAATAATTCTACCGGATTAGGAGGTTTGATACCACATGGTACTAAATCATAATTGTCACTCACATTACAAATAATACCGTCAATATCATCTGTATAATTGCTCAAGTAACTTGACACACCATTATCAGTATGAGAAACCAAATCTGAAGCGGAAGCATGGCGCAAATCCAAATCTACAACGACCGACTTAACCCCTTTTATAGAAAAAGATTTAGCCAAATTGGCAGTAATAAAGCTCTTTCCGGATGTAGGCTTTAACGAAGTAACCATCACCACGTTACCGGTAGTATTTTTACCCATCAAAAACTCTATATTAGTACGCAACATACGAAAAGCCTCATTTACAATATTTCTGGAATTCTGTTCTACCAAAATATACAAATCCATTTGTTTTGGCTTTCTACCAAATCTACGTAAACCTTTTTTATCTACACAAAGAGGAATTTCACCGACATAAGGCGCTGTTAATTTCTCAATATCTTTCGCACTTTGCACCTTACCATTCATAACAAAGAGCAAATATATAATACCAGCCGGTAATAATAAACCGAGGAAAATAGCAATCAAAATAATATTTCTCTTTACAGGAGAAACGGGAAGTAAACTGCCCATAGGCGGAGTGATAATTCTAGTATTATAAGCAGTAAAGGCTTGTGATAGTTGATTTTCTTCTCTTTTTTGAAGCAAGAAGATATAAAGAGCCTCTTTAACTTTTTGCTCGCGCTCGATTGAGATAAGCACCTGAGCCTGAGACGGGTTCGAAGCAATTTTAGTTCTATTTTTTTCGTCGCTTTCCGTATAACCTTTTATCTGGGCCTCTATAGCGGAAATTTGATTATCAATAGATACCAAGATAGCATCTTGCATCATTTTCAGAGATTTATTATAATCAACAACGATAGGATTTGAATCGCTACTATTAGCTACAATACTATTGCGTTGTAACAATTTTGAGTTATACTCTGCAATTTGTTGCTCTATTGCAGTGCTACTGACTCCAGTAATGGCAGGCAACAATTCAAGCACATCGCCTTTTGACGCCAAAAAGCTCTTAATATACTTAGCTATATATAATTGATTATTAAGGTCAAGCAAATGACTATTGGCTTGTTCCGACCTACTGATATACATATTACTCAAAGCATTGACATCAGTAATGAGGTTTTTACTCTTAAATTCGGATATTGCTCCATCTACTTCTCCCAGTTCTTTTTCAATAACATTCAATCTTTCGTTGATAAAATGCGAAGTACTAATTGCAATTTGATTTTTATCCCTTATCCAATTCTCATTATAAACGGCAATCAAAGTATTAAGAAAATCTTCCGCTCTTTGTGCAGAAACATCTTTATACTCCAGATTAATTACCGATGATTGTTTGTCAGCAATAGAAGCGGTAAATCGAGAAGAGCAACCATTCATAGCAGCCATCAATCCGCTTCTGCTAACAAATATCTCTCTATTGTCGAAATCATTGATTGTACCATTCAAAGCACCTTGTAAAAGTGTAATATTTCCTATAGGAGTAACTACAGATTCTCCTATTTTAGCAGATACCGTTCCCTCCATCTCCAGATTGTTCATCTCAAAATCAGAAAGAGTAACGTTATCTCTGTTCAATACCATCTTAAATGAACAATGGTCTCTATCGTTTAGCCCCGGTATTACTACCTTTACCGGAAGGGAATTACCATAAAGAGTACGTTTGGAAAGGATACCCTTCTCTACATAATTCATATCCAGACTCAAACGTTTTACCACATCTAGAATCAAAGCAGGAGACTGAATAGAGATAAGCTCATTATGAACATTACTTTTCACCGAGAAAAGCCCCATATCAGCAAAAGTATTTGCCTCCGACATTATAGATGCCCCATTTGTAACGTCGTCTTTAATCATCAAAGAAGCACTACGCTCATATACGGGTTGTTTAATAACGATATAAAAAAATGCAATCAGCATGAAGAAAACTAAAGAAAAAACGAACCACTTCCAATGCTCCAAACAATTGTACAAAATATCTTTGATTACGAACAAATCAGACTGTTCGTTTTGCATATTTGAATTATTTTCAAGTTCAGACATAACTTAATATTTAGTCATTTAAATTGATTATACTTATATTATTTATTTGAATAAGAAAGTACTACAACTATCGTACTCATTATAGATGTTGCTAACGATGCCAACGAAATCCAAAAAGATGTAGATCTTACATTATTTGCATTCACTGTTGACTGACGAGAGCGGTATTTATTAGGTTCTACGTAAATAACGTCATTTTGTTGAATAAAATATACCGGTGATTTAGCAAGGGCTTCACCATCACACAAATTAACAGTATATACTTTTTGTTGATTACCCTCCAAGCGAAGCACTTTAATAGAATTTCTCAAACCATAGATAGTCAAATCTCCCGCCATACCTATAGCGTCTAAAATAGTGGTATTATCTCTGCTGAGCATATATCTACCGGGAGTTTTAACCTCTCCTAAAATAGAGATATAATGATTTACAAATTCGACAGTAACGGTTGGGTCTTGAATTAAATTACGTTTCACTAATTCATCTTTAATAAAATCGGCTACCTCACCACGGGTTTTACCTGCAATATTAATTTTTCCTATAACCGGGAAATCTATCTCACCTTTCTCATCAATAGTGTAACAAGATATGTACTGAGAATAGTTAGACAAATTACTGTTATTTCCAACTTTACGTTGAGCGACCGGTAAATTAAAAAGGTCTGCCAACAAAGGGTCTTTACTATTAACCAATATAGATAATTGATCATTAGGCTGAGTACGGACAAGTTGGTTTTGGGAGACATCAATTGACTCTCCGGTCTCAAGATTTTGAAAGTAAGGAATTTCCTTGATGCTACCACAAGAGGCAACTACAATTGAAACTACAACAACAAATAAAAGGCTTTTGATTTTCATGTATTCTTATTTTTATATAGAGCAAAAAAATTACAAAATTTCCACATAATCAGGTTTTAAGTAAACGGTAGTAACGGTACCTAATGAAGGAATTGTCACAGCCAAGCACTTTTTATGCTTACCTTTAAAACGGGTCAATACACATTCCACACCGGATAACTCACCCCCTGTAATTCGTATTTTTGTACCTTTTTCAAGAGCAAGATCTTCCGGACGATAGAAGTTCATCTCTGTGTCTGTATTATCAATAAAAGCAATAAAATTATCCATCTCTTTAGACGGAACCTTCATAATAATACGTTTACCATCAGCTTGATATGTAGCGAAACCAAGAAAAGTATACATACTTTGAAATTCTTGAACTTGCTGATAAGTGGCACAAATAAAAAACACTCCCGGGATAATATTTTCCCTTACTTGTATCATTTTACCACCACATTTTTTTAATTTATTACATCTAGCAAAAAAATACTTTAATCCGGAATTCTCCAAGGAAGTTTCTACTCTGGCTAAACTTTTAGTATACATGTTCATAACAAACCATTCCGAAGTAGAAATATCCTCTTTACAAATCGTCGAGTATTTTTCTGCATTTAAAGGCATAATAAATATTTTTAATTCAGCAATCGCACAATTAGTTTCAAACTACATATATACACTCTTACTTACTACATTTTGCAAAGGTAATATTTTTATTTAAATTAATAATATCTTTTCCTATATTTTTTTTCAAGCTACTCTCAACAAGCTAGTGCAAAATTAGTGACAAAATTTGAAGAAGACCTCAA
>JBJECF010000033.1:0-30245 GCA_051870785.1 Candidatus Aphodosoma sp.
GATTCTCAGCGTATAAAAATTTCACGCCAAAAAAGTGACGAAAACAGGAAAAAAATACCCTCGAGCCTAATATGCACGAGGGTATTTTTTATATAAATATAAGTTAAATCGGGTCAATGAACACAAATCATTATCAAAAATAGCCACTAAATCTTTTTATCATATAAATCAATAAGTTAAGCCAGATTTGCCATTTTTCCAATGCAAATGTAGTATATTTTTGCCGTTTTTCCAAGCGATTTTCGGGCAATTTTGCCGTTTTTCCAAGAATTCAAACTTAGGCTCTCGTTCAACTATCAACAATGCACCCAAAAATTCAGTCCGAACTAATTATACCAAAACCTATTTTACAAGAACCTTCAATCCTGGAATTTTGGATAAAACAAAAGAGATAAAAAAGCAAACAATAGTAGTAACAACCCAAATTGCAGGAATTGCAAGGCAAGCATTCCAAATGGAATAATAATCATCTGGGAAATAATAATATTGAATATTAAGTATAATGATATGAATTAGATATACACCTAAAGTCAAGTTCGACAATTTACCTATCACACTTTTTGATTTACTAAGAATCAAACAACTCTCAACATCAAAATATCTAAAGAAAACGAAAAGAGCAACAGAAACAAGCACATTGAAAACACTTAAATTTTCAATGAAATAATATAATTTTTTCCCGAATACAACCGAGATACCATAAGTTCCAAGACTCATACATGCGAGAGAAAATATGCCCAACGAATAAATTAAACAACGTTGCTTTTTAGTCAACTTTACTTCACTATATAAATAGTGACCTAAAATAAAAAAGCCGACATAATCTATTTGAAAAGGGAAATTTAGCAGATAATATTGCAGATGAATAAATGTAGAGGACTTTACAAACCAAAAAAATAAGATACTAGTACATGCCCACAAACAAAGCACATATTTCGTCAAGCCGCCATCCACTATCTTTTTTATTATTGGAATTATGATATAAATACCTATCAACATATAAAGGAACCACAAATGGTAACCTTCTCCCGATGAAAAGAAAATAGACATAACATTTTTTACGCTAAACGACATTGATTTTATTTCAGGTATATGATAAATTACATTCCAACAAAGAAGCAATATTACGAGACGCTTTATATATTTATTAAACAACACTTTAATTGGAATCTCTTTTTGCAACATAAAAGCACCGCTAATCATAACAAAAACAGGCACACCCCAACGAGAGATTGTGTCCGGGATGATAGCTCGCAACCATTGTGGTGAATTTAATGTATTTTCTTCAAAAAAAGGATATGATATATGAAGAAAAACAACTATTAATATTGCCAAAATTCTCAAAATATCCATTGAGTAATCTCTTTGCACTCGTAGATTTTCAATAGTCTCCTTATTCATAAATTTTACAATCGGATTATATTATTATTATGTTGATTTTCAAAAACAAAAGAAAGTATTTTAAGAGCTGCGTTTTGTGGAGTAGTATCATTTAGTACTTTAATATAGCCCTGTTTAGAAGCGAGGAAATCGATATTTTTATTAATTGCCGCCACATCGGAGGCATCGAGTTCTTGTTTTCTTGCAAGAATAGTATCCGTATCAGCTGTAAGCAAGATATTATAGTCGAGAGACGGAATAAAAAAACGACCGTATCGATATAAAAATTTAGAATTAAGATAAATGCGACTGCGACGACTATCACAGATAATATCAGTATAATAACGGTCGAAAATCACGAGACGCGTTATACGAGTGACACTCTTTATCTTTATCCAATAACCGACAATATAGTCGAGTGAATAATAAAAAAGGCGAAACAAGGAACTCACTTTACCCGTTTTACCTCCACGATGCGGGTCGCTAAAATTTCTATCCACCTCTTTTTTCAGACCGGCAGAATGAGCAACATCACCAAGATTTCCGAATAACGTAGGGCGGAAGTGCATATATTCGTGAGCATTACGAAAAACCTCACCAAGATGATCAATCAAAGCATTTATCACCGTTGTTTTACCCACTCCATCAGGGCCTGTAAAGCCTATACTGAATCCGGTGTTAGAATAAAGATAATTGGCAATGCGATAATATTCAAATTTTACAAAGCGTATAAAATTATAAAACGGAGCTTTACAAAAAGCATGCAAAAGTAATTTCTTACCATTTGCCCTATCACATTCGCTGATAGAACCGACGCCAAAAACTTTTTGTAATACCTTAGCTACGATTTCATTATCTGCAACCGATGCTTTGACGGCATTATATTTCTCCGGATATTTAGCACCAACTGCTCTATCATATAGATATTTATCCAAGAATTCAGACGCGATATCCACATGAAAAATATCTCCGTTAAAGACTCTTGTGTTCAATAAATCACGGGCAGACATCAGCTCTATACCGAAAACGGAAGTATTGAAAAAGAAATCGAATTGAATCAAATTTACAGTTCCGCTTTCTGAAATATTACCACAGACCCAAGTAACAAGTCGATCGGACTTTAGCAGTGTAACTATTTGCCAACCGCATTGCTCCACTATATCAACAAGTTGGGACTTCACATTTGCATAATTTTCTTTTTCAATAATAATATCTATATCGCGACTCGGATTATTATAAGGGAGACCATTGTAATTACGCAATACTGCGTAATCGGCATTTGTATTTAAGAGAGTAAAAACAGCCTTTAAAAAATCAGTCATTACTATTTGATTTTCAATAAATTACACTTGATTTTATCTACAACATACTTAGGGTTGCTAACGAAAGCAACGAATAGATTCTTGATAGAAGAAAGCAATTTACCTTTTTTCAAGAAGTAATAAGCATTACGGAAGGAATTAGCCGACCGAGCCTCTTTTTTCAGTTTAGTCAGTTCCGCATCAGACAATGAATTTTGGAAATCAATAAAAGAGAGTTCCGGTTCACCACGACGTCTACGCTTAAGATTAGATTTAATATGGCGCATACGGAGGAGCATATTAAAAGAGTCGGCAGACATTGCATATTGATGCTTCCTATAACGGCAAAGTACTTCCGGAATCACTATAATAGCATAACCATTTACATATAAATCGCTCATACGAGTCCACAAATCCAGGTCCTCGCACAAATCTTGATAACGAGGTTTACCATCCGGAAAACCTTCAATATTATGACCTCCCACACTTAAAGCAATTTTTAGATTGTAAATTGCAGTTGGCTGCATAAAAATTAATTTTTCAGCATTAGCTTTTTTATAAAATCCATCCTTAGTAGTTTCTCCAATATAAATGCCACCATTTAACCTTTGACCTTCTGAGTCCATATATTCCAGATAGCACCCTACAGCCATCAGTTGTAGGTCGGAAGTGATTTTATTGAATAATTTCTCAACCAAATTAGGATAAGGACAATCGTCGGCATCGACAAAGAGCAGATAGTCGGTATCAGTATGATCTTCAACATATCTACGACCATAAGCGAGACCTTTATTTTCTGTGAAATTAACGAGTTCATACTGGCGAGGATTTTTGTCAAAGAAATTTCTGACGATGTCAACGCTGCCATCTGTACAACAGTCGTTTACAATCATCAAATAAAAATCCTGCATAGATTGTTCGAGGATACAACGTAATGTTTCCTCAATATATTTTTCTGCATTATACATGCAGATAGCGAGAGTAAGATTTGATTTCATCGGCCAATGAATTTTCGTTTACAATAGACGGCGGTTCTAAAAAAAAGTGCTATAATAGTGGAAAAGCAAGAATAAACAAAAGCATTATCTCGAATGAAATTCATCGCTCTACCCCAATCAACATCACTTGAAACACACTCCTTAATAATATCCGCTTTACGGCGGGGAGAGATAAAAAGTCCATTAATAAAGATAATGCCATTTTTTAGGGTAGACTTCGCCACTGCTAATATCTGCCTTTTCTCCGCTTCAGTAATACAGAGAGTAACCAATTCTGACACTCTTTTACCGGCTTGCAATCTATGGAAAACGGTATTAGCATTTTTATACTCCACACTCGTTTGGCTGGAATCCATTAGGATATAATGAGTTAGCAATATAGGTTGATACTGCATCGAATTAGCAAAAAAGGCGATTTTATGAGACCAATCCACATCTTCACAACTAAGTTTTTCAACAAAGAAAATATAATTATCCATCATCAAGTCTCTTTTAAAGACATATTTCCAAGGGGCATAAGGTAAGGAATTCACAACAAGAAATTCTCTTCCGGACATTACCTTTTGAGACTTGAAATTATGTACTAAGTTATCATTAACATCCAAAGCTGTATGGCGTGCAAAATCGCACACCAAAATATCCAAGTGATTCGTTCTTTGGTATTTGACAACGGTTTTCAACGAATCTTTATGGAAATAATCATCAGCGTCGATAAACAGTATATATTCGCCTTTTGCCTCGCGAACGCCGTGATTACGGGCACCTCCGGCACGAAGATTCTCGGCATTATGCAACAAGCGTAAATTAGGATGACTTTGTTGAATATCGGTAATAACTGCTACTGAATTATCAGTAGAACAGTCGTTTACGCATATCACTTCGTATTCATCTTCATTCAATGACTGACTCCATATGCTATCAAGACACACAGAAATAGTATCTGCCGCATTATACACCGGAATTACAATAGAAAGAAAAACCGAATCACTCATTTATATTATCAAAACTTATTAATTACAAAATTAAATAACCCAAGAATTATTAGATCGCACACTTTGCCAGTAAGCCTTACTATTAATTTTAAAATATTTAAGGGTAGAAAACACCATTAATATCGCCCATCCATAAGCTATATTACCCACGTTCATACCAAGCAAAAAGATAAAGAACAAGACTTCGATAGAGAAGAACCCGGTAAAACAGCAAGCGAAAAAGAAAACTAATTTAAGGATATAAGAGATAAAACCATAGTTGGTAACAGCCGGCAACACAGACTTACCATCGTAATAATCCTCACCGTAGCCTAACCATAAATCTACATTTGTAATATCGAGATATTTAAAAGTATCGATAATGATATTTACGCGTGAGGCGGCAGAGTTATCCACCATTTTCATCTCTTCCGTATCACCGAGAAGTGCTGTATTAAACACGACAACGGCTCGATTAAGAGGTTCATAATCTATTAAAGGGATAACCATATAGATAATAAAAGCAGAAGGAACAATCCAGACGACATACTTAGGTTTTATAAAATAGAGCGAAACCAAAGCCAGACCCACAAAAGCAGTACCACTACCCATAGTAACCATGGTATACAAAAAAGCTATAATAGTCCACTTATAATCTACCCACAACCTTGGAATTTTAACACTATCGCCATTTTGATATTCAAGCAGTTTGAGGAAAGCGTAAAAATAGATGGTAAGAATACGAGCGGCATGTGAAGGCTCGATGGCCAAAGTATTAAATTTAAAACCGGAATAATAAGGGAACCCCATCAAGTTAATCAGCGGAAAATAATTAACACCAATTAAGAAGAAAAACTGCTGTAACAACAAGCAAACAGCATAAGCATATATCACAAACTGCACTACCTTAAGGAAGAAATCCAAAGTAAATACACAATTAATATGTACCAAATTATAGTACAACCAAAACATACAAATAAACATTGCACTATAATAAAAAGTAGAAGTGCTACCGGAGGGATACTGAATACGACTAATAAGCACAGTGACCCCAAGAAAAAGAAAACCCAAAATAGCTGCCTTTGATATTTTCGGAGATTTTAATAGAATAAGCAAAGGGGTGATAGACATAAAAACTACTTTTGGGATAGAGACTTCCATACCCTCAATGTATATGAACTGAACGCTCATAAATACGAGTGTAAAAATGGCAATATTACGGTCTGAAAATATATTATTAAGCGTCATATTGATCAAATAAGGTTTCTATTTCGCACAATATTCCGACATTATCATATCTATAATTCTTAACGCCCTGCAAGAGTTGATTATAATAAGCGGAGTCACACATCAAACGAATAAGTTCTGAAGCAAAACAATCTTTAGATACCACTACACTTGTGTTATTTTCCACTATTTCGTAAGCAGCTCCGAAATCGGTAGTAATCACAGGCACACCCAATATTTTTGCCTCATAAGCAACATAAGAGAAAGTTTCGGAAATAGAAAGCAGAGCCAACAAATTGCAAGAGGCGATATAAGGGTAAGGATTATTCTTTTCACCAAGCAGAATAACGCAATCATCAACAACGTATTTTTTTATATTATCTTTAAGAACGTTGACTTCCACATCTGAGCCTGCCCCTACGATATACCATTTAAAATTATGAAACTGCTTTTTCACTTCACTTGCAATGCGAGGGATTTCATAGAATTGTTTCTCGTAACAAATTCTACCGACGGAGATGATTGAGAAAATATTATTATCTTTATTTATATCATTGATATTAGCAATAGCACTATTCTTTATAGCATCCACATCCAAAAGATTTTTTATCGACCTTACCTTAGGAGCGAAATCCGGGTGAATGTCGATAAACGATTTGGCAGAGAATTTACACGGCGAAACAATATAATCGAACTTTGAATATAAAAGATTGTTATTCTTGCCTTTATCATAAGCCAATACTCTTTTATAATCCATGTGTATCCAAGCAATTTTACGAGGAATGGCATCCATATAAGAGACGAGATTCGTTATCCAACCTTCGGCAAAAGCAACGGCATCATCATAATTACCGGCAGCAGCTGTTTTTCGAGCAATACGCCTTAGATAAGCATCAAAGATATCAACGTTCAATTTCAACCATATCTTTGCCAAAATTTTAATCAGCAACGCTTTAACAAGAGTAAATCCGGATAAAGATTTATAGTTGACACAAAAAAGAAACATCAATTTATCTTGCGGAATAACGGAATACTTTTCAAACACTTGCTTATAATATCCTTGTTGCCAAGCGCAAAAAATGGTAATATCGTATTTATCTTTATCGATAAGGGATAATAGATTTTGAAGGCTCTTTGGAATACCGCCATGGTTAAAATCCCTTATACAGAACAGAACTTTTTTCTTCATTGTTTGTTGTATAAAGCCATTAACAACTTGATAGAAAGGTAGCCCATACGGCGAGGCAACAAGCAATTAAAGCGAGCAACTGCACCGAATTTACCGTTGCCATGAGGAGATTTTTTCTGGAAAAAACGTACGCTATCATACATTTGTATTTGCAACGTCTTATCCTTACACAATTTACAAATATCTCTATAACGCCAAAAAGCGAAAACATCAAGACTATTGATAATATTTACATCCGTCACATTATTTTTAGTCACATACTCCACCATCTCGGCATAAATAGAGATACTCGATTGTAACCTCTTCTCCATTTTAGCATTAGTCATAATAGATCCACCACGCACATAATAAGTGTAAGTATAAATGCCTGTAACCACAAGAGAAGCAACTTCATTAATAAGCAAGAAAGTCCACAATTCATCCTCATGATAGATACCCTCTTTAAAAAAGAGATTATTCTTTCTAATTAAATCAGTTTTTACACATTTATTCCAAGCCATCACTGGGATATTACCTAAAAGATAAGCCTTGTGGATATCTTCAGTAGCATCGTAATACCTATAATAATCGTATTTTTTAGAGATATAATCGCCCTTTTCGGAAACTACTTTATAGTTACCAATAATACAATCTGCGTGAGTATCGTTAATCTGCCGAATAAACGCCGAGAGAGCCCCATCGGCAAGAGAATCATCACTATCGACAAATAAAATATACTCACCCTTTGCAACTGAAATACCGGAATTACGAGCTGCGGACAAACCGCTATTAGACTCATGCTTAAGATAACGTACAATGGTACCGGTATTATCCAATACATCATGAGCGATTTTCATACTATTATCACGAGTGGCATCATCAACAAGAATAATTTCATAGTCCTTACAATCTTGACTGATAATACTTTTCAGGCAACGCTCGATATACTCTTCTACTTGATAAACAGGAATTATTATGGATAATTTCATTTTCTATTGATAAAGTTCACCACAGCCAAAGCGGAATTGAAAGGGAGTAACATAATTAATTTAAGCATTGGTTTTAAATCGGAATGAATGATATCGCCGGCGGAACAAGAGGAAAAGTGCTTCTTAATGAGGGCAATAATTTCTGAAAAATCATCATTAGTAAGGTGACTTTTATTAACAACGGCAAGGCGCATAAAGCTTAAAATTCTACTCACATACTGATTGCGGGCGAGGCGAGCTTGATGCGATTTATTACCGAAAGCATTATCAATCAGGTCAATAACATAACTATCAGTAATAAGAGTGTGAAATTTTTTGACAGATAGCTTTTTAGTAATTGCATCGGGGTGAATACGATAGTAATAAACCGCATCTACAAAAGCCACTTTATTGGCAGAAAGTAGCATTTCGCGAGTAGAGACATCATCGGCATCCATCCAATTGGCATCTATATTCAAGAAAAGAGAAGTAGCTTGCCACAAGAACTTTTTTACAAGGAACCCATTGGCATTCAACAACCAAGTACCTATTGTTTTCATTACAGCCACTTTACCAGGGATAATTATATCGCCATTATTGTGTAAAGATAAATCGGGTAAAGCATATTGCACGTTGTTAGTATTATTTTGAAAAGCAATCATTTGACTGCAAACAATATCCGCATTAGTATTTTGAGTTCGACAATATAATTTTTCGAGATAATCTTCTAACACAATATCATCGGCATCAATCCAACAAATCCAATCAGCGTTAGCCATGCTTACAGCCACCTCGCGAGGGTATTTGGCAGACCCGGAATTTTTATCTAACCTACATATTTTAAGACGATTGTCAGTGGCTACCAATTCATTTATTATCTTCCATGTATCATCGGTAGAGCAATCATCCACCACTATAATTTCGAAATTTTTAAGCGATTGATTTAATACGGAAGAAATAGACTCTGTAATATATTTAGCCGCATTATAGGCAGGCATAACGACACTAATAAGCGGTTTATTCATAATCATTAATGATTTTTTATAAAAGAGTAGAATGTATCTTTACCATCGGAGGTAACAGATTGAAACTGTTGTTTCCAGCTAAGTTTATGGAAAGTATTATTGGCTTTAAGGCGCATAAAAGCGTCATTATAATATTCTTCATTGAGCATTGAAGCCAATTTATAGGCATCGGGATTATTGTAAGGGCAGTCATCAACGAGCTGTTTAAATAAAGGGATTTCGTCGTACATCACTGCCAAGAAATAATCGAAAAGGAAGAAATCAATAAAACAATTGTATTTTTTTAGATAAGCGACAAAGAGATTTTCAAGGCAGCCGAACACAATTTTGCCCATTTCAGCAGAACAACCGAGTAGCCATACAGCCCAGCGATATTGTGATACGAAATGAATGCTATCAGGACGTTGTTTAACGCTGAAAAATGGTAATTTACAATCGATATTTATCTTATCGGTTACAAAAACGGTAGCGTCAATCCAAAGACCACCAAAATTTTTTAGTAGTGCAATACGGATATAATCGGCGAAATGGGTACGTGACATCACTCCATTAGCCACTTTATCTTTAATAAAATCCGGGATAGAAATATATTGTTCTACGTTATCTACCGTAATAAGAACCACCTCACGACCGTCAGCATTCGCAATAATCGATTTGTAACAAGCACGAACGATATCGGGCATATTATCAGCCCCTTGCAGCCAACATACCCAAATATTCCGATTGTCGGCAACGGTTATTTCATCTGTATAAACAGCATCGGTATATTTATTCAATACCGACGAGAAATTCCTCTTAATATATCTTTTAATCTCATCGTGCCGACGAAGAATTGCTTTACGGCCACCAAAACGAGGATAGACAATATAAAAGAAAGTCAACCGAGGGCCGAAATTAACGAGGTATCTAAAAAAACGTTTTATTATCGTTAGGAATCTATTCATTGAAATTGCACAACTCTTTTATTTTATTAATAATATCCGGAAATTGACTACTGAATTTACGAGCAAAGAATTTATCAGAATTTTTCAACAATTCAAAATCTTCAGAAGATGAACCCCAAACATACGGATTACCCCTATTCCAATCAATTTCTCGTAAACAACTTTTATATTCATTATTTACACAATAAATATTTTCTTTAAATGGAGAATTCCACAATATTGTTTGAAGAAAAATCTCATCACCACACATAGTATATTTGAATCGCTTGAGAATAAATTTCTCTTTAGAAATCAGATACTTTACAAAATCCTCTGTAACACTACACCAATTAGCACCTTTTTTGAAAACAATATTAGAATCCGGCTTTCTCTTCCAGATTTTATTTACAACTATTTCAGAATACTTACGAATAAAATCAACTTTCTTCCCTAACTTCCCATCTAATTTAAAATAACGAGTAAACAAATGATAATAAAAAACTTTATACCACCATTTCTCTCCATCCTCAAAACCAACAAATTCCCTACCATCATTTCTTTTAAAAAAATCGAAAATATAATTTAAAGGTTTGATAGGCAAATCGACACCGGACAACAGATGATAATAAGAATATCCACCAAAAGATAGGGCAGTTTTAAAGAGTAATAATTCTGCTTTAATTTGACTAATATCGCCCCATCTGATATCAATTCGTTTTGACAAAAGGTGTAATGTACTAAATCTACAAATCAAATTATTAGGAAGAGGAGATTTTTTATCAATCAAAATAAAAATATCACTATTAGGATGATCTAATAGTTCTACTAAAACTTTTAAAATTTCGTACTGAGAATGTGCTATTATCAAAAAAGCATGTTTCATAAAAGTTCTATTACAGCGAAATTTGGAGGTAAATTTTATAAATTTCAATCTTCACAAAGAGAATCTCTGATTGCTTCGAGGAAAGCGAAACCGTTATTTGTATCGGGCTCGAGGTATCCGCCTTCCGCCCATTCATTCCAAGCAAAAACGAAAATCATATCGGTATCGTAATACTTCTTGGTATTCTCCACCAACTGTTGAAAATAGTATTTAAACTTTTCGGGCGTCACCCCTTGATAAAGGTATCCGCGCTCTTTATGGCGAGGCGTATTATCCCAATCGGTAAAAGCGCAAGGAATCATTTTAGGAGAATTGGAAAACGGACGCAATTCCAAGATACGCTGCCAAGTATAGTCATAATCAGCCTTTGAGACCTCAGTAATTTTCTTTTGAGGCAATAAGCTACGACGTATATGAAGAATGCGCTTTATCTCGTGAGAATACTTCATCAATTTCGGGAAGAAAGAAGAATTTTTCTGTCGATTAGCGAGACCGACATACCCGGGATTCATTTCCACTCCGTAGTCAAAAAGAGTATGATCCCAAGAATTATCAAAGCTTGAAGCGGCACTTTGGTAAATATAAGTAAGACCATCAAATCCATTTTCGTGCGCCATTCGAGACCATACATCGAGCATCTTCTTGAGTTTACGAATAATATTAGGGATATAAATCACCATCAGCGGCTTATTATTCTCCGTCATATACCTCGGGTCTTTAAAGAAAGGCAACATATAATTAAAATGGTTTACCCAATCTTGTTCGTCGTCGAAATTATGCGAAATAAGAATTTTAGGAGTACGATTCGAAGCTTTCCAAGCATCAGTCCAATCGTGATTAGCCCAAGAAATACAGTATTTTATATCTATTTCAGGATGGGCAAGCAGCATCTCCATTGGTTTTTCAAGCAGGAGGTGACCATTAAACCAATAATGGTACATACAAAAGCCATAGATACCATACTCTTTAGCGATGCGGCATTGCCATTTAAGGGTTTCCACGTCACTAAGATCGTAGTAATTGTCATTGAGAGGCACGCGAGGTTGATTATGACCATCAAAAAGAGGCATAGCCTCACGCACATTCACCCACTCGGTAAAATCCTTTCCCCACCATTCATCATTCTCCGGAATAGTATGAAATTGAGGCAGATAAAGAGGAATTATTTTCATCAAGGAATAATGTTATTATATGAAATAATTTTGTTAGTAACAAGTTTATTACTAACAAAGTTGTTACAAAATTTATACTACAATAAAAATGTTGATTATCAGCAAATTAAACAGAGTACAATCAGATAAAAAGTAAAAACATCAATCAAAAGAAAGGCTATTTATTTCAATGATTTATCAGTCAATTTACATCTAATAATATTATATTTTTCATCAATAAAAGTAGCTAATAGAGTGATGGGTTTTGTCATGATTAGTTTTCTGATTGGCTCAATAATAAGAGCTAATATGAATAAACAAACTGCGTACCCAAAAAGAACACCATAACATTTCAATTCAAGAGGATTACTCAACAATACATTACTCTTCAAATATTGATAAACTAAAACACCCCAAAAACCTTCTTGAATCAAATAAACTGGAAACATACAAGAAGCAATTACATTAACCGCTTTATTACTAAAATGTAAAGAAGTAAAAAAGCAGAAAAGAGAAATAGTAGATAAAATTATTATTGGATTATTATATTTAAAAACTCTACCGGGAGCTATGTAAGTCATAAAATAGATACAAGCAGTAAATACAATATACAACAATATCCATATATATGATTTGAATTTCTCATTAAATTTGAAACGATGGATACAATATCCTAACATATACATAAATATCATATTAAAAGTAGTGTACCCATTTACATTTATCTTACTATTAAATAACCATCCCGACACACAAGAAATATAAGCCATTACCAACAAGACCCCTAAATACATCACAATTGAACTATTCTTTAGAAATACATTAATTGCAGGGCTTAACAACATCAACATTAAATAACAGGATACAAACCAGTAATTACCATAAACACTTATCGGTAAAAATATATTTTTAATATCTCCCAAATTCAACGGTCTATCAAAAACCAAATAAGCTGAGATCCAACTGAGAACACTATAAAATAGCACTACTGAAATCAGTACAAAAAAAGATTTAAAAGACAACCTAATATTAAAATAACCACTAATCATAACAAATAAATCCACACCGATAATGGTCACAGATTTAATCATATTTGCACCGGGCATTACATCGCCGGTAATATGTACTACGATATGCAACAATACTATAAATATCATTGCTATTATACGAAGTAACTCTATATTTGAATTTCTTTGATATTTCACTATCATACAAAAAGAACTACACTAAAAAACCGACATCATTTTTCTATTATTTTCAATACTTTTGCGGGACAGCCGCCTACTACGGAATAAGGGGGTACGTCTTTTGTTACTACGGCATTAGCAGCGATAATAGCACCATCACCGATTGTAACGTTAGGAAGAATACAAGCCCGCTCTCCTATCCACACATTTTTACCGATAATAACGGGACCTTTAGAAACAACCGAGCGTTCCAGAATAGGAATATTCAACTCTGCAATAGTATCGTTTTTTCCATGACTATTATCAGTAATAAAAACCACACGACCAATTACAACGCCATCTCCTATTACTATTTTATTTGAGCAAGAAATATTAGAATTGGCACCAATACTAACTCTATTACCAATAATCATATTCGAAGAATATCCTTGGTAATTTAGATCTTTATAACATCTTATAAGAACATTCTCTTGAATACTACATCCATCACCGATAGAAATAGCATCGGTGCCTTGCAAAAGTGCAGGTCTGCCCATAATAGAATTTTTACCAAAACTTTTAAAGCAACGTTTATATTTCTCGGTATAATAATAAATTTTCGCTCTATAGAAAAAATAATGAACGCGAGCATTACCAAAGCAATGCATGATATAACCCATCAATTTAAATGGGAAATAAAGTATATCCAACAACTTATTTTTCATTCAGAATATAATTATATACGTTTAACAACGTAGTTTTAATAGAATCGGGATTATGACGAGCTTTAGCGACGGAGATTTCAGAAGCACAGAGTTTTACAGACAAAGCTCTGTCATTAACCACCATTTTAATAAGGTTAGCAAGCATATAAGGGTCGTTTGCCGGAAACAGGAAGCCGGTTTCACCATCTTTAACGAGTGAAGAAATGCCTCCGACATTAGTAGCCAGCACAGGGATACCGATAAGTTGAGCTTCACAAACACTGTTTGGGCTATTATCGATATAACTTGGATGTACATATACCGAAGAATTACATAATTCATTGACAAGCACCTCTTTACCTACACTGCCACGGATATTGACATTCACATTATTTGCAAAGATACCGTATTTATACTCATAAAAACGGATGTCGGAAACACCAAAAACATTCCACTCGAAATTCATCGAAGTGAACTGCTTCAGCAGCTTGGCGGTTTTCAAAATCAAATCCACACCTTTATACCAAGGATTTGAAATTACACTGATTATCTTGATTTTATCTTGAGACGAAGGCGCCCAATGTTTATCCATATTGAGGAAAGAATCGCGAAGAGCCTCCTCGCAATGGAAATATTTTGCCTTTGGATTAAAAAGGGAAACAAGAGCCTTATCCCAGTCGGTTCGCCCCATAAAAAACTTACAAGAACGGATAGTATTAATTTCATGTTCGGCACGGCGGCGGAAAGACGGTTCGCTACGCCAGCCCATAAAACGTCTTCTCAGGGTAAGACCGCGACCAATTAAGAAATCGAACTTATTCATTCCTACCGGGAAAAGAGCATTATGATAAGGAGGTAAGCACCCCTGCATATGTATAACAACGGGTATATCGATATGGGAGCAAATATCGCCGAACTCGTTCTCACTACCGAATATTTGAATAATATCGGGTTTGAAATCGTCGATAATCTCAATATAATTTTGTACGCCATTAGATTTTGAGTCTATACAATAGTACGTTACATCATCAATAGTATTCTTAGGCTTTTGACCATTGAGTTTAAAGGCCACACCCAAAGAAATATCATTTACGGAACGCACAATTTGCTCAAGAGACGAAATCCAACCGCCACCATTATGGGAGTTACTATAGGAACTATACAACGAAGGCGTAGGAGAAAACCAAAGAACACGCATAATATTTAGTTTAATAAATTATCGAATAAGTCAAACCATTGTTGAGAGATTATATCAATATCTAATTTACCCAAAGTAACGGCATTATTAGAAGCGAGGCGGTTACGCTCATTTTCATTAGACATCAGATAATGTAGTTTTTCGATAAATAGTTTTTCTTTAAAAGGAGGAATAGCATAACCATTAACACCATCAACAATAATATCGGAGAGAGCCGCAAAAGAATTATATGCAATAGGAATACACTTATATTTAAGAGCTTCAACGAGCACCATAGGAAAACCTTCAGTAGAAGAAGACAAACAAATAATTGAACTCTCAGAATAATATTTCACCGGATTTTGAAACCCTTCGAAATGAACATTTTTAAGACCTTTTTTGTGTACGCTATTTTCGAAATAACCACGATAAGGACCATCCCCTACCACAATAAAAGACCAATCAGGAAACAATTTTTCTATTTTAGCCCAAATATTAATCATTCGATCAAATCGCTTCATGCCAAACTCTAAACGACCGACATAAAGTATTTGTTTTTTCTTTTTTATTTTATCAAGATTAAATAATTCTATTGGATTATTAATTGCAAATAATTTTTTATGAAAAGCAGTATTTATCAATTTTTGAAAAATCGTCAAATAAGAACCAGATAGGCAAACTATTGCATCACTACACTGTGCAACTTGATTATATTCTTCTACTTCGGTTTTTAAATATTCTTTCTTTTTAAACATATGGAATCTGAACCACAATAAACAATCCTTTAACCAATAATAAAAATTTCCACCCAATTTACTCTTTATGAAAAAATTATTTTTTATAGCAGTTAGTTTACATAAAGGAGAATAATGTATTGTAGTAACTAATTTAACTCCCGTTGACTCCTTAATATAATTACTTAATTTACAACAATCATCAAATACACTTCCCTGATTAATAATTATTTCTATCTTATTTTGGACAATGATATTAGTAACAAAACCAAAATTTTCTTTAGAAATAATATACTCCTTATTAGGTAAAAAAAGTTCTTTACAAACGATGTCATAGGGCTTTGAAATATTACTATGATAACACGATAAAAAAAATCACGTTATGACCCTTACTCACCCAATCTTTACCCAAAAGATAAGACACTTTTTCCACACCACCTATATATGGATTATTCTCTCGTAAATTAATGATACAAATATTCATAGTAAGTAATAATCTAATCTACAATATCAGCTATTTAAACAATTTAATAATTGACATCATATAAAATGCAATTCTAGGATAACCTCTTAAAGCAAGGGACAAAAATGAATGAGGATATTTTCTAATAATTTCTCTTTGTGTATTAGGATACAGATTCTTCATTTTTTTAAATTCTTTGTTGGCAAATAAAATCTGTAGATGTTGGGGTTTGAGAGATAATTTATCCGTTATACTTGTTTCCTTAACTATTTCTTCTTGTACTTTAATAAGATAACCTATTTTTTTTCAAGTGTACTACAGAGACTTCCACTTCTTACTTCATAATGATAAAAAGCATTGTTTAAATAAGAAATACGTTTCACAGAATTCATTAACAATCTACAATTGAACACTACGTCTTCACCCAAAGACAAATCTTCCGGCTCAAAACGAATCTTATTAATAGAACTATTAAAACAAGAACAACGAACAAGTTTATTACAACAACTACCATATAATTGAGGGTACATATTAGTAGTTAACATCTGTTCTATTATTTTTATTGGTTCTAAAAAATTAGGACGTTGCTCAATATAGGTTTGAGTACCACCCTCATGCTTAAAATAATCGCAAATAACCATATCGGCATCATCTGCTTTTGCCTTTTTATACAATTCTTCAAGCATATTTGGTTCTACCCAATCATCAGGGTCAATATGAATAGAATATTCGCCACTGGCATTATCTATTCCTACTTGCCGTGCTACACTAACGCCTTTATTGGTTTGATGAATAACTTTAATTCGAGTATCTTTTATTGCATATTCATCACAAATTATTCCACTACTATCTTTACTCCCATCATCGACCAAAATACATTCCCAATCAGTAAACGACTGAGCCAATATGCTATCAATGCATTTACTTAAATATAATTCCACGTTATAAACGGGAATTATAATTGAAACTTTCGGAGTTGTCATATTCAGTTTTTAAAGAAACGTTTATAATAAAATTTAAAAATAGTTTTTAGAGATTGTTTCAATGATACCGGAGCCTTAAATAAAGAAAGGATTTCTAATCTAACAAACAGTAAATAATAATCTATCTGCAAGACTTTACTGTAAATAAAACAACTACTTAACTAATCTATGATAATAATAATTATAAGATAATTTTAAACCAACAGCAACAGACCTAGAAGTTTTAAAAATACTACTATATAACATTTTTAAAGCCAACCTATATTTTCTATTAGTAATAGCATAGTAAATAAAATAGCCTAATTTTACTTCTTTAATTTTCTCCCCAATTTCACCGCCAAACAACAATGCCACATTTTGCCAATCTCTAAAATTTTTCCATAATTTATCCATATCATACATATGTTGTGAAATTCCCCCTTCATGCCTGCGATATACAGACATTTGTTCATTCACGCCTTCTATTGTACCAAACCTACTAGCTGTGAGATATAATATGGCATCTCCAAAAGTACACCCAATAGCAGTTGCTTTTTTATACAATTCACTATCAATAATTTCCTTCCTATACATTACTGTAGCCGTTTGGAAAGGATAATCTACTAAATCTACATCTAAATATGATTGCTTAACATTTTCAGCATATATACCATTCACTTTACACGGAGTACTGAACACATTTTTGCAAGCGTGATATGTAAGAGAGCATTGAGGATTTGCATCAAGGAAATCGGCTTGTTTTTGAAGTTTGTGCGGGTCAGTCCAATAGTCATCGCCTTCACAAATAGAGACATATTTGCCACGAGTATAGGCATTCAGAATTCTACCTAACGAACCGTCATGTTTAGAATATTGATTTTCAGTTTCGAAAATAGGTTTTATTATATCCGGATATTTTTCGGCATATTCACGCACAATTTCGGCAGTTCCATCTGTTGAAGCATCATCATGTACTATTGCTTCGAATTTAAAATTAGTTTGTTGCGTAACAAATCCATCAAGACATTGCCGTATATAATTGACTTGATTATAGGTTATACATCTAATAGTTACTTTAACAATATCGTTGTTCATAAAATAAATCGCTCAATTTATTAACCATATTAATACTCCATAAATCTAACAATTTTTGCAGGTACCCCTGCAACAACTGCATAATCAGGGACATCTTTTGTCACAACAGCTCCGGCTCCAATCCTGGCATGTCTTCCAATATAATGACACGAAGATAAAATTATTGCTCGAGTACCAATGACAGCTCCCTCTTCAATAATAATTTCCGTAGGAATTATTTCTTCTCGAGATTTTCTATAATCAGAATGAAATTCATGGTAATGAGATTCAATAACAACCCCATTAGTCAATTGAACATTATCTTTTATAACAACACAACCTGAATAATCTATAAAAACATGCTTGGCTAAAAGCACATTATTTCCTATATTTATTGTACCATTCAAATAATGTTGTCGGCTGATATTAACATCATACTCCACTAATAAACCTTCGCCAGCCCCAAACCGTTTTCTATAGGCTATATTCCTATTTTCACGTAGAGAGGCTTTCTCGTATTTCAAATCCATATACTTAAGTAAAAATTTACGATTCTCTCGAAAGTCTTTTTGCCAATTGTCCCTAACTATTCCCTTTTCTTTATAAGAAAGTCCTATACTCTTACGTTCTTTTGAAGACTTATAATAAAAATTCTCTTTTAGATATTCGTTACTCCACATTTTGTATTTTCCATAACATACAATAATATCAAAGAAAACCATTATGCGAGTCCACACCAATTTACGATGGAGAACTTGGGCAGAATGTATCCAGCCGTATTTTACTACCTGAAAGAACCTTTTCATATAAAATTTTTACTCAAAGAAAACCGTAACAATTTCTAAAAAAATATCAAAATGTTAATAATCATACATTTTACCTTTTAATGGAATACACAATTTTAAAGGCTTGCGGCACCCCCTCACCATTCCCATTTGTTGTCATATCAAATAAAGAGGTTATCATATCATCCATAGAATATTGTGGATGCCAACCAAAAGTTTGTTTAAAAAGCGCATTGTCCATGCCTATTTTGATATTATTTTCATTCGATTCTTCGGTAATTACCACTGAAGTTCCATACCTTTCATCTCCAATTCGCTTTACCTTCTCTGCTATTTCTCTAATGGAAAACATCTCTGCAGTACCTAAATTATATGCTGCGACAAAATGATTTATATCTGACTCTATGACCTTGATTAAAGCTATAGATACATCTCTAACATCAATAAATGAACAAACCTGGTTACCAGCTGTAAGATGAATTGGTGCACCAGACAGAGCATTCTTCACAAAGACATTCATGAACCGTGCATTCTCACATACAGAAGACAAACGAATATTCGTCCAATTCACCTTGCTATCAGACAATACAATCCTTGTGATAAGTTCGGTATTGTATTTCCCAAATGCATACATATAGTCTGGGGCTAAAGGAGTATTTTCTGTCCATAAAGGCTCTGACTCCTTTCCATATACGCTCTGAGAGGAGATATTGATGAATTTTTTCACCTCCAATTCCTTGACGAGTGTCACAAGTTTGTATGTAAATTCAAGTGAATCGACTAACAGACCACCGAGAGAAGAACGGGCAAACCCGGCATTAACACACACATCAAAATTATTTCCTATTGTTTTTGCATAATCGCTAAAACTCTCCAAAGTATAGCATTTCACCTTTCCTCCAAGTTCACAATATCGTTCTTCCAAAGATGTTGGATTGGTGGAAAGGAGAAAGAGATTATGAGGTGTGTTGTTCAGCAAATCCAAAGTAAGCTGAGTAGCTATCAATCCGCTTGCTCCTGTGATTATTATGTTTTTTACTTGCATAACAATTTGTATGAATAATTAGTAATGAACAGATTGTTTCCTTCTGTTGAAATAGCTTTTAATGTATGCTTGATTCTATCCATCGTTTCCAGAAGTTCACATTTGTTGTTGGCGATCAAGAGTACTCTCACTCCTACCTGCGCTAAACGGCCTATAAGGTTTGCACCGATTGTTGTTCCTTCATCATAAGAAAGATATACATGAGCAACACCTGTCATATTAATTACTTCATCAACACCTTCGTACTCTTTAATAGTGCCTTCGCTTAAGAGCATCGTCAAGTTTGCCATAACGCCGTCTTTAGTGTTGATGTTTTCTGCTTTTGATATGTCAATCTTATTTCCTACAGCATAGTCTATCATTGCTTTTAAATGGTTGAAACCATATTGCTGCTCCATCAAGTGTTGTTCCAAAGAACCTGTCAGGCGATATCCCATTTCGTAAACAATATAGTTGCCCTTGTCATTGAATGTCTGGATAAAAACCATACCCTCATTCATATCAAGAGACTTGAACATAGCCTTGATATGCTTATCTTCTTCTACAAAACTGTCAATATCAGCGGATGGGAATGTATAGCCTATTGGCAATGAAAGGTGTGTATTATCGAATTTCAGCATATGTCTGTCTCCAATACCAAGTAGGTATGCCTTACCTTCATGCAGATAATAGAATATGGTAGCTTCGAGTCCGGAAAGGAATCGCTCAATCAATACATTTTTTGATGGTGAACAATCCAGAGCCTTCGGATAATACTCATCAAATTCTACCTTATTGTGGCATATATATATACCTCTTGCTCCGCTATTGTCGACAGGTTTCACAATGATGGGATAATTTACATTATTATTTTTCACATCCTCAATAGTGTATTCAGGAACGACAGGAATACTGTGTTTTCTGCAGGATGCTTTAAAAAGACCTTTGTCTGTCGTGATTCTAATGGCATCCAAATTGGCATAGCAGGGTAGATTGGTCTTATGGCATATTTGCACATAGTATGGCAGTAGGACATCTGCATACCCTGTTATTACTCCATCAATACATTCTGTTTTGATTAATTTAACCACTTCATCAACATCGGTTGCACTTACCAAGAAACTCTTGTCTGCTATTTTTTTGGCAGGTGAGTCTTCATAATAATCCGTCACATAAACTGCTATGCCCATTTCATGGGCAGCATACACAATTTGACGTGAAATGCTCGTTCCGCCTAATATTAATAATTTCTTCATTTCTTGATAATTTCAATTATTCTGTTCATATCTTCTGTCTCATATCTCTGGTCCAAAGGCAAGCAGACAACCTTATCGGCAAGATTCACTTCAAACTCAAAGCCAACGTAAGGAATTACATTTGGCCAATACTTTGCAACAAAGACTTTTTCGGATATAAGTTTTTGGCGAAGCTCCATACCATTCTCAACCTCGAATGGATAAACCATTGGACACTCAAAGTCAGACGTCAGAGGTGTCTGTATCTGGTTTATTGCAGCAAGGGCATCATTGAGAATATTCCAGTTTCGGATGCGTTGCTGCTTAATTTTCTCATAATCGATGTGAAGAAGTGTATCCTTTGTAGCAACAGACATCTGACGAATGGGTTGGTTGTCAAGCGCCTCTTCGTTTACCTGAAAGTTACGAAAACCTTCCTCAGCACCATTCTCCTTGCGAATCAGCAGATGATCAAAGTGTGATTCGGTTTGTTCCTCCTCCAGTTGAGATACGTCTGCACCAATTTCATTTCCAAGATAAGCAATGCCGCCATCAGCAACACCAACGAATTTGCGAGTGCTATAAAATGCTTTTATTCCCGTATCTATAAGTGAAAAGAATGCCTGTGCACAATCTACAATCAGATGCTCACCATAACGCGCATAGAGCGAACGGATATAGAAATCCTTGATGCCATAGTAATTGTTGACAATGATGTACTCTCCTTCACCAAGAACGATGCGGTCTGCTATCTCGAAACGGGGTGTTATCTGATAGAATTGATAAGGAATGCCAAGTTTCTTGATTGGTTCAAGCACTACCTCACAAGTAAAATATGGGAGATAAATGTACTTGATATCCTTTATAGAACGAAGAATGTATTCAAGTGCATTACGACCTGTATTCAGAAGTATGCCATCCTTGTGAGGGAAATTATCGGCTTGTTCTCGGTTGGCAAGTTCGAAGTAGCCTCCAATGACCTTTATTTCACAACGACTTTCAGCCATGATGTTTGATTTGTTATTACCTTTTCAAGTTCTTCCGCTGATTCAAAACGAAGCACTAATGTACCGATGGCATCGTTGGCAGCCTCGAATCCATGAACATAATCACCAGGTTTTACCCAAAGATCTTCTTCTACTACTTCGGCAGGAAGAGATGAGTCTATTTGCAAGCCTTGGAACTCTCCGTCTTTATCGGCATGGAGAATGATTTCTGCCCAATGACCGTTATAAGGTTTTTGCTCAATTGGACCAGGCTCGTCACCTACCATGGCACGAGTAATTGCAGTAATCATATCAACTCCTGTGGCATATCTGAGCATCTCACAAAGACGGTTTCCTCCACCTCTCGGGGTCAACTCCATGATATAGGGTTTGCCATTAGGGGACACACGCGTTTCGATATTGAAAACGGAAGTCTTCATACCGAGGAGCGTAATTAGGCGTTGGATTTCAGAAGTCAAATAGTCTTCTTCCTCCTTTGTAAACGTGGAGGGCCAGGAGAAAGCTGCAGGGGTATATGGGTTAACGGCATTTGCATCGAATCGTTGGGCACAAAAGCTGACAAACTTCAATTCTCCGTTGTAAGAGTAACTGTCGGTATCCGAAGAACAACCTTTCTTTTCAAGGAACTCTTCGATAATGATATGACCTCTGATAGTGTATTTGAAGGCATATTCAATTGCCGACATCAGGTTGTTTTCGTTATCAACTCTTGTACAACCCTTGCTGCCTGCAGAATCGGTTGGCTTTACAATAAGAGGATAAGAGAATTTATGTCGAGCTTCCCAAGCCTCTTTCTTGCTTGCAAAGCCAAAAGCCCATGGTACATTAAAGCAGTGCTCTTTCAGGAAAGCTCTGAACTTATCCTTGTTTTGCAATATTTCAACAGACTCATAAGGTCCAAAAGAAGGAAGACCCATTTGATTCTGAACATATGATGCCGCAACGACTCCAGGGTCACAGGCAAACGACATGATACCGTCAATCTGAAGTTCACGAGCTTTTGCAAGAACAGCTTCCTTATCGATTATGCTCACATTGCAATACTCATCTGAATATTTGTGTGCGATATTATCCGGCAGGTAATCTGCAGTTATCACGTAATAACCTTGAAGATGAGCAGCCTCAATTACAGGCAGAAGGTATCGAAGTCCACATAGGAGCATGAGTTTCTTTTGCGCCATAAATTATTACTTCACTATCAGGTTAATAATTTTATCAGTATCTTCTTCGCTTAATGCGTGGTTCATCGGGAGGCAGATTACTTGGTTTTATCATAAATATTATTCACAATATTTCTAACTGTGATATATTTTTGATTTTTAGAATTTGGTGTATCGGGAATTGTCATTCGCAAATAACCTGTATCAACTAAAACTTTTATAAATTTATATCTATTTTTATATTGATTAGACACTCCAATTCTATTCAAAATTTCTTTTGCTGAACGAGGTTCCTTACAGTATTCTATAATAGTAAGATATTCTTTAGACAATAATATAAGGTTACTTTCTTGGTTACTTTCTTGGTTACTTTCTTGGTTACTTTCTTGGTTACTTTCTTGGTTACTTTCTACAACATTAATTCTATTATTTATCAGACTATTATCTTGGTTACTTTCTTGGTTACTTTCTTGTCTCCAAATAACAATTTTAAAATCCTCATCTTGAAAAAAATCAGGAGTCTTTAATCTATAATTTAAACATTGAAAGATTATATCTTCTGTACCAGTTCCTACTTTTTCAACATAACCTTTCCAATACATAGAATCTGCTATTAAAGGATTTGTAGGCATAGATTTATGAGGACCTTTAAGTTTATTAATTGTAAGACCATAAGGTAATCTGCCGGGATTCAAAATTTCAAGTCTATTTTTAAATAGCATAATTTGAACGCTTGCATTACTAGTATAATCTCTATGACAAATAGCATTAACTATTGCTTCTTTAACTGCATCGATAGGTAATTCAGGTCTTGTAGGAATTGATGCTGTATCTCCTTTATCTCGGGTTCCAACCCAATTATCCACGCGACTCATCACAAAACTTGTAGCTTGATCAACCAATTCAAAAACATCTCCTCTATATATTTGATAAGATGGGATAGGTTTCTTTACTTCATTGCCATAAAATTGAACGCATTTCACTTCTGAAGTAATAAAAAATTTTTGAGGTTTTTTACCAAATAATAAAATAGCTGCATTTGCAATTCTTTCCTTATCATCCATTAAATCAAGATGAGAAAGAAAATCTTTAATTGGCGTATTAGGCATTAATGCAAAATTTCGCCTTGAACGAGCCATCTGAATAAAATTTTTTATTTTATCTTCGTCCAAATCTTCTATAGTTGCTCCATTATCAAATGCCAAATCAAAAGGTTTCCATCTAATATACTCTTTTTCTTCTAAATATCTAATTAATGAAGCATAAACGGAAGTTCTCAATCCTTCCATATCTACAAATGTTTTTCTTACAATATCTCGTTCAACTTTAGCAATAAAAGAAGTCTCTTTAGGATTCCTTTTTTCTTCATCAATAGTATTTATATAAATTAATCTATACTTATGCAAAGAAGCAGCTAAATCATATTCTCTTTCGGTTGGAGAAACGCCTTCTGAATCCTCATATCCGTACGAATTTCCAAACAATCCCAAATATATGTCACATAATTCTACTTCTTTAAGATATACTTGACTGGTTGAATGTTCATTTGCAGGAACATTTTCGAAAATGAAAGGATCAAAAAACTTTCCCAATAATGCATCATTACTGATATAATGAACCAACATTTCTCTTTCTTCAGAAAATTCTCTTTGTACACTACTAATAAAAATTCTAATACGATTCATATATGATTACATTACTATCAGATTAATAATTATATCAGTATCTTCTTCACTTAATGCGTGGTGCATTGGGAGGCAGATTACTTGGTTAGCGATGCGTGTAGCTACAGGAAGGTTTGATTCTGAAGAGGATTCGAGACCTCGATATGTAGAGAATGTACTTATTAACGGATAGAAATATCGGCGTCCGTAGACGTTATTGTCTCTCATTTTAAAATATAGTTCGTCGCGTGACATTCCGTATTTCTCTTCATCCACAAAAATAGGGAAATAAGAATAGTTATGACGAACGCCTTGAATATCATCAAAATAAGAGATACCATCGACACACTTAAGAGCTTCGCGATATTTGAGTGCTACTTGATGACGGGCTTCTATTGCGACGTCCACTTGACGCAAGTTTAGCAACCCATAAGCGGCGCGAATTTCATCCATCTTGGAATTGATACCGGGAGCAACTACCGTGGTTTCACCGGCAAAACCGAAATTCTTGAGATAATCGATACGTTGCTTTGTTTTTTCATCATGACAGATAAGTGCACCACCCTCAACAGTATTGTACACTTTTGTAGCATGAAAACTAAGCGTTGACATATCTCCCTCATCAAGAATACTTTTACCATTAATTTCGACACCGAAAGCATGGGCTGCATCGTAAATTACTTTCAGTCCGTATTTGTCTGCAATATCTTGAATAGCGTTTGTATCACAAGGACGACCGTAACAATGCACGGGCATGATGGCTGACGTACGAGAAGTTATGGCAGCCTCAATCTTGTTCGGATCTATATTACAAGTTTGCGGATCTATATCTACAAAAACGGGCGTAATACCATTCCACCATAAGGCATGAGTAGTAGCCACAAAACTATAAGGGGTAGTAATTACCTCACCACTAATTCGCATTGCTTGCAAGGCAGTTATTAACGGCAATGTACCATTTGTAAACAGACTGAGAAATGGTACTTTAAGATAAGATGCCAACTCAGTTTCCAACTGTTTATGAAAATCTCCGTTATTAGTAATCCATTTCGACTTCCAAATCTCTTTGAGCATCTCATAAAAATCATCGAGATTTGGGAGCAGAGGTGATGTTACAGTAATTTTACCACTCATATATTATTTCTTTCTTAATTTTAACAACGACAGCATGTCTTTTAATTCCGGCATTTTAAATAAATAAGCTATGCCTACATAGATAATTACTCCGGTAATAACACCGACTGTCAACTGAAGAGGATAACCGGGCAGAACAAGTGTAATGATATAAACACATAGACCCATAAATAATGTCAACATCAAAATAGGTATTAAATCCTTCATCTGTAAGAAATATCCTACATGAATCAGCTTACCGGTATAATATGTATTAATAAACAAACAAATCAACGAAGTACAAATAGAACCTACCACCATAGCTTTTAAGCTAATAGGTATAGTGATACATAATACTATAACTATTATTATTTTTTTAATTACTTCAAGGCGGAGGAAGAGATCGGAGCGACCTTTAACTTGTAACAAGCTAAGATTAATGGCATGAATAGGATACCACATCATACTAAGGCAAATCAGTTGAAGCAAAGCAACAACATCAATCCATTTCTCGGTAAGCATGATAATAATTAAAGGTTTTGCCACTGCAGCCATACCAATCATAAGCGGGAAAACGATAAAAGCAATTGTACGAAGATATTGACGGTAGACACGAGCAAGACGAGCATCATCATTTTGAATTGAACATAACATCGGGAAAGCCACACCTGAAAAGATATTATTCAATTGAGAGGAAGGTAACTGAGCATAATTCGTTGCGCGAGAATAATTACCCAAATCACGAGCGGAATAAACTTTACCGATTACCAAAGTATATATATTATTAAAAACCGTATTCAACAAACCAGACAGTAACATTTTATAGCCAAAGTTCCACATGTACTTCATCGTTTGGCGAGAGAACTCCCAAGAAGGACGCCAAGAGGAGAAATACCAAAGCAAAATAGTATTCAACACTTGCTTGATAATATTTTGCCAAGCCAAAGCCCACACACCAAAACCATTATAAGCCATAATAATGCCACATATACCCGAGATAATAGTACATATTAAGCCAATCTTTGAAGTAGTTTTAAAGTCCATTTTAATAGTATATTGGATTCCTTGCACTGTAGAAAAAGAACCAATAACCATATTAAGAGCTTGAACTTTAGCTACTTTTTCTAATATAGGTTCATTATAAAAATCAGCAATCCACGGAGATATAAAAAAGATGATAAAATATCCAATAAAACTAGCAACAATATTAAAAAAGAATAGAGTAGAAAAGTCGGTTTGATTATGGTCCGGTTTACGAACAAGAGAAGTAGCGAAACCGCAATCTATAAAAATACTAATAATAGAAGTAAAAACCCCTATCATACCGATAATACCATATTGATCAGGAGCAAGAATACGAGCAAGAACTATACTTATAACAAACTGAACAACGTAAGTAGAATACTGACCTATTCCTTTCCAGATAACACCTTTTACCGTTTTTGATTTTAGAGACTCTTCTGACATCAATGATTTTTACTAAATAAATTTTTATCTAAGTAATTATACCGAGTACAATTTATTAATTAAATGTAATACACTTATCGTCCGTTGATTACTTTGAGTAATCGTGAGCTATATTGGTGGAGGATTTTAAAAATTAATATTGCCAATGATAATGTAAGGAAAGGTACAACAAAATCTAATATTACTAACAATTATGTTCAATATTAAAAGTTCAATAAGAATTATTAACCTCATCTAACATACTTCACAAAATCGACATAATATGAAACAGACAATTCTTTATACCGATTAAAGCTATCTATTCCAATGTATTAAATAAATATTATGTTTCACAAAACACTAATACTTTACCTTCAACTTATTATTTTATTAATTACAAAAGGGCAACAATCTATTAGATGTTGAGAATTAAAACTAATCTTATTCCATTTATCTTTTGCGCTTATTGCTCTTTGAAAATCAGCCAATTCTTCTATTTTAATTGGATTCAACGTTTCTCGATTTACTGATGCAAAATAATCAAGGAACTTGAACTTGCCACCACTAATTAATCCTTCAGAAAAAGACACCCATACATTTGGAATATTATAAGCGTCTGAAATTATAAGGCCATGTAGTGAACTAGACAAAATCAATTCACATTGATTGATTTTATCCGGAATTTCGTGCCAATCGCCATAATTTTTTATATCTATTAATAAAATATCGTTATTACCATTTATGAAACTCAAAACTAATGTGTTTTGCAAATCTACATAGTGGGGAATTATTCCAACCTTGTATTTTTTCATAACCTTAGGTTGATAGTAAGAACTAAGCAATAATGCTGGGTCTCCATATACTTTTGGACAATCAATTCCGTTTGACAACAAAACTTTTCTCGTCAAAGGACCTCTTACAGCAAGAACCTTTTTAGGTTTTAGACTTATAACATCTTGAGCATTCATCACTCCACTACCCCAAATTATACTATTAGATTGACAAAGGAACCCAATAATTGACCCAATCGCCATAATATTACTTTCTGTCTTAGGTAACATCCAATTTATCAAATTGGAATAATTATAAATTTTCTTATCTGTAAGTTCTCTAAGGAACCAATAATTTATATCATCTCCCCAATTATTTTTATGTAACTTATTTCCGTTCAAGTTCATCCACGAGTTTAACAGAAGACGTTTGTTTTTTTGAGTAGTTAAAAATTGGATAGTATGAAGAAATCTACTACAAAATCCTATAGTTAATCGTAAAATTTTTACTTTTACTACATTTCTTTTAATAATAGCAATAAGTGTCATATTTTTAATTTATCTTCAGTCCAATATTAATTTTTCTATATTATATATTTTATGATAAGTTATATTAAAATTTTTATAATAAATAATTAAAACACAATACTGCACCATCCGTTTTCTTCATTTTATTGTTCATAGAACATTGCGTAATCAATATTTTCTTTTACTACATCCATTATCGAGCAGTGATCACAGAAGAATTTGCTTTAAAGAACTCTATGTAGTTAATAATCATATCTTATAAAAGAACAATAATATTTAATAATTCAATATTAATGATTGTTGCTTAATAAATTTTTATCTAAGTAATTATACCGAGAACAATTTATTAATTAAATGTAATACACTTACCGTCCGTTGATTACTTTGAGTAATCGTGGGCAGTACTTGTATAGGGTTTTAAAAATTATTATTGCCAATGATATTGTAAGGAAAGGTACAACAAAATATAATAATACTAACAAAGCGTCGGAAGACGGATGGATTAGCATATATAAAACTTTCTTTATCAAGCCTTGAACAGGCTCGTGAAAACTATAAATAAAAAAACTCATAGGCGAAAGCCAAAGGAGTGCTCTCTCTATTTTTCCACCTTCAGGGAGATGCTCTACAAAATAATAAACCATATTCAGCAACATAATTACTCCTGAGATTTTTACAAACTGGCAGTAATTATAATTTTCCAAGAAAAAAATTATCGGGAATAAGCCCAAAAACAGCCAACTTAACCTTGATATTGCCGATTTAAAGCCGTCTATCCAATTCCAGTTAAGCAACCGATATGATGCTCCGAAACAGAAGAAAAATATCGGTGATATACTCGGGAAGAAATGCCAATTTACGTCAGCAACATACAACAAAGCCAACAATAATATAAAAACAACTTTCCCTTTCATTATCAACCAATAAAACAAAGGGGATAAGATGCTGACAAGTATTAAATCTCGCAAGAAATATAATTGGAAACAGATTGGATAAATACCGGAACCTATATTCCAAAAGCATTTAAGAAAATCTAATGCCGAATAGTCTATAATCTGTTTTCCGGCAAAATGGAAGCCAACTTTATTCCCTACAAATTGATAAAAAAGCATAAATAATATCATCCAAAAATTCCAAAACAGATAGGGAGTAACAAGACTCTTAAATCGTTTTTTTATCTGCTTTAAATAGTCGCTCCTTAATTTCTACCTTTGGACGCAACCAGGAGCATAGGCTGA
>JBJECF010000034.1:0-30236 GCA_051870785.1 Candidatus Aphodosoma sp.
CAGCCTATGCTCCTGGTTGCGTCCAAAGGTAGAAATTAAGGAGCGACTAAATAGATCGATTATGTTTATCCCTATTAGATAAAATATTAACTTAAACATTTCGAGATGAATTTGTGCATATTCTTTAACCGGATAATTGAATAGAGTGCGAAGTTCATCAACAGTCAATGAACGTTTTGCAGTGGGAACCGGTCTTATCTTGAATTTTTTGAATGGATATTTAACCGGTATATCATTACTAATTGCATGATTGAATACTGCTCTTATATTTCTTAGGTGTATATTTCTTGCGTTCTTATTTGCTGTTTGGGATAAGTAATTTTCAAACGATACCAACCAATCATATGTTATGTCCTCCAACTTAAGATTATCATTGTTTATATAATCATAAATCCTTTTTAAAGTATGCTTATATAGGTCTTGAGTCGATTTCTTTTTATCTGAAATGAACGACTCTAGTTGATGTTTAAATAAAGTATTATTGTCATCAGATTTTTCTTCTTTATTAAAAATATCTCGTTCAATTGCTTTTTTTAATTCAGAGGCATCTTTAAAATCTTTAGCATGTTGAAGAATAAAGAAATCTATATCATTCTTTTGTTGTACTATATGAGCATTAAGAGCAAGTTTGTTTGGATGGTTAATGATTCTTTCTTTGTCATAATCCCATTGATTGGATTGTAAATTAATACTTAAAGAGATGTAGAAATATTTGCCCTTAAATCCAATTAATAATTTAAGTGGGTAAGTTGAATGTTTATTCTCCCTTCGTGTATCTAAATAAAATTTTGACGTAGCCATACGATGAAAATTTACGTGCAAGAAATGTGCAAGTTTTCTGCAACCAAATGCAACCATTTGCAACCAAAAATATGTTAAATTGAGTCAAAAATGAGCCATAAAAAGGCGGTAAATTAAAAAGAAACGGCTAATATTCTTTGCATAAATCATTGAATATCAGCCGTTTTCTTGTTGGAGCGGAAGACGGGGCTCAAACCCGCGACCCTCAGCTTGGAAGGCTAATGCTCTATCAACTGAGCTACTTCCGCATTTTATTATTGTCGCGTCAAAAAAAAACATGTGGGCAGTGATGGATTCGAACCACCGAAGTCGAAAGACAGCTGAGTTACAGTCAGCCCCATTTGGCCACTCTGGTAACTGCCCTTTGTTTCCCTTTTGCGACTGCAAAGTTACAACAATTATTTTATCCCACCAAATCTTTTTATCATTTTTATTGCTGTAATAGCTCCTTCTACCCCTTTATTTCCTAAATATCCACCTGCCCTGTCTAAGGCTTGTTGCTTGGTGTTGGTAGTTAATATGCTGAAAATCACCGGAATATCACCTTTTAAATTAAGCTCTGTAATGCCTTGTGTTACCCCTTCACACACGTATGTAAAATGTGGTGTGTCGCCTTGGATTACACACCCTATTGTTATTATTGCATCAAATTTGTGTGTTTTTAATAACTTTGAGGATGCGTATGTAAGCTCAAATGCACCTGGTACATGGAAAATTTCTACGTTTTTTTCTTGAATTCCGTTTTCTATTAGTGCTTCATAAGCTCCGTCTCTTAGTGCATATGTGATATCATTATTCCAGTCTGCAACGATAATAGCAATTTTTTTATCTGCTAATTCTTCTTTTTTCGGTAAATCTTCAGGATTGTAGTCCGATAAATTATGATATTTTGTTGCCATATTTCTTCTTGATTTATAAAAATAGCCGTTACTTTATACAAGGTAACGGCTAATATATTATTTAAGTATATGCTTATTGTTTTGAGCGACAATACTCAATTCTTTTATCCATCTCAACTGCAAGGGATGAATTGAAATATTTGTCTTTGATAGTTTGGTAGCACTCTTCGGCTTTTTTGTAATTGCCTAATTTCTCATAGCAAATGCCGGCTTTGTTTAATGCGCGAGGTGCTGTAAGTTCATTGTCTTGTTTGGCTGCTTTTTCGAAATATTTAATGGCTTTTTCTATGTTATCCATCTCTACGTAGCAGTCACCTATTATGGTGAGGTTGGCAGGTTGTACGTTAACCGATTCTTTGTTGAATTTCTCGAAGTATGTGCAAGCTGATTGATAATCATTTAGGTTGTAATAGCAAATACCTGCATATATATATGCAAGATCTGCGGTTTTTGTTACACCATATTCGTCGATTATGTCCAACAATCCTTCGTTTAATGCGTCTCCATTTAAGGCGAGATTAAATGAATCTTGTTCTATATAATAGATGCATTTAGATAATTTTGTAGCGGCATCCTCGTTTCTAGGCACTAAATATTGTGTTCTTAATAGAACGATTCCTATTGCTACTACTAAAATTACTGACAAACAAATAATAATTTGTTTTCTGTACTTCTCTAGAAATTGTTCACCTGTAGAAACCACTTTTTCTACATTTTCCAATCCGTCGGTTCCTTCAATCTTTTGTTTCTTTTTTGACATAATAATATATGTGTGTTGTTAGTTATTTATTTACATTTTACAGCTTGCAAATTTACTATTTTTTTTTGATATAGCACCCCTTTTCTCCTCCTTTTTTTGATATAATAAAGGTGAAACCCGTTTTGTTCGAATTTCACCTTTATATTGATATGAGTTAATGTGTTTTATTTCATTAATTTATACATCTCTTCTCCCATGAGTTTGATGCCTTTTTCTATTGTCTCTGGGTTGGTATTAGAGAATGAAAGACGTATGTGTTGGTTGTTTTTGTAGTCGGCACTGAATGCTATACCTTTTACAAATACCACTCCGCGCTCCGAGCAGTTGTCAAAGAGCTTGTCGATATCTATTGAGTCCGGTATTCTAGCCCAAAGGAAGAAACCGCCTTTCGGTGTTACGAATGTTGTATCTTCCGGGCAATATTTTTTAATACATTCTACCATCTTGTCGCGACGTGCTTTGTATGTGTTGCGTAGTATTTCTACATATCTGTCGAGTCGTCCGGATTTCCAGAACTCATATGCAAGCATTTGAGAGAATTGTGGAGTACATGCATCCATGGATTGTTTTGCAATTTCTGCTACTTCAAACATCTCTTTAGGCAATACCATCCATCCGATACGAAGTCCAGGTCCGAAGATTTTTGAGAATGAACTGCAATAGATGATTTGTTGTTCATTCTTGGCATATGTTTTCATTGGTACAATGTCTTCTTGAGTGTCATTGTCATAGTATAATCTACCATAAGCATCGTCTTCAAGAATCATTACATCAGGGTGCTTTGCCATCACTTCTAAAAATTCCATGCGGCGTTTACGACTGTAGGTAAGTCCTGCAGGATTATGGAACGTTGGTGTTGTGTAGATGAATTTAGGGTTCTTCTCTAATGCTTTTTCAAGTTCGGAGATGATAATACCTTCTGAGTCCATCTTAACTCCTACAAGTTGTGCATGATATGAGCAGAATGCTCCGGCTGATCCGCAGAATACAGGGTCTTCTGTTAATACTACATCGTCTTGGTCGATTAATAATTTAGATACGATGTTCATAACCTGTGTAGATCCGGTAGTGACAATAATGCGGTTCTTTTCCATATCGAAACCTTTTTTACTCATCTCTTGAGTAAGTAGGTCAACCAGTATAGGTAGACCATCGGTAGGCCCGTATTGCAATGCTGTGTCCATTGCTTTTCTTGGCATATTTGCTACCATCTCGCGGATGTCGTCAACAGGGAAGAGCTCTTCTCCCGGCATTCCTCCTGCAAAGGAGATTACATTTGGGTTTACTACCGCTTTCATCATAGAGCGGATAGGAGATGGTCTGAATGCACTTACATTTTTTGAATAACGCATAATGAATTAGATTTAAGATTTTTATTGTTTATTTTTTGATTCTTTTAGTGATACCGTGAGGTTGAAAATTGGATGTTCAAGTGTGCTGTCTTTGTCGGTATTGAAGTATCCCGTTTTTAGGAATTGGAATTTGTCTCCCGGTTTGGCATTAGCTACAAACGTTTCTACTCGTGCATGTTGTACGGTTTTTAATGAGTCCGGATTAAGCAATTCTCTAAAGTCACACTCTTCAGCCGATGGATTTTCGCATGAGAAAAGGCGGTCGTAAAGCCTTAATTCTGCCTCCTTGCTATTGTCGATATCAACCCAATTGATAGTACTTTTTACTTTTTTGTTTCCTCCTTCCGTACCTGATTTTGTGTTCGGGTCGTAAGTGGCATGAACTATAGTAATTACACCATCTTCATTTTTTTCACATCCCGTGGCTTGTATAATGTATGCACTTTTCAAGCGCACTTCTCTACCTCCGGGGCTCAATCGATAGAAATTTTTGTCGGCTTCTTCTCTAAAGTCTCCCCTTTCTATATATAATTCTCTTCCAAAAGGAATTTCTCTTGTTCCGGCTTCCGGATTGTCCGGGTTATTGTCCGTAGTTAAAATTTCTTTTGTACCCTCAGGGTAATTGTCGATAATCAATTTAATAGGGTCGAGAATGGTGCAAACACGTGTTGCTCTTGGTTTTAAATCTTCTCTAGCAGCGGATTCAAGCAGTGAGATGTCGTTTAATGCTTCGTATTTTGTATAGCCTATTTTGTTAATGAATGATTTGATGCTCTCCGGAGTATATCCTCTGCGACGAAGTCCGCAAATAGTAGGCATACGTGGGTCGTCCCATCCAGATACAAGCCCTTCTTGTACCAATTGTAGCAATTTACGTTTACTCATTACTGTATAAGTAAGATTTAAACGGTTGAATTCGCGTTGTTTAGGACGATAGTCCGCACTTGCAAATTGATCGAGGTAATAGTCGTATAGCGGGCGGTGTACTACAAATTCCAATGTACAAAGAGAGTGAGTAACACCTTCGAAATAATCACTTTGTCCGTGTGCAAAATCGTACATTGGGTATACTTTCCATTGTGTGCCGGTTTTGTGATGCGGGTGAGAGGTAATTATTCGATACATTATAGGGTCGCGGAAATGCATATTGCTGTTGCTCATATCAATTTTGGCTCGAAGCACCATACTGCCATCCGGAAATTCGCCCTTGTTCATACGTGTAAAAAGGTCTAAATTCTCTTCTATAGGGCGGTTTCTAAACGGACTCTCGATGCCGGGTGTAGTAGGAGTGCCTTTTTGTTTGGCTATCTCTTCCGAACTCTGTTCGTCGACATATGCCATGCCGGCTTTGATAAATTGTATTGCTAAATCATATAATTGTTGGAAATAATCGGAAGCATAATATATGTTTGCCCATTTAAAACCAAGCCATTGGATGTCTTCTTTGATGGAATCTACATATTCTACATCCTCCTTAACGGGATTTGTATCGTCAAAGCGTAAATTACAGATACCATTGTAGCGCTCTGCAATGCCGAAATCCATACAAATGGCTTTAGCGTGACCGATATGTAGATAGCCATTAGGCTCCGGTGGAAATCTGGTTTGGATTCTGCCCCCGTTCAATCCCTCTTTTAGGTCGTCCTCTACTATCTGTTCAATAAAGTTAAGCGTGCGTTTTTCGCCATTTTCTGTTTCGTTAATTTCCATTTTCCTCTGTTTTGTTTAAGTGAAAGATGAAATAATCTATATAATATACTAATGTAATTATACGATTATATTGTGTTTAAAGTGTAAATACTCATTTTAAATTATCGTTGCAAATTTACATATAATTGTTGATATTAGGGCATTAAATCTCTATTTATTTTACCTTGAAAAATTTTTTAAAAAAATCGTTGAAAGTGTTTGGTGGTTAAAAAAAAATGTTGTACCTTTGCATCCGCAAATGAGGGTGATATTCCCCCCCCCCCTTGTTCAGTCAATGCGAAAATAGCTCAGTTGGTAGAGCACAACCTTGCCAAGGTTGGGGTCGCGGGTTCGAGTCCCGTTTTTCGCTCAATTTTTTGTGCTTAACTAATGTGTCAAGCGTTAGCCCAAATGGCGGAATTGGTAGACGCGCTAGTTTCAGGGACTAGTAACCGCAAGGTTGTGCAGGTTCGAGCCCTGTTTTGGGCACAAATAATAATCTCTCGCGCAGGTGGTGAAATTGGTATACACGCTACTTTGAGGGGGTAGTGGTCGCAAGGCCGTGTGAGTTCGAGCCTCATTCTGCGCACTTTTAGAGTTCTGTTTTACTACAGAGCTCTTTTTTTATGTCATTTTCGTTTTATTGGAATTTTATTGTTTTACAATCAGACTGTAAAATATATTATATTCCACTCTACTATGAGTAAATTCTTGCATAGATAAAACGAAAAATTTTTATTTCTAAATTAATAGTAACTTATCCAATAATACAAAAATAATTCGTCAGATGCCCTTTTGGCTTAACTTGGAGCAATTTTGGTTCGGCTTATTTGGCTTAATCAAAACGTTTAAATTTTATCTCTATTTTTTGCAGATGCTTGCCTATTAGAAGTGGTAATAAAAAGCCTGTCGTAATTTTGCAGTTAACAAAATAAATTGTAATTTTGCTAAGTTAAAAGAAGAGTATGTTTTTTAAAGATATAATTGGTCAACAACCTTTGCAACAGCGTATTAGGTCAATAATTGACAGCGGTAAAATACCACATGCGCTTTTGTTTCACGGTCCGGAAGGGGTGGGAAAGTTACCTCTCGCACTCGCTACAGCACAATATTTGTGCTGTACGGATAGGCATGACGGTGACGCTTGTGGCAAATGCCCTTCGTGTATGTTGTTTAAAAACTTTACTCATCCGGATATTCATTTTACTTTCCCGATTTCTAAAAGCAAAGAAGCCGGTGTGGAATCTTGTGCCGACGTTATTGACTTGTTCAAATCTAATATCTTGTCGAACCCGTATATCTCTATCAATGAGTGGATGTCGATATGTTCTCAGTCTAAAATGGGTACTATATATACTTCAGAGGCTGAAGATATTATCCGTAAATTCCAATTTAAACCATACTGTGGCGGTTACAAGATATTGATAATGTGGCTTCCGGAAAAGATGCAGACGCCTTGTGCAAACAGCTTGCTTAAGTTGGTTGAAGAGCCTGCACCAAATACGCTTTTTCTTTTTGTTTCTAATGATATAGAGAGCGTACTTGGCACTATTGTCAGCAGATGTCAGCCGATAGAAGTGCCTCCTATCGATAACGTTTCCCTTCGCAATTGGGCTGTTGGATTAAATAAATTCCCTGCCGATGAGGTGGATTTTCTTGTAAAAAACTCCTCCGGGAGCGTGTCGTTAATTAACGATTCTCTCTCTGAAAACAATCAGAATAAGATTATTTTCGAATATTTTCAGACATTCATGCGCCTTGCCTGGTCGCTTGATGTAGAAAAAATACGCGATTTTCTCGATGAAATACAAAAGGAAAGTCGAGAAACTCACATCTTGTTTTTTAAAAATTCGCAACGTTTGTTGCGCGAAAATTTTATTTTAAAGTTAAACGAACCACAACTCTCTTACATGAGTGATGCCGAAATGCAGTTTGCTTCAAAATTCTCAGATTTTATTCACGAACGTAATGTGGTGGAAATGATGGAAGAGTTTGAACTCGCTGAAGCTCAGGTTCAACAAAATGTTAACGTACGTATAATCTTGTTTCACCTATTCTTTATCTTTTATAAGCTATTACATAAGAGCAGGATTGTACAATAATTAATTTTTTATGGATAAAATCACACTTAATAACGGCTCTTCAAATCCCGGCGTTTCAGGATTTAAAGGTAATACCAACCAACAATTGCCTGTTGTCGATTGGCTCGCAGATTTGCCTGAAACACAAAAAGATACTGATTTGGTTGAAGTGCAATTTAAAAATACCAGAAAAGGATATTTCGTAAATAGTAATCATATTGCTATTGAAAAAGGTGATATGGTTGCTGTAGAGGCAAATCCGGGTCATGACATCGGCGTAGTTACTCTTATTGGTAGATTGGTGCTTAGTCAAATAAAGAAAAATCATATCAATATGGAGCGCTATGAGGTGCGTAGAGTTTATCGTAAAGTGAAACCCGTGGATATGGAAAAATATCGCGAAGCCAAAGCCCGAGAACATTCTACAATGATTAGAGCTCGCCAAATTGCTAATGATATGAAACTCAATATGAAGATAGGCGATGTGGAGTTTCAGGGTGATGGTAGCAAAGCTATTTTCTATTACATTGCCGATGATAGGGTTGATTTCCGTCAACTCATAAAAGTGTTTGCCGAAGAATTCCGAGTTCGCATCGAAATGAAACAAATCGGTGCCCGCCAAGAAGCCGGTCGAATAGGCGGTATAGGACCGTGTGGTAGAGAACTTTGTTGCACTACTTGGATGAGTAATTTCGTTAGCGTATCTACTATGGCTGCTCGCTATCAAGACCTTAGTACTAATCCACTTAAACTCGCTGGTCAGTGCGCAAAAATTAAGTGTTGTGTCAATTTCGAAGCCCCTATGTATATCGAGGCTCAAGCCGATTTCCCGGCAAAAGAGGTAACTCTCGAAACGAAAGATGCTACATATTATTTCTTTAAAGTAGATGTATTTAAACGTTTAATTACTTATAGTACTGATCAAAATATTCCGGCTAATTTGCAGACTATCACTGTAGAACGCGCTAAAGAAATCATTGCTATCAATAAATCCGGTGAGAAAGTAGATTCTCTCCAAAAAAATTCTGAAGAAGAGATTGTGAATAACGATTATCAAAATGTTGTTGGTCAAGATAGCCTTACCCGTTTTGATAAATCCAAAAATCAAAAACGTAAGGAAAAACGTAGAGAAAATCGTGTTAAAGCAGAAAATTCCGCACTGCAAAATACGGATAATCAACCGAATGCTAATAATAACGAATCTCGTGAAAACATTCAAGCTCCAGATCGTCGTAATAATCAAGAATCTCAATCTAAACCTGAGTCTGAGAATCATATCGAACAACAAAATAATCAAGCTAACGTTGTAAATAATCAGGATGTTGATGCTAATGTAAAGACTAATAACCAGGGCAGAAATAATAAGAACAGAAACGATAAAAATAACCATTATCATAAACGCCATAAAAGCTATGGTAGAAATAATAATCAAAACAATGGAGAAAAAGTTGAGTAAGACCACATTTTTTGCAACAGTTTTATTCATCGCTTCTCTCTGTTGCTCCTCTTGTACCGAAAGAAACGTAATTTATAATGAATCTCATTCTTTTGTAAATTCCGAATGGAGTATGTACGATAAAGCGGATTTTACTGTTAATATCCCCGATACTTCTAATTTCTATCGTATTGGTATTTTGGTGCGTAATGAGGGTAATTATCAGTATCAAAATTTGTGGCTTTTCGTCGATTGCTTTTCTCCTGACTCAATCTTACATACAGATACAGTACAATATATGCTATGTGACGATTTCGGTAAATGGATTGGTAAAAGTAGTATAGGCTCTTTGTATACAACTACTTACTTATATCAAGATAGTGTAAAATTCAATAACCCCGGTAGCTATACATATTCTATTACTCATGCAATGAGGCACGATTTGCTATATGGTATTGCCGATGTAGGCGTTAAGGTTATTTCTCTCTCTGAATGATTTGTTATGGGAAAAAATAAATTGAAAAAATTTGCCGAAATGGAGCAACTACATAATGTGTTCCAACTTTCGTATAACGATATAATGGAGAATAACACGTTATTCCCTTTAAAAGGTGAGTGGGGTCATCGTTTTTTTGCAAATAACAACCCTATTGTCCTAGAACTTGGTTGTGGAAAGGGAGAATATACAGTGGAATTGGCCCGTAGATTCCCTGATAAAAATTTTATCGGAGTGGATATTAAAGGGGCTAGAATGTGGACCGGCGCTACCATTGCTAATAATGAGGGTCTGAATAATTGCGCTTTTATCCGTACCGGTATTAATGTTATCGACCATTTTTTTGATAAAGAAGAGGTTAGCGAAATATGGATTACTTTTGCAGATCCACAAATGAAAAAAGTCAATAAAAGACTCACGTCAACCTACTTCCTTTCGATATACAAGAATATCTTGGCTGAAAATGGTAAAATTCATATGAAAACGGACAGCAATTTCCTTTTTACCTATACTTCGCTTGTTGCTGAGGTTAATAATTTCAATGTAAGAAAAAAATGTGATGATATTTATTCCGACGAGAATCGTGATGATGTGTTGAATATCAAGACGTATTACGAACGTCAATGGCTTTCGCGTGGTAAAACTATAAAATATTTGCAGTTCGAACTACCTCATTCCGACAGATTTGTAGAGCCTGAAGTTGAGATTGAGTTTGATGATTATAGAAGTTATGGCCGTCAAAAAAGGTCGGAACTCGATATGGGAATTTAATTTTCCTTTAGATATCCGATTTTATTTCGTGTAGTGCTTTTTTTATTAAATTACTCTCATATCCTCTCGAAGCACAAAATCTGTATATCTTCGTTTCATCATTGATGGCGATTTCGTTTAAATCGGCTTTCATGCTTTTTATTTTACTTAAAAGTAATTTTTTTAAGTTTGTAAAATACTCCTCTTCGTCTATTTCTTCAAATGCTTTTTCTATGTCAGAAGAGGATATTTTTTTCAGGCTCAACTGATAATTTATTTTTATTCTTCCCCATTTCTCAAAGCGGTATTTGTCTCTTGTATAGGCAGTTGCATATCTTTGCTCATTGAGGTAGTTTTCTTCTTGTAAATACTCTATAATACGCTCTATATCGCTATTGTTTGCACCCGATTTTTTTAAATTTTCTCTGACGTCATAAGTGCATCTCTCCCCTTTCGCACAATAGTTTGTGGCTTTGTTTACAAAATAGTCGTAAGTATGATTCATCGTTTCTCTCCTCTTATTATTCTATCGTTGTTGTTGATATCTTTTATTAATTCGATATTATCGAAATCGAATGTTTTTAGTAACTCAATCATCTCGTTACCGAATTTTTGATTTATTTCAAAGTAGAGCTTTCCCCCCGTTTTTAAATTTTTTGCTGCATATGACGTTATTACATCATAAATTTTTAAAGGATGATTATCTGACACGAAAAGTGCAGTGTGTGGCTCGTAGTTCACTACGTTGCTTTCCATGTCAATAATTTCACTATCACATATATACGGCGGATTGCTTACTATGATGTCGTACTCTTCATCTTCGAGGTAGAAAATATCTTTACATATGCATTTAATATTGCATCCGTGTAATTGGATATTCTCTTTTGTTAAATTTACAGCATCTTCCGATATGTCTATTGCAGTGACTTCGTATTTTTTTAACTCTAATGCCAGTGTTATTGCTATGCAACCGGTACCTGTTCCTACGTCTAAAATTTTTAGTCTTTCTTTATTTCCGGAATTATCTCTTATAATGCGGTCTACCAATTCTTCTGTTTCTTGTCTCGGTATTAGAGCTCTTGAGTCGCATTTAAATTTACGTCCGAAAAAAATGGTTTCACCCAATATATATTGTATAGGTTCTTTTTTTCTCAGTCTTTCAATTATTTGTTCTATTCTAATTGTTTGATTTTCAGTTAAGACCGGCTCGTGTGTAACTATTTCGGTATAACTTTTTCCGCTAATATTACACATTATCATTATGGCTAAGCTTTTTGCTTCTCCGTAGTTGAAAATATCGGTTAGCTTATCTGTTATTTTTCGAATCATAAATATCCGAATGAATTTATTGCATCATAAAAAAGGCGAGAGTAATTTTCCTCTCGCCTTTATATTTGAGTTGAAATAATTAATCGTTGATAAGCATTGGCATTATAAGTACGAGGAGGTCTTCTTTCTCTTCGTTTTCCAATGGTAAGATAATTCCGGAGCTTTGTGGATTCTTTAATTGTATTTTGATGTCTTTGGTGCTCATGCTACTTAATATTTTTATGAGTGTAGGTGCTCCGAATCCGATTTTAATCTCTTCGCCTTGGTATTGGCAATTTACACTATCGTTACCTGATGTGTTATAGAATAGGTCTTGTGAGAAAATTTGTATTCTATTTGGAGTAATTTGAAGTTTCACAAGTCCAGTACTATCTTTGCCGGTGAAAGAGTATACTCGTCTGATGGAATTCAGGAGTGATGTACGGTCAATGATAAGTTCGAATGGGTTGTCTTGCGGAATTATTTTCTCGTAATTAGGGAATTTGCCCTCTATTTTGCGACAAATAATAGTGTGGTTTGAGAGGATGAAAGTGATGTTTGTGTCGTCTGCCATAATCTCTACATCTTCGTCATCGTTAGTGAGGATGGATTTTAGTACTGATGCAGATTTTTTAGGTAGGATAAATTGACAATTCTCGGAATATTGTGTTTCACTTTTTATTACGCGTGCAAGAATGTGTGCGTCTGTTGCTGCAAAAGTGAGTCCTTTTTCATCGAAAGAGCAAAGAATACCTGTAAGTGCAGGGCGTGAGTCTTCTGTTGATGTGGCGAAACCGGTTTTATTAATGCCTGAAAGTAATACACTTGCTTTAACGATACATTTAAAGCTATCTTCTTTCATTGCTGGTGTTTGCGGATATATGTTTCCGTTTTGACCTATACATTTGTATTCTCCTGTTTCCGTTTTGATGGAAATCGACATATTCTCGGTGTTGATGTCAAAATCCAAAGGTTGGTCGGTAAATTCTTTTAATGAGTCGGTTATCGTAGTAGGTATGGCAACGGATATTTCACCTTCTGAATCAGCTAAAGTTAGTTTGGAGCGGAGGGTAGTTTCGTTGTCTGTTGATGTAATTGTAAGTTGGTTGTCTTTTACTTCTAATAAAAAGTTAGAAAGTATAGCTTCGTTATTTTTACTGCTGATAATCTTACCTGCAATAGTTGTAACATTGAAAATATCTGAACTTGATACTGTGAATCTCATATTATTATCTTTTTTATTAAGTTATTATGCGTCTATATTTGCTTTAGTTGCGTTGTTTTCGATGAATTCACGTCGTGGACCAACGTCGTCACCCATAAGCATAGAGAATATTTGGTCGGCTTCGGCTGCATTCTCTATTGTTACTTGGCGTAAGTATCTGTTTTCTGGGTTCATGGTAGTGTCCCATAGTTGCTCAGGGTTCATTTCACCAAGACCTTTATAGCGTTGTTGTTTGATGCCGTTTTTGCCATCTTCGCTTTCCCTACCGTATTTCTCAATGAAGCGTAAGCGGTCGTCTTCTCGCCAACAGTACTCTTTTACATTTCCTTTTTGGCATAAATAGAGTGGTGGGGTAGCTATATAAACATATCCATTCTCTATCAACTCTTTCATATAGCGGAAGAAGAAGGTAAGTATTAATGTAGCAATGTGAGCTCCGTCGACGTCCGCATCGGTCATGATAATTACTTTATGATATCTTAATTTGCTAAGGTTAAGGGCTTTGGAATCTTCTTCCGTGCCTATTGTCACTCCAAGAGCAGTGTAAATATTTCGTACCTCTTCGCTTTCAAACACTCTGTGTTGCATAGCCTTTTCCACGTTTAATATTTTACCGCGAAGTGGTAATATGGCTTGATAGGTGCGGTCGCGCGCTCCTTTGGCAGATCCGCCTGCTGAGTCTCCCTCCACAAGGAATAACTCGCACATGGTTACATCTTTGCTTGAGCAGTCGGCTAATTTTCCCGGCAAGCCTCCTCCTGAAAGTGGAGATTTACGACGTACCATTTTGCGGGCATTGATGGCTGCGTGACGCGCTTGGGCGGCAAGTATTACTTTGTTTACCAATATCTTAGCTTCGTTAGGATGCTCTTCTAAATAGATTACTAAGGCTTCTCCTACCGCTTGATCTACCATACCCATTACTTCGGTATTGCCCAACTTGGTTTTTGTTTGTCCTTCAAATTGAGGCTCTGCTACCTTAACGGATATTACTGCAGTAAGCCCTTCTCTAAAGTCATCTCCCGAAATTTCTACTTTTGCTTTTTCGAGCATTTTGCTGTCATCGGCATATTTTTTCAAGGTACGGGTTAATGCTCTGCGGAAGCCTGCGATATGAGAACCTCCTTCAATGGTGTTGATATTATTTACATACGAGTGAATATTCTCGGTATATGAGTCGTTATACGTCATTGCCACTTCTATAGGCGTACCGTATTTATCTGTGTTTATATAAATTACGTCAGGTATTATACTTACACGGCTTTGGTCTATATATCTTACGAATTCCGGTAATCCGTTTTCAGAATAGAAACGTTCCGTTTTCGGAGAGTCGCCTTCATTTTCTATTCTGTAGTCGGTTAAAGTTAGTGCAATACCAGAATTTAAGAATGCCAATTCTCTAAGCCTTGATGCCAATATATCGTATTTATATTCAGTATCCGGGAATATTTCGGTGTCCGGTAAAAAGGTTACTGTAGTACCGGTGCGGTCGGTTTCTCCGGCTTCGCGTACACTGTATTTCGGTATTCCGCGACTGTATTCTTGTTCGTATATCTTGCCGTTGCGATACACTTGTACGTAAAGGCGCGATGATAGGGCATTTACACAACTTACGCCTACTCCGTGTAAACCGCCTGATACTTTATAAGAGCCTTTATCAAATTTACCTCCGGCATGTAGTACCGTCAATACAACTTCCAAAGCCGATTTACCCTCTTTTTCGTGCATATCTACAGGTATTCCACGCCCGTTGTCGGCAACCGTTATTGAGCCGTCGGCATTAATGCTTACTTCTATATTGTTGCAATACCCGGCAAGGGCTTCGTCTATGGAGTTATCTACTACTTCATATACCAAGTGGTGTAGGCCTTTACTGCTGGTGTCTCCAATGTACATTGATGGACGTTTTCGCACAGCTTCCAAGCCTTCCAAGACTTGAATACTGCTCGCACTATACCCCTTGGAATTGTTATTTTTTTCTTCTTCAGACATATAACTATGTTGATTTTAATACTTTAGGTTATAAAAACACTTTTCTTCTTTTGTCTACAAATGTAATGTTTTTTTTTGAATTGACAAAATATTTTGTGCTGTATTTTGGCGAAATTTTATCTCTTATTGTGTCCTTCCTATTGTCTTTTTTACTACCTTTGCACGTTAAATGTTTTAATTATGCTTGCAAAACTTTTTTACTCTTTTATGAAGATTGGTGCCTTCACTATTGGTGGTGGGTATGCAATGATTCCAATTATTGAAAATGAGATAGTTAAAAAGAATAATTGGATTTCGGATGAGGAATTTTTGGATATGGTGGTGCTGGCTCAAACTGCTCCAGGTATTTTGGCTATGAATATTTCTATTCTTGTCGGCAATAGGGTGGCTGGTAAATCGGGGGCTGTAGTGAGTGCGTTGGGGGCTGGTTTGCCTTCTTTTGTCATAATCCTTATTCTTGCGGCGTTCTTAAATAAGTTTCAAGATAATGTTTATGTTATGAAAGCTTTTCGTGCCGTGCGTCCGGCTGTTATCGCTTTGATTGCAGTGCCGGTTTTTTCCCTTGCTAAATCCGCAAAAATTTCTTGGAAAACGGTCTGGATTCCCGTAGTAGTAGCTCTGCTTATATGGTTGCTTAATTTCTCTCCTATCTGGATAATAATTATCGCTATTTCTACCGGAGTGATAATGCATGGTGTGGATATTTACAAGAGTAATAAATCTAAAAAGGAGGATGAGTGATGGTCTATTTGCAATTGTTCTATACTTTCTTTAAAATCGGTCTTTTCGGTTTTGGTGGTGGTGCCGCTATGCTCTCTTTAATTCAATTCGAGATTGTGGAGCATCATGCTTGGATTACTGCTTCTGAATTTGCTAATATGGTGGCTGTCAGCCAAATTACTCCAGGTCCTATTGGTATTAACTGCGCTACTTATGCCGGATATCTTGCTACTGGAACGGTTTTCGGTTCTGCTGTTGCTACGTTTGCCCTCGTTCTCCCTTCTTTTATCATCATGATGATTCTCTACAAGTTGATGTCTAAATTCAAAGATAATCCTTGGGTAATGAGTATTATGTCCGTCCTCCGCCCTGTAGTAATCGGCCTTATTGCCGCTGCTGCTTTACTGCTTATCAATGAGGAGTCGTTCGGAGAAAATTACATGGATATCACCGCTTGGATTTTCTTTGTTGCGGCTTTCATCCTTACTAAATGGTGTAAACTTAACCCTATTTTTATGATTTTATTGGCAGCCGTTGTCGGTTTGATAATATATTAGATAATGGATAATTGGTGCGAACGTACGGAATTGATGTTTGGCAGTTCCTATCTGGATAAATTGAAATCTGCCAATATTTTGATTGTCGGTGTTGGTGGTGTTGGTGCCTATGCCACAGAGATGCTTGTGAGGGCTGGTGTCGGTAATATTACTATTGTGGATGCCGATAAGGTGAGTTTGTCTAATTGCAATCGACAATTAGTTGCCCTTCATTCTACTGTCGGGAAATCAAAAGTCGATGTGCTTGCTGAGAGACTTTTAGATATTAATCCTGAATTGAAAATCAATAAGATAGAGGTTTTTATAAAAGATGAATTTACGGTGGATTTGCTCGCTGATAATAGTTTTTCTTTTATTGTTGATGCTATTGATACTCTTGCTCCCAAGGTTTTTCTGCTTGCAGAGGCTGTAAAACGAGGTATCCCTGTGGTCAGTAGTATGGGGAGTGGTGGTAAATTGAATCCTGCTATGGTGAAGATCGATGATATTTCTAAGTCGGATTATTGCAAATTGGCACGTATGGTGCGTAAACGACTTCATCGTCTCGGTATTCGCAAAGGTATTACCGTGGTTTATTCTGCCGAAGTGGTGCCTCCCGAAAGAATTATAGAAACTGTTGGAGAACAAAATAAAAAATCTAATGTTGGTACAGTGAGTTATATGCCCGCTTTATTCGGATGCTATATTGCTAGTTATGTTATTCGTTATCTTACTAATACTTTGTAGGTTATGGTAGATGTAAAAAATATTGTAAAGAAATTCGACTCCTTGGAAGTTCTAAAAGGGGTTGACCTTCATATTAATCCTAAAGAGATAGTGAGTATTATGGGACCGAGTGGTGCCGGAAAAACTACGTTGTTGCAGATTATAGGCACTTTAGACCGACCTACTTCCGGCACAGTATATATAAACGGGGTTGATGTCTTTTCTCTTGATGAAAAGAAAATATCCGCTTTTAGAAATAGCCAAATAGGTTTTGTATTCCAATTTCATCAACTACTTCCCGAATTTACGGCTGTTGAAAATGTTATGATGCCAGCATTGATTGCCGATAAAAATTTAAAACAATCAAAGATGCATGCAATGGAATTACTCGAATATTTGGGACTTGAAAGTAGAGCTCATCATAAGCCCGCCGAACTTTCAGGTGGTGAAAAGCAACGTGTAGCAGTGGCGCGTGCTTTGATAAACAACCCTGCCTTGATTCTTGCCGACGAACCATCCGGTAGCCTTGATTCTCAAAATAAAAAAGATTTACATAATCTTTTCTTTAATCTGAGAGAGGAGTTTGGACAAACAATACTTATCGTTACTCACGATAATGAGTTAGCCGAAATATCTGATAGAATTATTAAAATCAACGATGGTGTTATTGCAGAATAAATTACTGCTTGTAATAAACTGTTTACTTCCTGTCGATGACTTTTTGTACGCTTAGTGGAGATTTGAATTTTTTTTGTATCTTTGCAAAAAATCAAATCTACTTTTGTAGTAAAATGTTTCTTATTTTTTTTATTGTAGGTTTTATATGCCCTATAGCATGTTTTTGTAATATAACAGTAGCATTATGACTCAAACAATCAATTACGATGATATACGCCCATATAATAATGCCGAACTGCAAACGGTATTGAAGAGTTTGTTAGCTCAAGAAGATTTCGTCAATTTGGTCGACAGCTATTTTCCAATGGCGAATATTAAAGGTTTCACGTCTAAAATAGAGGCTTTTAATGATGTAGATACTTTTCAGCAGACGGTTATAGCTCCGATATTGGAGATGTTTTTGAAAAAAGTTACTGCTGAAATTTCTTTTTCAGGTGGTGAGAATTATTCTTCATCTGCTGTTTTAATGAGTAATCACCGCGATATTGTGATGGACCCTTCTATTTTGGCTTCCGTAATGCTGAAAAATTTTAATGTTACACCCGAAATTGCTATGGGGGATAATCTATTGGCTACAAAATGGATAGAAGATTTTGTGCGAATGAATAAGAGTATTATTGTAAAGCGTTCGCTCCCCGCGGCTCAAAAGGCAAAGGCATTTATGCAACTAAGTAGCTACATAAGGTATGTAATTACCGATAAAAAAGCATCTGTATGGATTGCTCAACGTGAGGGACGGGCTAAAGATAGTAATGATCGCACACAAGAGAGCCTTATAAAAATGATGGCTCTCTCCGGTAAAGGCTCTTTTTTAGATAATCTGAAAGAATTAAATATCACTCCTCTTACAATTTCTTATGAGTACGACCCTTGCGATTATTTGAAAGCTAAAGAACTTTACGAGCGTAAACGTAATCCGGATTATAAAAAAGCTCCTGGTGAGGATGTGTTCAGCATGCAAACCGGTATTATGGGTTATAAAGGGCATGTTCATTATGCAATTTCCCCTTCTATTAATGGCGATATAGACGCCATTGCTTCTACATTTACTTCTAAAAAGGAACAGGCTGTCGCTATTTGTGAATTGTGTGATAAGAAAATACACTCTTCTTATATGCTTTTCCCTATTAATAGATATGCTTATAAAATGGTAACGGGAGATGCCCGTTTTGATGGAGTTGATACTTATGAACAAATTTCTGTAGCAGAAAATTATTTGAATGGTCAGTTGTCGAAAATTGACTCCAAAGATGCTGATGTCGAAGAATTAAGGTCTTTGCTACTAAAAATGTATGCAAATCCTGTTATTAACTATATTTCAGCCACGGAATAACATTCAGATACGGAATAACATTGAGATACGGAATAACATTGAGATATTCCCTTTTATTATAATGATATATTTTAACTAATAATTTAATACTTAACAATTAAAAAATTTTTTTATGTTCAAAGGACATCCTAAAGGTTTGGTAGCTGCCGCTCTAAGTAATATGGGCGAGCGTTTCGGTTACTATATTATGAACGCTGTACTCCTTCTTTTCCTTGTTTCCAAATTTGGATTGTCGGATTCAACAGCAGGTGTTATCTATTCAGTATTTTACTGCGCTATTTATGTATTGAGCCTCGTTGGCGGTATTATTGCTGACCGTTCTCAAAACTATAAGGCAACAATACAATCCGGTTTGATAGTAATGGCATTGGGTTATATCCTTCTCGCAATTCCTATTACTGCTACTGCCGGTAACCAAGTTTGGTTATTGCCTTTTACTTGTCTTGCATTGGCTTTTATCGCTTTTGGTAATGGTCTTTTTAAAGGTAACTTACAAGCTATTGTAGGTCAAATGTATGATAACCTTGAAGAGGAAGCCGCTAAACAAGGAGAAGAGGCTCTTAAAATAGCAAGATCAAAACGTGATTCAGGTTTCCAAATCTTCTACGTTTTCATAAATGTTGGCGGTCTTATCGCTCCTTTTGTAGCCCCTCTTTTAAGAGAATGGTGGTTGAAAACTAATGGTTTCCTCTATAACGCTAAATTACCTGAACTTTGCCATAAAGTGCTTGATGGTACTATCGGTGATCGTATGGTAGATTATGAATCACTTTCTCAAGCTGTTACAATTAGAGGTACTTTTACTCCGGAGGCTTATCTTGAAGTGTTTAATCAAGGTGTTCACTATTCTTTTGTTGCTTCTGTAGCTGCAATGGTTATTTCTTTAATTATCTTCTTGACTTGTAAGAAAATGTTCCCTAATCCTGCAAAAAAAGATAATAAAGTTGTACAGAACTATAGTGTAGAAGAAAAGCAAATGATGGCTAAAGAAATCAAACAACGTATGTATGCTCTCTTTGCAGTGCTTGGTATTGCTGTTTTCTTCTGGTTTGCTTTCCATCAAAATGGTCAATCATTATCTCTTTTCGCTCGTGACTTCGTGAAGACCGATGCTATCGCCCCTGAAATATGGCAAGCTGTTAACCCATTCTTCGTAATAGTGCTTACTCCTATTATTATGTGGATTTTCGGTGCATTAGCTAAGAGAGGAAAAGAAATTTCAACTCCTCGTAAAATTGCTATCGGTATGTTTATTGCCGGTCTTGCTTACCTTTTCTTGATGATTCTCTCTTTTGTTAAAGGTTATCCTTCCGGTGAAGAATTCCGTAGTATGGAAGAATCTGTTGCATCTAATATGAAATCAGATTTGTGGGTAATGTTTGTTCTCTATTTCTTCCTTACAGTTGCAGAGTTATTCATATCTCCTCTCGGACTTTCTTTCGTGTCAAAAGTAGCTCCTAAAAATTTACTTGGTCTTTGCCAAGGTTTGTGGCTTGGTGCTACCGCTCTTGGTAACCTCCTTATTTGGATTGGCCCTGTTATGTATAACAAATGGCCTATCTGGGCATGCTGGGCTGTATTCTTAGGCGTTTGTTTGCTCTCTATGTGTATTATGTTGGTAATGCTTAGATGGTTGGAGAAAGTTACTAAATAATAGTTGTAATTTTCTATTTATCAATTAATATTAAAAAACTCTGTAGTGCATCGCATTACAGAGTTTTTTTGTACCTTTGCAAAAATTAAAAATATACTTATTCTCTATTAGGTTTACATATTTTTTATGGCTGTTGAAGTTACTGAAATATATTCCGAAAATGCTGTACTTGTGGGGCTTATTACTCCTACTCAAAAAGAGGCGAAAGCTCAAGAGTATATTGATGAGCTCGCTTTTCTGGCTGATACCGCAGGTGCTCACGTTCTAAAAACTTTTTTCCAAAAACTGGATTATCCAAATTCCCGTACTTTTGTTGGTGAAGGTAAACTCGCCGAAATTAAAGAGTATATTAAATTACATAAGGATACGGATTTCCCTGTAGGTATGGTTATCTTTGATGATGAATTATCCCCTCTTCAACTTCGTAATATTGAGAAAGAACTTCAAGTAAAAATCTTAGATCGTACTAATCTTATTCTTGATATTTTTGCCAAACGTGCTCAGACTGCATATGCAAAAACTCAGGTGGAATTGGCTCAGTATCAGTATATGTTGCCTCGTTTGACTCGATTGTGGACTCACTTGGAGCGTCAACGTGGAGGTATCGGTATGCGTGGTCCCGGTGAAACTCAAATAGAAACTGACCGCCGTATTATACTTGATAAAATAGCTTTGCTAAAGAAAAAACTTATCGCCGTTGACAAACAAATGTCCACACAACGCCAAAACCGAGGTAAAATGGTGAGAGTTGCTCTGGTAGGCTATACAAATGTGGGCAAGTCTACCATGATGAATTTACTCTCTAAAAGTGATGTTTTCGCAGAAAACAAGCTCTTTGCTACTCTCGATACTACAGTACGAAAAGTTATCGTCGATAATTTGCCATTCCTCCTTGCAGATACTGTTGGTTTCATCCGTAAACTCCCTACTCACCTCATAGAATCGTTTAAAAGTACTCTTGACGAGGTGCGAGAGGCAGACCTCCTCGTGCATATCGTGGATATTTCTCACCCTAACTTCGAAGAACAATACGAAATTGTAAATAAAACTTTACTTGATGTGTGTAAAGAGGCTAAACCTACTATATTGGTTTTTAATAAAATAGATGCATTCTCGTATGTACCAAAGGATGAAGACGACCTCTCGCCGATAAAAAAAGAGAATTATAGCCTCGATGATTTGAAAAAAATGTGGATGGCTAATCTTAACGATAATTGCGTCTTCGTTTCTGCTAAACAAAAATTAAATATAGAAGAACTGAAAGCTATTCTATATCAAAGAGTCAAGGAAATTCATGTGAAACGTTTTCCATATAATGATTTCCTTTTTCAAAAATATGACATTGATGAACAATGACAAAACTTGCTGATTATTACATAAATATAAAATATCTTATACTAGTTGTCTTTTCTCTTATTGCCGTTAATTTATCTGTTACGGCAACTATTGATGATATCAATGTAATTCCGAATGATAGTATAGTTACCGACGAAGAGGTCGATAATTGGCTTGAGAAATACGCTACTGAAATTAGAGATTCCGTGATGTTGCCTTCCGTCAATCTTAAAAATAATAAAGTTGTTGTTTCGCCCAAAGTAGATTCCGTAAAGGCAGTTAAAACTATTCTTCCTGCTACGATAAAAGAGGTGAATGTAGTTCAAAAGCCGATTCAAAAGCAGAAATCCGGTTCCTCTTTAACTTTATCTGCGAAAAATAATAAAAAACAAAAAGGTGAAAAATTGGCAATACAAAAGAAGAATGAGGTGTTGAAATATAGCACTTTCTTGTCGGAAGAAGATTCTTTAGAGATTACTCAATATGCTCAACGTAAAGCTCGTTGCAATCCTCTTTTTATTGATTGGGTTTTTGGATTGCCTGCTTCTATAAGCCTTACTTTAGATAATTCCGATTCAGTTATAGTTGATCTCCGTCGTGATTCTCATAGATATATCAGAACCAATTATCCGGAACTCTACTCTTATCATCGCACTCAACTGCCTGCATTTAGTGATATCAATATAGGTATTATCCAAAATAAAAATAAGGAAAATGTTAGATTAAAAGTTGATGGCGTTAATTTCGACGGCGATAAATTAATGATTAATCAACTGAAAATACAACAATGGTTTCGTGGTGCCAAGTTTCAAGTGCATCTCTCTCAAACTTATATTACCCCTAATTGGCATAAAGGTGGAGAAAGTAATATGGCAGCCAATTTCTATATCATGGGGTACTATAATTATAATAATAAAAAGAATATACAATGGGATAATAAAATAGAGTGGAAATTGGGTCTCAATAGTGCAGGTAGCGATTCGCTTCGTTGGTTGCGCGTTAATGATGATTTGCTCCGCATTAATACAAAATTGGGTATTAAGGCTTTTAAAAGTTTTTTCTATACTGCAGAATATGATTTGCAAACTCAACTATTTAATACTTATAAGCCAAACTCTTATGTGCGTACTACCGGTCCTTTCTCACCTCTGAAGATGAACCTTTCACTGGGTATGGATTATAAGTTTAAAAATAAATTATCTATCTTCCTATCTCCTATTTCTTATAAACTCGTTTATATAGCCGATACGGTTTCGCGACATGGTATAGATCCTACCGAAAATCTTGCTTATCAAGCAGGCATTAAAGAAGGTAAACGCTCAATGAATCAATTGGGAGGCTTGCTCCGTATCAATTGGGCACACAACTTTAATGATGCAATAGGAATGGAAGTTAAATATTATTTCTTCGCTAACTATATAGGCGAAACTAAAGGTGTTGAGATGGATTGCGAAATAATAGGTAATTTCCGTATCAATCGTTATCTTTCTGCTAAAATAACTCTTAACCCTCGATATGATACTACTATTATCCTTTGTGACGGCTCTAAACCTAAATTTCAATTCAAGGAATTTATTTCGCTTGGCTTCAATTATATAATATAGTATAGTTTATATATCGTCTGTGATTTTTGTGCAATTGCCGGTATCTGTACAGTCGGCAATAAGTTTTTTTATATTTTTTCTTGTCACAGCGTGCTCCCAATTCGGAGCTATCTCGTAAAGCGGGTATAGTACGAATTTTCGCTCTTCGATATGAGGGTGTGGCAGAGTGAGTTCTTTTGTAGATATTACCTCCCCATTATAGTCTATAATGTCGATATCTATTATTCTGTCACAATAGTCGTCGGTACTTTTTGTCGTTCTACCCATCTCTTTCTCAATACGTTTGGTAATGTTTAAAAATTCGATAGGGTTGTATTCCGTCTTTATTGCTACAGCTATGTTGATAAAACTGTTGTTCGACTCAAAGCCCCATGGGTCCGAACACCAATATCCTGATACTGCATCTATAATGCCTTCTTTGCTTAATAGCTCTATTGCTCGCCCTAGGTTGCTCAGTTTATCCCCTAAATTTGTTCCTAACGATAAGTATATCATAAAATAAAAAAGCAGGACAACAATTATTGCCCTGCATTATTTTGCTGTTTGTATTAATTATCCACGATAAGCTTCGTAGCCTGCAGCATCCATAAGTTTATCTAACTCAGATGCATCTTTGATGGCTATTTTAATCATCCAGCCTTTTCCGTATGGGTCATTGTTTACAAGTTCCGGAGCATCTTCAAGCTCTGCATTTACTTCTACAATTTCTCCTGATACAGGCATTTCAAGCGGAGCAACGGTTTTTACTGCTTCGATAGAACCGAAAGTTTCTCCTTCTGCAAGAGTTTCACCTTCTTTTTCGTTCTCTACGAAAACAACTTCTCCTAACTCGTTTTGTGCGAAATCGGTAATACCAACAAATGCAAATTCACCTTCTACGCGAATCCATTCGTCTGATTTAGTGTACTTTAAATTACTTGGACAGTTCATTTTTGTATGTTTATATGGTTAGTAAATTCTTTTGCAAAGGTAATGTTTTTGTTTGATATGAACAAAGTTATTAAAGAAAAATTAGTGATATGATAATTTATTATTTTGTTACTCTTAAATTGTCTCCACTTACCATTATCGTGTAGCGCTTTAACGCGTATTTGCTTTCACCGCCCGATGGCAGTCCGCTACCAAATCCGATATCGTATTTCGTGCTACATACAGGGCATGTTGCTACTCCTGCCATCGATGGTTCTATACGTACATCTTTTTGGCACTCATGCGGACAACTTAGATCGTATGCATAGTAGTTATTGTCGAATCCGTAAAAAATTAGTAAGCCACCATAACCTATGTATTGTCCTTGTTTATTCGGCTCCGTTATGCTTAGATAACCTCCTTGTGTAATCAATATTGGTGCGTCTCTTATTATATTCAGCGTGTAATTTACAGGCATATCCGGTATAGGATTGTAACTATTGTATTCGTTATCACAACCTGCAAATAGTAATATAATACTTGCTGTCAATGCTTTGATATATTTTTTATACATAACGTCGGACTCTTAAATTATAATAATTCAATAATCTTTTGTAAGCCTATTCCATGTGAACCTTTGAGTAATATCATATTGCCATTTATAGGCTCTTTTTTTAGTTTTTCTGCTAACATACTACTGGTTGCATACCATTCGTAGCAATGATCTGTTTTGCCGAATTCGTTGCCTACCAATATTACTTTGTCAAATCCTGCTTCTTTCAGTATGTCAATTATTTTTTGATGTTCGTCATGTGATTGCGTTCCCAATTCAAGCATATCTCCCAAAATGGCGCATTTCGGCTTGTTGGTATCTATAATGTTAAAATTTTCTAATGCTGCGCTCATACTTGTTGCATTAGCATTGTAAGCATCTATAATAAGTGTATTGCGCTCTGTTTCTTGTAGCTGCGAGCGATTATTGGTTGGTATATACTCTTCAATAGCCTCTATTATTTTATTATCGGATACACCAAAATACCGTCCTATTGCTACTGCCGATAGTATGTTGTCTATGTTGTAAGCTCCTATTAAATGCGTTGTTATCTCCTTACTTGTTTCGTTGAGTTTAAAGTGTAAATAGGGGTTGCATTGCGTTATTTCTCCTTTAGTTTTGGCCTGCATATCCGCCTTACTGCTGTAATATTCTACTTTTTTATACCCGTTTAATAGCGGGGTCAGTAAATTATTGTTGCTGTTTACGAAGATTGTCCCGTTGTGTGCTGTAAGCCAGTCGTATAGCTCTTTCTTTGTGTTGATTACGCCATCCAAAGATCCGAAACCTTCCAAGTGGGCTTTCCCTACATTAGTTATCAGTCCGCAAGTAGGTTGTGCTATTTTCGTGAGAAATGCTATCTCCTTCGGGTGGTTGGCTCCCATCTCTACTACGGCAATGTCGTATTGCTTGTCAATACTTAATACAGTAAGCGGTACTCCAATATGATTATTGAAATTACCTCGCGTATATTGTACATTGTATTTCTGTTTTAAAACCGTTGCAATTAGTTCTTTTGTTGTGGTTTTGCCATTCGTTCCGGTAATGCCTATTATCGGTATATTCAATTGCTTTCTATGATATTCAGCTAATTCTTGTAGTGTAGTCAGTACATCTGCCGTCTTTAGTAATCTGTCGTCCGATTCCGGTAATTCTTCGTCTATCACCGCAAATGAGCATCCTTTTTCCAATGCGCTCATCGCAAATTTATTTCCGTTGAAATTCTCCCCTTTAAGTGCAAAGAATATTGAGCCTTTATTGCATTGGCGACTGTCAGTTGTTATTTCCGAGTGAGCTGTAAATATGTCATATAGCTCTTCTATTGTTATCATTTTATTGTTGTTTAGGATTTAATGTTATAATTGGCACAAGCATTTCTTCGAGTGAAATACCTCCGTGCTGAAATGTGTCTTTATAGTAGTTTACATAATAGTTGTGATTGTTTGGATATGCAAAGAAATTGTTCTCCGTTGCGAAGATGTATGTCGAACTTACATTTGGAGATGGTAGCATGGCTTTTTGAGGATTGGTGATTTCGAATACTTCTTTCTTGTTGTAAGCCAATGCTTTGCCTACTTTATATCTGAGGTTTACATTCGTGTTTTTATCTCCGATAACTTTTATTGGGCGATTTACAAATACTGTGCCGTGGTCGGTGGTAACTACTACTTTATATCCTCTTCTTGCCAATTCTTTGAAAAGCCCGAATGTGGATGAGTGCCTTAACCATGATTTTGTCAGCGATAGGTATGCTGCTTCCGTATTAGCTAATTCTTGTACTATCTTGCTATCGGTGCGTGCATGCGATAGCATATCTATAAAGTTTATCACGCATACGTTGATGTCGTTTCCGGATAGGTTATTGAGTTGATCGATAATTTTTTCGCATCCTACGGAATTGAATATCTTGTTGTAAGAGAATGTGTTGCTACGTCGATATCTGCTGAATAGGGTTTGAAGTAGTGCTTCTTCGTTGTTGTTTTTACCCTCTTCTTCTTCCTCGTCTACCCATAAATCCGGAAACATCGTCTTTATTTGTAATGGCATCAGACCGGAGAAGATGGCATTTCTTGCATATTGTGTGGCTGTCGGTAAGATACTTAAATAAAGTTCTTCGTTTTCTACGGTATATAACTCCGAAAGAAGTTCTATTAGTAATTTGGATTGGTCGTAGCGGAAATTATCTATTACGATAAAAAATATTTTTTCTTTTTTGTCGAGTAGCGGAAATATTTTTTTCTTGAAGATATCGGTGCTAATAAGCGGTCTGTTGTCCGGATTGTTAATCCAATCCAAATAGTTTTTTTTGACGTACTTAGCAAAGAGTGAATTAGCTTCGCTCTTTTGCGATTGTAGCAAATCTCGTAGCTCGTTATCTGTTTCTGTTAATTTGAAATCCCAGAATACTAGTTTTTTATACAAGTCGCACCACTCTTCAAAGGTTATGGTATTGCTTAGCTGTGTGCCGATTTGCATAAATTCTTGGCGGTACGTTGTAGTGGTTTGTGTGTTTATAATATCCCTTTTGTGAATGTGTTTTTTTAGTGTCATCAATATCTGACTCGGGTTTACCGGCTTTATGAGATAATCAGCTATTTTGTTGCCTATTGCCATATCCATAATGTTTTCTTCTTCACTTTTAGTAATCATTACGATAGGCAAGTTAGGACGCACTTCTTTGATTTTGGTTAGTGTGGCAAGTCCGCTGAGGCCGGGCATGTTTTCGTCAAGGAATACTATGTCGTATACGTTGTTTTCACATAAGTCAATAGCATCTTGTCCGTTCGAAGCGGTTTCTACTTCGTATCCTTTATTGCTAAGGTATAGGGTATAGGGCTTTAATAGGTCTATCTCGTCGTCAACCCAAAGGATTTTATACATAATATCATTTGTTTTGTAAAAATTTCTTGTAATCGTTTATAGTTTTTCCGGTTGTGATTAATTTGAAATTGCTTTCCGAAATAATCAGTCGGTTTACTTTATCAAGTGTTATCTTGCCTTGAAGTGCCGGTTCGGCAAGCATCATATTTTCGTACCATATCGCTTCGTCGTACGATTCGAATGTGGATATTATCAATGCATTTTTCTTTTCAACTGTTTGTTTGTCAATATCAAAACTCTTTATCATGAATTTTGTGAAGTTGAATGCCGCTATGTCGTACAGCAGATGATTGATTGCATTTTCATCGTCGCTTTTTGATATTAATAGCATGATATGTGTAGTCTGTTTGTCATCATCAAATTCTTTTGCTACTGATGAAATTTCTTCTATCTCTTGTTGCGACATTTCGTTGCGTTTGTCAATGATAGTGCTTGATGAACTTCCTTGTTGAGCTTCGAGTCCTTGCTTAATTAATGCTAATATATCTTTGCAAGTAGATGTTACATCAGCATTTGGCCATGTGGTGACAATATTTTGCAATTCGGCTCTAAAGGTCTCTTTATTTCCGGTTTTGCCTGTTACAAGGGCTTTTAAAAATGCAAACTTAGGTAATAGGTTACTCATCGGATATTTTGTATTTATAGTGTTGTAATTCTCTATTACAGTGCCGTAATCACCTTTGCCGTAGGCTTCGTATGTCTCTTTGTAGATAGAGTCTTGCACTCTTAGCATCTCTTTCGTCTTTTCTTCGTAGTTGTCTTGCGATAGTATTTGTGCGTAGCGACTTGATGGGTACATCTCTAAAATTTTTTGTCGATAGACCTCTTTTAATGCCGAGTCTTCTATAATGCCACACATTCTAAAGCAAGAGTAATAACTGTCGAGTAACTTGTCACTCATTGGAAATCTTTGTTCAAATTTTTTGTATGTATCAATCGACAGATTGTATTCTTTCAATTTTTCGTCATAGATAACTGCCATTTGGTATAAAGAGGTCTCAATAAGGTCGTTGGAGGCGTTTATATCTTCCGGAGTTTTTGGTATTTGAGATAGATAATAGTCTGGCATATAAGTTTCCGGTATCGGATTTCCGTTTTCATCTTTTAGGGACTCTTTACTTTCGCTATCCATATTATCGGTTTCCTCCTCCTCTTCTTTATCTAATAATGATGAGGTAGTGCTACTTGCTTTATTTTTCCTTCTCCAGTTGTCCTCTAAAATTCTTTTTCCCCACACTCGGTTAAATTCATTGACTCCGCTTGCTTTTAATTGTGGGTTATAGAAGTACCAATTTGGTTCGCCCGTCGCTTGTGCTATGTTCATATTAATAGCTTCCGGGGCAACAAATCCTCTCTTTTCTTCTTCTTCGGCTTTTTTTCGAGCCTCTTCATCCTCTTTTTTTACTTGCTCTATAATTTTATTGACAATGGCGAGTTGCTCCTCTTCCGTAAGTGTGGCAAGGTGTTGTAAGCTATCTTGTAGCTGTACGGTGTTGTAATGTTGTGCGAATTCTCCTAATGTTTCACTGAGCATCATTACTCGTTTGTAGTCGTCATGCGTGGTGGATAAAAGTGTAAAGGCTTCTTCGTAGCATGGATGTGCTTTTGCAAACTCTTTTTTGTCGTAATACAAGTCTCCTAAAATGATTAATACTTTAGCTTTTTCTATGCCTTCACGAGTGCTTAGTTTTATCCCTTTCTTATACGATTCTATAGCCGATAGAGTGTCGCGATGCTCTAAATATATGTCGCCCATTGTAGTGTATAGCTGGTCGAGATACTCTTTGTTTTTCAAATTCTTAGCCATTTTTTCAAGCTTTTTTATATTCTTCTTCCAGCCTTTTGTATCGCATTGAAATAGCATTAATTTCGCGTTGTACTGCATTTGATAGTTTCTTGCCTCATTATTTGCAGCTTTGAAGTACTGGGTTGCATTTCGCTTTTGCCCGGTAAGAAGATATAACTGACCTAAAATGAAGTTGTATCGCGAGGAGTAGAATTTCTTATGTTCTTTCTTTATCGCTATCTGCATGTGCGGTATTGCAGCAGAGTATTGCTTTGATTTTATAAGCAGATAAGCTTTTGTTAAGGTGTATTCTTTGTTGATTTTGGAATTGATATCCAATTCGTTGATTTTGGAGAATACCTCATCCGCTTCGTACATCCAATCCATCTCTCCATACGCTTGTGCTTGATAAATTCTTGCTTTAGTAACTATTTCTTTGTCAGAGGGGTAGTGTTTTTGAATGTAAGAGAATGTGGAAGAAGCCCCTATAAAATCACCTTTGTTAAACTCTGCATTTCCTAATAATATCCAAGCGTCTTTAACCCCTTGTACATACTCTTCTTGGTTGTAGAAATATTGATATTCGGGGTCTTTTGCTTTTTTATGATTTTTTTTCGGCTTCTTGGTGATTGAGTGTTTCTTAATTGCTTTACGGCATTTTTCTATAGTTCGGTCCATCTGTCCGCTCGCCACTGTTCGCACTTTTTCATTGCTGATAGGGAAAATAGGCAATA
>JBJECF010000035.1:0-29632 GCA_051870785.1 Candidatus Aphodosoma sp.
AAAGTGCTGTATTACAGCGGTTTTATTTTCTCTTGTTATGCTTTTGTTTTCATTTTGTGGCAAAATTAGGCCTATAAATTTCATTGGTTTAAGTTCCACGCTTTTTTTATGCCAATAAGTGAACGTTTTGGGTAAGCCAAATGAGCAGAACAAAGCAGGCTTTGTTATGCCATGGCGACAAAACGTCTGTTGAAAACGAACGAATTATTAAATATAGAAATAAAATATTATGAAGAACATCAAATACCTTCTTATATCATTAATAAGCCTTTTTGGGTCGCTAACCGTTGTGGCACAAACGGTTAGTAATGCAGCTTTTGAGCAGGTAGATAATAGAGTAAAGATAACTTATCAGCTAGATAAGTCATCAGCGATAAGAGTTTACATGTCCGAAGATGGAGGGCGAACTTTTAAAGGACCGCTACAAAAGGTAACAGGTGATGTAGGCTCAAATGTAACGCCGGGTAGTAAAGTTATCTGGTGGAATCCGCTATCCGAGTACGAGCAAATAGTGGGCTCGAATATCTGCTTTAAAGTAATGGCAGGGGCGGAGAACAGAAAATTTAGTGTTGGAGACGTTCAATTTACCATGGTGTATGTAGAGGGAGGTACGTTTACAATGGGGGCAACAACAGAGCATACCACGGAGGCTGATTCAGATGAAAGGCCTACACATAAAGTCACTCTGAGTGATTACTATATCGGAGAAACGGAAGTCACACAAGCCTTGTGGAATGCCGTGATGGGCACTAATCCATCTTATTTTGCAGGAAATAATAACCCGGTAGAACAGGTTTCATATACCGATTGTATAGAGTTTATAAACAAACTTAATGAAATGTTTTCAGGTCAATTGAATGGGATGAAGTTTGCTTTGCCAACAGAGGCACAATGGGAATTTGCTGCTCGTGGCGGTAATAAGAGCCGTGGTTATAAATACTCCGGAAGTAGTTTTATCGGTGATGTAGCTTGGGATGGTAATAATAGCGATAGTAAAACTCACCCGGTAGCACAGAAGAAGCCAAATGAATTAGGGCTTTATGATATGAGCGGTAATGTATGGGAGTGGTGTAGAGATTGGTATGGTAGCTATAGCTCTTCTCCTCAGATAAATCCTATGGGTCCTACAAGTGGGTCGTACCGTGTGTTTCGAGGTGGTAGCTGGTACTTCAATGCGAGTAGTTGTCGGGTGTCGTATCGTGGCAGCGGCTATCCGTCGTACAGGTACAACTATCTTGGCTTCCGCCTGGCTCTGTTCCCGTAGTTTACCACTTTGCAACGGATGTTGATGTTTCTCAATAACTATTTTTTCTATTTGTTTATCTTCGGTAAGTCTTTTTATTTTCGCCAAATTACCAAACGAAATCGCGCCAAATTGCCAAAATTAGCTCTGTGATAGAATTTTATATTGCATTTTTTTTGCAGTGGTCACTTAGTATAAATGTTTCGCCCTAAAAATAGGCTCTAATAGCAGTCTTGGTACTATCTTGTTCCTGGTAAATTACCGCAAGCCAGCCACACTCCCGCACTTTGCGATATTTTGGTACTTTCTTGTTCCTGGTAAATTACTTCTCGGATGATAGTTCGGCAGAAGTCCGTTTATCTCCCTATACTCGTCACTTCCGAATCTTGATTTTTTTTTCGGCACGCCTTGCGCTTGTTTCGAATCTTGATTTACCCCCGTTTGGCACGCCTTGCTTTACTTCAGAAGCTCGAGTATAATAATAGTCGGAGAGTGGGCAGTTAGAGGGATGCCCTTTTATCTCACTTGAGGAATACCAAAATCATCCCCTATACACTTTACCTCCGGTGTCGATGTTTTTTCTGCGATTTTGTCAGCATTACTCCCTTTTTTTTACATAATTTCATCGTTTTGTAGCCTTTTTTTGTTTTAATTTTAATACTAATCCCCTTTTTTGCCGAAAAAACATAATCTTTCTTCGATGAGTTTACATTTGTTAAATGGCTGTAAATTAAATACTTTTCGTTTTTGTGATTCCCTAAAACGTAAAAAATAGAAAAATATTGCCTCCTCGGTTCTCCTATCTTGAAAAAAGTATTAAATTTGCATTGGTAATTTCTTTAATATATAATTGTAATGTGATTGAAGCAAGGGCAAGTTTTTTTGCCCTCGTTGTGGCATAAATTATTATTCGGAAATTCCAAAATTATTTATTGTACTATTATGTGCTGCTGTGAGTAAGTCGCGGTAGTTTTTTCGCGTATGTTGAACCAATTTTTCTAACACGAAAAAAATGATATTATGTTATTAGGAAACAAACTAAAAAGTATTTTGATGGTTGTCGTCCTTATGTCTTTGACTTCTATGGCGATGGCTCAAAAAGTTACGGTACAAGGTACGGTGACTGACCAAAATGGTGAAACCGTTATAGGTGCAGCCATCCAAGAAAAAGGTACTACAAACGGTACGGTAACCGACTTTGATGGAAAATATACCATCCAAGTGCAAAAAGGTGCCACTTTGGTATTCAGCTACATCGGTTATATTACCGAAGAATTTGTGGCTAATTCCGATCAAACTTATAACCTCGTTATGAAAGAAGATACTTACACTCTTCAAGAGGTGGTGGCTGTTGGTTACGGTTCTCAGACCAAAAAAGAAATCACAGGTTCTATTGCCAGTGTAAAATCCGAGTCTTTTAACAAGGGCGTGAATGCAAACCCTATGGGCCTTATCCAAGGTAAAGTTGCCGGTCTTACAATTATCAAAAACGGCGGTGATGACCCTGCTCAAAATAGCTATGACGTTCAACTTCGTGGTGTCGGCTCCCTAAGCGGTTCTGCTACTCCTCTTTACGTTATCGACGGTGTCCCGGGAGGTGACCTTTCTTCCGTTCTCCCTTCCGATATCGAGTCTATCGATGTACTTAAAGATGGTTCCGCCGCCGCTATTTACGGTACGCGTGCAAACGCCGGCGTTATCCTTATCACTACTCGTCGCGGATCTAAAGACGGTAAATTCCACGCAGAATATAACGGTACCGTTTCTACAGGCGTTATCGCCGACGCTCCTAAAGTGTTGAATGCTCAACAATATCGCGAGCTTATGGTGGCTAAAGGCCTCGGCGTTGACTATGGTGCCGATACCGACTGGATGAAGGCTATTACCCGTACTCCGGTTAGCCATACTCATAATATCTCTATCTCCGGCGGTAATGAGAATTTCAATTTCCGCGCCTCAGGTGGTTATCGTGGCTTGCAAGGTGTTGCCCTCAAATCAAACTACGAAGAGTTAAACGGTAGATTCGCCGCTAACCAAAAGGCTTTCAACAAACGCCTCGAAATTGCTTACGACTTCTCTTATACTACTTCCGTAAAAGAATGGGCTAATTACGACAACTTTAACCAAGCCGTTCGTTCAAACCCTACTATGCCTATCAAATCCGATGACCCTAAATTCGAACAATACGGCGGTTACTTCGAGTCGGACAACTTCTACACTCGTAACCCCGTTTCTGATATAGAACAAACTACTAACGACCAAAAGGACCAAGCTATTATCGGTAGTGTAAGAGCTACTCTTAATATCATCGACGGTCTTAAATTTTCTACTTTCTATTCTATTCAAAACAAAACCGTTTGGAATGGTAAATATCAAAAGAGTACCCTACGCGAAGTTGCCGGTAAAAATGGTGTCGCAAACCAATCTTACGCCGCTTATACTCAACAAGTGGTAGAAAATACTCTCCAATATTTCGACCAATGGGGTGCCCACAGCTTCCAAGCAATGATTGGTCAAAGCTACCAAACCGAGCTTAACCAAGCTTTCGCTATGCAAAATACTGACTTCCCTATCGACGACCTACTTTATAATAACATGGGTCTCGGTCAAAGCCTTAAAAAACCTGTCGGCGATAACCTCCAAATGAGCTCAAGCAAATACAAAGATAAACTCGCTTCTTTCTTTGCTCGCGTAATGTACAATTACGACCAACGCTACTTTATCAGTGCTTCCGTTCGTTTTGAAGGTTCTTCTAAATTCGGTAAAGAAGCCAGCAAAACTCTCGGTCGCTGGGGTGTATTCCCTTCTGTTTCTGCAAGCTGGAATATCGCAGGCGAAGAGTTCATGGCTAAATACGATAACCTCGATGATATGAAACTCCGTTTCGGTTACGGTGTTACCGGTAATATGCCTGGCGTTTCTTATCTATACCTTATGACGGTTGGTGCCGGTGGCGACTATATCTTTAGCAACGGTCAATTTATCCAACCTTGGGGCCCTACTTCAAATGTTAACCCTACTATCCGCTGGGAAGAGAAACACGAGTTCAACCTCGGTTACGATTTCGCTACTTTCAAAAATCGTTTCACAGGGTCCCTCGATATCTACTTCCGTAACACTACCGACCTACTCTACGAATACGACGTTCCTATGCCTCCTTATCCTTACGGAAAAAGATGGGATAACTACGGTCAAATATATAACTATGGTGTAGAACTTCAATTAAACGGTACCCCTATTCGTACTAAAAACTGGACCTGGGATATCAGCTTTAATGCCGCTTGGAACCAAAATAAAGTGGTTCGTATCACAGGCGAACAATACGGTACAGAAGGCGTTGAATCTTACGTAAATACCGGCTATATCTCCTCCGGCGACGGTGAAACGGGTAGCTATACTATGCGTCTCGCCGAAGGTCAACCTATTGGTAACTTCTACGGTTATAAATTCTATACCATCGACGAAAACGGCGATTGGATTTTCTCTACCCCTGCAGGCGGTTTCACTAAAAACCCTACCGAATCCGACCGTATGATTATCGGTAACGCTCAACCTTACGTTACTTTCGGTCTTAGCACTACTCTTACTTATAAAGAGTTCGACCTCGGTCTTAACTTCAGAGGTCAAATCGGTGGTCTTATCTTCAACGAAACCAGATACTTCTACGAGAATACTCGTGGCGTTGAAAACTGCTTGCAATCCGCTTTCGAAGGCGAAGCTGCTAAACTTACAAACTGGATAACTTCCGGATCTGACAAAGCTTCTATCCGCCGCTTCTCAGATTTCTACCTCGAGAATGCTTCTTACTTCAAACTCAATGACTTGACTATCGGTTATACTCCTAAACTCGGTGAAAAATTCTCTAAATGGATTAACTATATCAGAGTATACTTCACCGCTCAAAACTTATTCACTATCACCGGTTATTCCGGCCACGACCCTGCTGCTGTAAGTATGTCTGGTCTTACTCCCGGCTTCGACGGTCGTTCTTATTACCCAACTCAAAGAGGATTTAACCTCGGTCTTCAATTTAAATTCTAATGGATAAAGGAGTATTATTATGAAATTTAAAAATATATTCTTAAGCCTCGCTGTTATAGCTACAGCTGTTATGCCTTCTTGTACCGACCTCGAACCGGAAATTTATACCGACGTCTTGAAGGATAACTATTTTACTACTACTGAGCAATTCAGTACTCTTATTGCCAACGCTTACTCTAATCTCGCAGGCGAATATGGTTACGTATACCGCGAAGGTTATTGGTCTATGCAAGAATATACTTCCGACGAAGTAGTAGTCCCTACTCGCGGTACCGACTGGTTCGATAACGGCGTGCCTATGGCTATGCATAAACATACGTGGGAAGAAAATACCCGCGATATCAACAACGGTTGGAGCTTTGCTTACGGTGGCGTTGCTAAATGTAACAACGTAATTAATAATATCTACGAAATCGCCGGACACGACGAATCCGAGTATACCGACGTGCAAAAATCAGGTATTGCCGAGGCTCGTACTCTCCGCGCTTTCTATCATCTCCTCGCTATGGACCTCTACGGTAATGTCTCTATCGACGATAACGGCGAGAAAATGGAACTTAAACAATACTCTCGCAAAGAGGTTTTTGATTGGATCGAAAGTCAACTCCTTGAGTGCATTCCTAAACTCGATAATAATGTTCGCTACGGCTCAATGACTCGCCCTGTCGCTTTCATGATTCTCGCTAAAATGTACCTCAATGCCGAAGTATATACAGGCACCGCTCGCTGGGAAGAGTGCGCCGCTTATTGCGATAGCATAATCAATGGCGGTTATGGATACGTAATTAATAACGACTATTTCTCCGCTTTCAAGAAAGATAATGTAGGTAACCCTGAAATTATTTTCCCTATCGTTTTCGATGCTACTTATGCTAACGGTAATATGTTCCACCTTATGACGTTACACTATGTACATCAACAAGTTTACGGTTTTACTACCGAAACTTGGAACGGCCCTTGTACTCTCGAATCTTTCTACAATAAATACGCCGATAACGACCTCCGTAAAGCTCAATGGTTCGTTGGTCCGATAGAGAAAGACGGTAAAGTACTTACTTACTCAAATGCCGCTCTTACCGATGCTCCTGCTATTATCGTGCCTCAAGTGTCTACCCTTCAAGACCCTACTGCCGCTAATACTTTCGAGGGAGCTCGCTTCGTGAAATTCGAAATCGAACCGGGTATCGCACACCATGCTAATAGCGACTTCCCTATCTATCGCTATGCCGACGTTCTTCTCATGAAAGCCGAAGCCCTTATGCGTGTCAATGGCGGTAGCGCTAATGCTGAGGCCCTTAGCCTCGTTAATGAAGTGCATACTCGCGCAGGTCTTAAAGAGTATACTGCTGCAGAACTTACTTTAGACGAACTCCTCGATGAGCGCGGTCGCGAACTCGCTTGGGAGGGGCATCGCCGTCAAGACCTTATCCGCTTTGGTAAATTCCATACCGGCGGTTGGGAATTTATCGACGCTCACTCTACTAATCGTAATATTTACCCTATTCCTCAATGGGTGCTCGATGCAAACCCCGGCGTTTATACTCAAAACAATTGGAAATAATTCCTCAAATATTGCGTTACTACTTATTAGTAATGTAATTGTAAACAAAAAAATAGGTAATATATAGTCTTCCTAAGGTGGTACTCTTCGCCTATGCGTTTGAGTACCTACCATACGAAGAAGTTTATTGATTATTTGAACACAACTAACTTTATTAATTTTATAAATTATATTCATTATGAAAAAATTTGCATTTTTTGCTGCTACTTTAGCAGCTGTATCAGTGCTTTTTACAGCCTGTCCTCCAGATCCTACAGATGATCCTACAAACATCGTTTACGATGGTTTCTATGTAATAGGTGAGGCTACTACCGTCCCTACTCTAACTTCTGATGGCGCAGACCTCAGCGTTATGTCTCCTGGTTATAACGAAAACGCTTCTAACGAACTTCGTGATGGGCTCTACGAGAAATATATCGCCCTCGAAGGTGGTAAACCTTTCAGCCTCGTTCTCAAAGAAGGTGCTACCGAAACTAACTACGGTGCTACTCTTAACGAAGTAAATCTTGCTAACGAAGAAGGTGGTAACGTGCGTGACCAACCTAATATTACTATCCTCCGTGGTGTGATGACAGAAAATACTACTATGCAAGTTGCTGAGTCAGGACTTTACCACATCGTTCTTGACCTTAATAAAGATAATAAACTTGCCGACAAATCTATCATCGTTTCTCCTGTTACTTGGGGCGTACGTGGTGGTATGAATAGCTGGGGCTTCACTGCTATGGATAAACCTGCTTTCAACAAAACTAGCATGACTTATACTGTTAAACTTGACGAAACTGCTACAGGTGAATGGAAATTCGCTTACGGACACGGCTGGAAAATCGAACTTAATGAAGTTGCTGACCCTACTGCTGATAACGACGAAAGATTTATCAAAGCTAATACTAACTTAGGCGCAGGCGCTAAAGAAGGCGAACTTATGCCTGGTGGTGCTAACCTCCCTCTTAACCCTGGTAAAGACGTTACTATCACTTTGACTTGGAATCTTAAAGGCGGTAATATAGGTGAAAGCTTCTCTTACGAAGTTTCTTACGGTCAAGTTATCGTTGAAGACCCTGCTACTTTCGTAGTTGGCTTCTCCGGCGATGCTTTCGCTACTGAAACTGTATGGTGCGAACCTGTAGAAGGTATCACTAAAGCTGAATACAATGCCGAACTCTCTAATGTCGACGCTACTACTCTCGACGGTACTTATGTTTATACTATCGACGAAATCGACTTCCTCGAAGGTAAACAATTCAAATATCGTTTCAACGGCGCTTGGTTAGGCTGGGGCGAATTCACTCTTACAGGTGATACTGAAAACTTTACTGACGCTAGTGGTAATATCGCTGTTACTGCAGGTAAAGTTTACAAAGCTACTATCACTGTTGTTTGGGCTGGCGGTAAAGCTACTTCTCATACAGTTGATTTAGTTGAAAATATCTAATTTATTAATAATAAATGTATTGGAGGTGTGCCATTCGTGGCGCACCTCTTTTTTAATATGGCTTCACTATATATCCATATCCCCTTTTGTAAGCAGAAATGTATATACTGCGACTTTATTTCTGGCACAAACCACTCCTTGATGTCCGATTATGTCGATGCCATCATTAAAGAAATGGATAGGTATACCGACTTCTTTAACGATGATCCTATCAATACTATATATTTCGGTGGCGGAACACCATCGCTTTTACCTCCAAATCTGCTCGAAAAAGTATTTGTCGCTATCCGTAATCATTGGAATATGGATAATGTTACAGAGGTAACTCTCGAATGTAACCCCGAAAATATAACCCCTTATCTCCTTGAACAATTAAAACAAATGCCGATAAACAGGCTGAGTATCGGTGTGCAGTCGCTCATTGATGACGAATTGAAGTGGCTTGGTAGATGCCATAACGCCGATACTGCAATCAATGCCATCCGTCTTGCTAAACTCTCCGGCTTTGACAATATCTCTTGCGACCTTATCTTTGCACTCCCTGTGCAAACCATCAGCTCTTTGTTTTATTCCCTCAAACAGCTTATTAGCCTCGATATACAACATATTTCCGTATATTCTTTGATGTTTGAAGAGGGTAGTAAAATATCTAAACTGATGCAAAAAGGCGATTTGCTCCCCCTCGATGAAAATATCTCTGCCGAGATGTATGCCGTAGTAACCAATATGCTGAAAAATAATGGTTTCGATCATTACGAAATATCTAATTACGCCCGCCCCGGTTTTCGCTCTAAGCATAATTCAGGATATTGGAATGGTGTGCGATATCTCGGTATTGGTGCTTCCGCTCACTCTTTCGACGGAAAAACTCGATTTTATAATATCCCTCACACTATTAAGTACTGTAATGCCATAAATCATGAACAACCTGTGGCTACAGTCGAAATTCTTACCGATGCTGAGAAGTTTAATGACTTTGTATTCACTGCTTTACGTACTTCTGATGGCATCAATTTAAATGAATTGTCCCTCCGTTTCGGCACCGAAAAATTTAACTATATTCTATCCATCGCCCAAAAGTATATCGAAGCAGGTAATATCTCCATCACTTTTTCTGCCGGTAATCCTTACCGATTAAAACTTACCGATGCAGGAGTATATATCTCCGATTACATAATTAGCGATTTTATGTTGGTAGAATAATTTGTTTGTAATATCTTATACACTTTATTGTTTTTTTACCTACCTTTGCATTGTGATTTTTAGACCTTAATTTTATGCCTTCTACAAAAAACCCATTAATCCGAATTGAATATCTGGATAGCTTGCTCTCTAATAGATATCATAATTATTCCCTCGATGACCTTACTAATAAGGTAAACGAAAAATTGGCTTCTATCGGGGCACAACCCGTCACTCGTCGTACTATCGAATATGACGTTTCTTTCCTTGAATCCGAACCTTTTTATGTTGATATAGAAAAATATAAAATCGATTTTCAGTCGTCTACAGGCAAAGTGCGCGTCAAACAATGCCTCCGATACAAGAAAAAAGGCTTCTCTATCTTTAATCACGACTTGTCTGTTGACGAACGTTATATCCTTACCGAAGCTCTCTCTTACCTCGGTCAGTTCGATGGTCTACCTAATTTCAATTCCCTTGAAGCACTTAAAATAAAATACGACGATAAACCTTTTAAAAAGATAATGCTGCTCGATAAAAATGAACTTGATATGACAACCCATTTTGCTGAACTTTTTACTGCCATCTCTCAGCAGCAGGTTATTACTCTTTATTATAAAGGCTTTAATCGTACTAAGAAGACTAAGTATATCCTTCATCCATACCTTCTTAAGGAATATAACCGCCGTTGGTATCTGCTTGCATTAACCGATGATACTAACGAAATTAAGGTCTTCGGTCTCGACCGTATCGTGGATATCTCTATCTGTAACAAAGATTATATCCCTTGTAACGAAGATATCTACGAGTGGTTTGATGATATTGTGGGAATTACTAATTATACAGATGATGAAGCTGTGCATATCAGCTTTTGGGTTAGCGATAAAGATACAAACTATATAAAAACTCGCCCTATTCACGCATCACAAGTCTTTCATCATGCCGTTACCGACAAAAAATTTAGAGAAGTATTTCCGCAGTTCGAAGGCGGTGCTTTTTTCTCTATTACTTGTAAACGTAACTACGAATTAATTCAAGAATTAACCTCTTATGGCGCCGATCTTGTTGTTCTCTCTCCGCAATCTATTGTAGATGAGGTGATTGAATATGTAGATAAGATGAGTGAAAAATATCAATTTCTACGAAAATAGGTTTCGTGTTAAGGACGTAACTTTGCATTCGAATCAAGGAAACTATTGTTGCATATTCTTACTCATGAAATATTATATGCGATATATTATATCTTATATAATATTTTGCAGACCAAACAAAGTATTACATTCAATTTATTTGAAGTTTCTTTGATTCAATGTGAATTACTTTATATATAGCGCAGATACATTCTGCGCTAATTTTTTGCTTTTTAGCCTCGCGCATTACATGATTCAGTACTTCGGTAAATCTATCTTCTTGATGAATCTCTATACCGTGTTCCGCTTTGTATTTGCCTATCTGTTCCGAAAGATGCATCCTTTTTGCCAAGATACTCACAATCTCTTCGTCGATGTTATCAATTTTTTTTCTTAATATTTCGAGTTCCTCTTCCCCTATATTTTTCATCGCTTTCTTTTTTATATATATGTTGTTTTAATTTTTTTTTTGATATGCAAAGATACAATTTTTTTATTACCCGCTCATCCATTCGGTGTGAGGGTATTTTGTAGCTTGTAGTTTCTCTTTGGTATTTCCTTTTTATTTGCTACCTTTGCAATATGTATCAAAATATTATAATTGATTGATAATTAGCTTTGTTATTAACGGTTATTCAACTCTTGTGAATGAAAGTATGTATAGCGGAAAAGCCTTCTGTGGCTCGCGAAATTGCAGCTGTTGTCGGTGCTAATGAGCGTAAAAACGGATATTTAGAAGGTAATGGATACCAAGTTACTTGGACTTTCGGTCACCTTTGTACGCTCAAAGAGCCGGGCGATTACTCCGATGCTTGGAAGGCTTGGTCTGTGGCTTCTTTACCTATTATCCCTCGCCCTTTTAAAATTAAACTCATTGATATTGAGTCTTATAAAAAACAATTTGCAGTTATTGAGAGCCTATTCTCTAATGCAGATGAAATCATAAATTGTGGTGATGCCGGTCAAGAGGGTGAACTGATTCAACGATGGGTGATGCACCAAGCAAAAGCTTCTTGCCCGGTGAAGCGCCTCTGGATTTCTTCACTCACCGAAGATGCTATTAAAGAGGGCTTTAATTCTTTACGACCCGCCACCGACTTCGATAATCTCTATATCGCCGGCCTCGCAAGAGCTATCGGCGATTGGCTTCTCGGTATCAATGCCACTCGCATTTATACTCTCCGTTGTTCCTCTTCATCTGCTAATTCCGTTATCTCTATCGGTAGAGTACAAACTCCTACTCTTGCCATTATAGTTAACCGTTATAAAGAGATTCAAAATTTTGTGCCAACCCCTTTTTGGGAACTGAAAACCTTATATCGTAATGTGGTATTTAATGCCTTGAACGGTAAATTTAACTCTATTGATAAGGCAGAAGTAATACTCGGTAAAATTAAAGATAAACCTCTTACTATTAATTCTATAACAGAGAAGAAGGGCGTAGAATATGCTCCAAAGTTGTTTGACCTTACTTCGCTCCAAGTAGAGTGCAATAAGAAGTTTTCTTTCTCTGCCGATGATACGCTTAAGTTGATACAATCACTTTATGAAAAAAAATTTACTACATATCCCCGCGTCGATACCTCTTATTTGAGCGATGACCTCTATCCAAAAATCCCGACTATCCTTAAGGGCCTTCACGGATATGAACATCTGTCTGACCCTATTTTAGATAAGAAGTTACCTAAATCGAAGAGAGTTTTCGATAATAGTAAAGTTACCGACCACCACGCCATTATCCCTACAGGGTATCAAAAGGGGTCGCTCTCTGATGACGAACGTAAAGTGTATAACCTCGTTGTACTGCATTTTATTGCCAATTTCTATCCTGAGGCTCAAATCCTTACTACTACAGTGCTCGCTGACGTCGATGGCGTGAAGTTTAAAGCTACGGGCAAACAGATTCAATCCCCGGGTTGGCGTGCGGTTTTCAATAATTTAAATAGCGATAACTCCGCTAATGCTACTGAAACCGAACTCAATGCAGCCGATGAAACCGACGATAAACCAAAAGAGCAAGTACTGCCGAAATTTATTGAGGGTGAAAAAGGTGCTCATTCACCTCAGGTTTTGCAAAAAACTACTACTCCTCCAAAATATTATACCGAGGCTACCTTGCTTCGTGCTATGGAAACCGCCGGTAAATTTGTCGATAATGAAGACCTTAGAGATGCGTTGAAAGAAAACGGTATCGGCCGCCCTTCTACTCGAGCCGCTATTATCGAAACGCTTTTTAAACGTAATTATATTGTTAAAGAAAAGAAAAATCTTATTCCTACCGAAAGAGGTATTCAACTCGTGGAGATGATTAATTACGACCTGCTGAAAAGTGCTGAACTCACCGGATTGTGGGAACGTAAATTACGTGATATTGAAAAGGGTAACTATAAAGCGGAAGATTTCATTGCCGAATTGAAAAATATGGTTATCGACCTGGTTCACATGGTTAAGACCGATAATTCCTTAAAGTCGCTCGCTACGGTATCTATAAATGATAAAAATAGTACTAAGGGTAAAAAGTCTTCCGACCATTCGACTAGTGTAAAATCTAAAGTGCAAGTGGGTGACGTTTGTCCCCTTTGCAGAAAGGGTAGAATTATCAAAGGCAAAACAATGTTGGGGTGCGACAGATTTAAGGAGGGGTGTAATTTTCGCGCTCCATTATCACAGTCCGACGCCAACCCGTAATAGCACTTTTTCTTTCCGGTATTAATCTGCAGTCAGCAAATACTGTTTATTAATCTATAATCGGAAAGCCCTCACTGTGCCAAGATTTTATTTCGCCATTCTCTTCATAAATCAAAAAGCCTTGTAATCCTTGCTCTTCAAGGAGTTGCTTGGCATCCTCTAAACCGACTACCATACATGCCGTTGCCCATCCGTCGGCAATCATACAGTTTTCTGCAATGATGGTAGCACTTAATAGCGAGTGCTTTACCGGCCATCCCGTCTTTGGATTTATAGTGTGTGAGTATTTAACTCCGTCTTCTATATAAAAGCGGCGGTAATTGCCACTTGTTGCCATTCCGCAATTGTCGAGTTCCGTTATCTTGTAGATGTTTCTGTTTATAGCCAAACTATCGTCTTCAGGTTCGTTAATGCCGATTCTCCATAATTTCCCTTTGCTGTTTTTCCCTAAAACTGTAATCTCTCCACCTATCTCTACACAGAAATCAGTGGCTCCGTTAGCTCGAAGACTATCCGCAACTACATCACATCCAAATCCTTTGGCTATCGCTCCGGCATCTATCTGCATACCTTCGGGTAATACGATGTAATTATCTATCCATGATATCTTGTTCCATCCAACGTATTGTAGCAGACTGTCTACTTTGGTAGAATCCAATTTACAACGGTTTTTGAAACCGAAGCCCCAAGCATTTACAAGGGGGGCTACCGTCATGTCAAAAGCTCCTTCGCTGGCTTTGCTTATACTGCTTCCGGCTGCCCATACCTTACGAAACAAACTATCGGTTTCTACAATTTCCCCTTTGTTGATTCTGTATAGCAAGCTGTTTTTGTCGAACATGGAGAGTGATGAGTTTACATCGTCTAATGCATTATATATAGATGTAGTAAGATCTTTGCCATCCGGATGGCAGTAAGTAACGTGAAATTCAGTGCCAAAAGCAAGCCCCTCTATCTGTTGGTAATTTTTCTTGCTCGATGAGGTATTATAGAATAAGAAAAATACTGCTATACAGAGAAATGAGAAAGAAAACACTATCCTCTTGTAATCTCTCCGCTTGCGCATCTTCGGTTTTTGCTCCATTTCGTTTCCGCTGTTTTTATTTTGTGCATTATCTGATGTCTGATTTTCTTTTGTCATAATTCTGTATTTTTTGTTTGTTATAATTCTCGTTGTCGGTTATATTTTTTTCTTCTGCAAAGTTAGTAAAAATTCCAATATCTCGTTCTGTCCCAAATTCGGGCTGTGCGGTTGGCTGTAATTCGTGCTTCTAATAAGGATGAATAGCATTATTTTTTCGTGTTGCTCGGGTTATTCGGAATGTCGTAATTTGTGCTTCGAATAAGGATGTATAGCATTGCGCTTGATGTACGGCGTTATGAAGTGAAATGTTTAGCCCCGAACTCTCTCAACCGTGAAATGTTTGTGCTCCAAGCTATCCCTATCGCGACCTGTTGATCCCGGAGCTGTTTGTGCTCCAAGCTATCACTGCCGCTAAATATCGCTGTCGTGAAATGTAGATGCCGTGCAAAAACGATTAGAAACGGCAGAATGCCGTTTTATTGAACTATTTTGCTCCAATATTAGCTATAAATCTTCACAAACGAAACTTAAAGTTTAAAAAGCGGTACCTTTGCATCAAATTCTAACGGAAACATTTATGTGTAATTTTTTAATTCTTTTTTATCAATGTATAGAATAATGATTGTTTTAGTAGCGGGTCATGCGGGTGCAAATACCGGTGCCGTTGGTGTGAATACAGCCCTTTATGGCAGATTGGATGAGGGGGCGGAAACTATCTGGCTCAGAAATCGTGTGGCACAATTGCTTGTGGAGCATTGGAACTGCTTCGTTCTCCTCGATGAGGATAAAGATAAACTTGCCGTTGTTATTCAGAAAATTAAAAGTGTAGTAAAAGAAAATGATGTTTGTATCGAGCTACATTTCAATTCATCGAAAAATGCTGAGGCTTGTGGCACTGAGGTTATCCTTTCTGATAACCCTACCGACGTAGAGGTGAGAATTGGTGTTCAACTCCTTAACGCTACCGCTAAGGCTCTCGGCACCGATATTCGTAGTATTAAAACCGAAAAACAAACGCCTCATCGCTCTCTCGCTTTTACTCATTTGCCTTGTAATAGCGTTATCCTTGAGGTTTGCTTTTGTAGTAATTATTCCGACTCCGAAATCTATTTTCGTAATAGAGAGCTTCTTGCTGTTGCTCTCGCAAAGCAAATTTCCTTGATTACAAAGCAGTTGAGTGAATAATTTTTTCCAAAACAGCAGAATTCTTAATTATCGCGGAATCTTCTTGCTTATACTAAACTTTAAGTATAAATTTGCAGTGATATAATTTAATAATTTATTTAATTGAAAAACATTTATAATCAGCATCAAGAAAATCATGAAGACAATGAGTAAATCGGAAATCGCCCGAAAATTGGGCGTCTCACCTTCTACTTTCAGAAGGTGGCTGGTTAATAACAGGAGTGAATTGGAACGCCTTGGCAATCCTTACTACTCCAAGTTGATAAATCCCGCCGGCGTCAAGTATCTTTACGACTACTACGTTATTGATGACGACGATAAGTAGCGGGTTGTTTATTCTTCTTTAAAAACATTGCGCCTCGATAGTATACTTACATCTATCGAGGCGCATTTTTTTTTAAATTGTTTACAAATAAAAAATGCACTCTAAAAGTTTTGATAACTCTTAGAGTGCACTGCTCATACTTCGGTTGTTTTCATTACTGATTATTCATTAGCCATCTCTTTGTACTTACTTGCAAAGGCAGCTCCGTATGCGGTTTTGTATTTGCCGTTGCTCTTCTTGGCAACTTCTTCCCATTGTGCTTTAACTTCAGGGTCGGTTAAGTCGGCTCGTACAGCTGCCGCTACTTCGGCGAATAATTGTTGTTTGGCTTCCTGTGCCGGAGTGAACGGCCCTTTGTAGGCATTCATCTCCCAAGCGTGGATATTGCCGTAGCGGTTGGAGAACACGATTTTGTCTTTCTTTGATAATTTACCTGACATGCCATTTACTAAAGATACTGAATCGATTTTCATAATAATAAATTTTTAATAGTTTATAAATGTTTTTCTTTTGCGGATAATTCTTACTGCCACATAAATTACTCCGCCGGTAATCAATAGGCAGACAAATGCGTTTATAGTGCATTTGATTTTTTGCCATAAGGGCAATCGTTTTTTTGCGCTTTTTTTGTTTATAGCTTTTTCATATACCTTCACTGTGTCGCACTTCGTTATCGTAGTTCTTGTGCTTGGAAGATAGATAGTGTCGTACATAACCTCCATTTTCGTACTCAGCATTCCGAGCGAATCGAGTGTCATTGTCAATGTGGCATTTTTACTTGTCAAGGTATTTATCTGCTTGATATATACCTTACCCATGCTGTCGCATTGCAATTGTGCCTTTACTAAGGCGGAGTCGGGTGGTAGAAAAATGGGTGTCATCGTGGTCTCTATCTCTTTTTTGGCATATGATGCTCGCGTGGCGGTGTGCCGTGTCGCGCATGATACCATTAGCAGTATCGTTAAAAGAAGTACTCCTCTTTTCATTGTTACAATATTTTTGTGAATTCGTTTGTCGGCATTAAGTGGTTTTGCTTCGTCTTTTGTCGCTACAAATTGTTTCCGAATTGCACTGCAAAGGTACGACTTTCTCAAAGGGGCTCGGCTCGCTTCCGCTTTTATATGGCTTGTTGAGCCCATAAATGATTTTATTAAATTGCTTTTAAGCTCTTTTGAACGATAACCTTTTATCTGTATTATTGCTTTAAACATCAGAAATAGACTTTTTTGCTCTTTTTTCGCTTGTACAGCTTTAAAATTATCTGTATTTTGATATGAGTAATCAATAATATTGCTTATCTTTGTAGTCGAATTTATTTTGCTCCCGAATGATAATTCATTGACGCAAGCATCATTTTTTGTATAATATCGGATTTTTGTCCTTCATTAAATGACTCGGTTGCAAGTGATATAATTATGATTTATGGGACTTTGTTTTTAATAACCCCTTAATATTTGTTTAATTATGAATGCTGAAAATTGTCCTTTCAAATGTAATGAAGAGATTAGAACTCAGGGTGATAACCTTTTTAATCAGATTAAAGATGGTAAGAAAATTTCCCAAGAAGATTACGAGTTGATGTTCAACTACATCTTTGGCTTTTATTACGACATGGATTGTGCCAAGAAAAAGATGGATATTGACGCTATTATGTCTCTTCCGGGAAAATATGCCGTCGCAGATAGTTTCATTGCCGTTATTACAAGCGTGTGTCAAGGTGAAGATAGTGAGTATGAAAAGTTTGATGATACCCGCTCTAAATTGTGCAATAGCCTTATCGAATTTATCAAGGAGGTAGATGGCGATGATGACGATGAAGAGGAGGACGATGAAGTTGAGGAATAGTGAGTCTGTGTTTTTTTTGACTGAAATATAATTTTGTTGATTCAATTATTAATTATACCTTTGCATCACGATTTTTTTATGGTCGTGATGCAATTTTATTATTGAGAATTTAAGCATTTTTTTCTTCATACAAGATGGCTTTGCGAAAAAATAATATTTATAAATCGGCACGAGCTTTATTGGTTCTGCCTCTTATCTTGCTCTTGTTCGTTGCATTTATCAATGCATCACAATGTGAGTATAAGGGTAGTGTAGTGCCTGATTCTGCCGATTATGAGCTCTTTTTTATCTCTCCGCAGCCATTATCCAATTTAGTCTCTTTTCAAAAAAACAATACTGTTACCGTTTTCGCTCAATTCTCCGGAGTTGATAACTCGGGTGCCGGAAGCTTGTCTTGTACTCTGAATGAGGCGAAAAACTACTATAAAAGAATCTTTTTTCGCCTGAGGGCAGATAGAATTAATTCTATTGTTCGTGCCGCAAACAGGTATTACATCTTCGCACTCAACCGAATGCGAAATTAGCCTTTTTATGTTTTTAATATCTTTTTATACTCCGAAATACTGATTATTCCGGGGTAAGTTGTCGTTATTGTGCTACAGTAGGAGCAACGTTATCGAGACTCGTATCGATAAGCTCCGTTGGCAATTTGCTGAAATGGTAGTAGCAGGAGCAACTTTATCGAGACTTGTGTGATGTACGTAATCCGGGTTGCCTTCGTGGTGCCGTATATATAGCCGTATATAAAAGTGTGACTCCGTTACTACATCGTGCTACTGTTTGCATCTGCACAAGATCTAAGCGTAATCATCCTTTTTGTGTTGGACATTCAACTACGTTCACGGAGTTGCACTAACGAAAGAATAGAATTCTTAGGAGCTGATAGACCACGAGTCTCTATTACCTTTAAGGAGTAGCTGTAACGACTGTAATATTCTATTTATTAAATGATTAAACAATTAAAAACATAAAATACATTAACAATGAAAACTTCAACTTTATCAGATACCTTGTTATCAAACGTAAAAAATAATATTACCCGTAGAAAAACAATTTTAACTTTGCTCATTTCAGCCCTCAATTTATCTATATCTATTGCCTCATTTGTCTTTTTGATGGTCTACGATTTCGGAACCAACAACGAAATGAAATTTTATATTTCGTTTATCATGGTGGCTTTCCTTATTATTGCCGTTTTGCAATTTCTTTTTGGTAAACGTCAATACTATTATTTGCCGGATAATACTCCTTTGAAAGCGCAGGTTTTCTATTTCGATACCACATCCGAAAAATTGTTCGACGCTATTAAAAATAAGAATACAAATTACCTGAAATCTGTGTATACTGATATTGACCGTGGTGTAAAATTGGAAATGGCTTATACCGATAATTATTCATTAGCTATCTGTCAAGCTTATAAATATGTTCCTTATGAGTTCATTCCCGATTCTGATATTATCAACCTTTCTAATGAGGAAGTGGATCTATTATTAAAAGTGTAAGAGTTGTCTCTGTTGTCTCGTAATTGAATGTAATTCTTTTTTTCTGATAATTTCGATAATATTACTACGGAATCTCTTTGTAGTATGGTAGAGTACTACGAAGAGATTTTTTTATGTGTTAAAAATGATGTTGAGATGTAAAATACTCGCTTATATTTATGGTAGGTTTAAAAAAATATTTTAACTTTGCCTGTGTAAATGGTAGGCTTTGCATGCTTGCTGTTTTGCATAAAACGAACTTTAATAATATAATAAATATGAAACGTTTATCTTTTATTGCCTTGTTTACTTTAGTGGTAATGTTGCTTATGCCGAATTTAATGGCTCAAACTATACAAGAAGTTAAAACGATTAAAAATTTCTCTCGCAGTAATTATGAGGTTCCTGCCTTCTCTAATCGCTATTTTATGGTGGATAAATTGTCGGATGGCTCTTTTGTTATTACCCCTTATGAGAGAAAAAAATATCTGTTGTTGCCTGTAAACGATGCTGCTCCGATTTCCATTCTAAATTTTCGCGATTACGAAAAGGTTGTCTTTTCGATCGATATGCACCTTACAAATACCGATAATTACTATTATGTGCCTGTTGATTTGGAGCAATATAATGATTATAAAGACTTTAAGGTAATATTTAGTTCCGTTACCGAGAACGACCTTTTTTGGAAATATCTCAAAGCTGCCGATGATTTGTCGGAAGTGGCTACAACTAACTATCTTCTGCATCACCCCTTAAATAATGAGTGGAACGGTCGCCTGCTTTCGTTTTTTTATCGTGATGGTAAATATCATCTTTATTATCAGACAAGTAAGTATGGTAATACTTCACAATATATTTCGGTTGGCCACTCTGTGAGTGACGATCTTTTCTCTTGGCAGAGTCAGCCTTTATTGATGCCTTTCGATAATAAGTTTTATGCCGACGGCATTGCCGCTTTCTCTTTTAAAGGCTATATGAATAACTATTTATCCATTTTGTTTTCTGCTTCAGATGGAGAATCAAAATCTTTACCTTTCTTTGCTCAATGCACTGAAAAAGGTAATAATATACAAGATATTGTTGAAGCTCATGTGCCTAATGAAGGCGATTTGCGCCTCTTTAAGGTTATCAGAAAGCCTAATGGCAAGAACTTTATTCTTGTTGCTGCCGATGAAAGCAAAATTTGTTTCTATTCTTCCGAAAATCTCTTCGATTGGGAGCCTTATTCTTATTTCGAAAACCCGCTCTTTAAGTCTGCTTCAATAGAAAATGTCGATTTGGTTTCGCTCCCGGTTGCCAATGTTGCTGCAAGCAAGTGGGTAATGATTGTTTCGCTTAAACGCACTGATAATATCGCATCTACAGTATATTATATGGTGGGCGACTTCAATGGCAAGGATTTTATCCCGGATTCAGGAAATAGTGAGTTCTTTAAATTCGATGATGGTGCTTCTCTCTCTCTGTTGAAGACGTTGGATGGTGAAGGTGTAGATAATTCCATTGCCCTCGGTTGGCTCGATAATTCTGTTGATAAAAAGCTGTCGGGTATTGCCGATTTTAATAATACTTGTACACTCCCTCTGCGCCTTTTCCTCTACGAAAAAGAGGGTAAATATCTGCTCGGTGCCAACCCGCTTTCTCTGCCGAATAGAGTAAAGAATACAAAGGCTGATGTCGCATTTAAATCTAAAAAAATTAAAGATCAACTTGTTCTGGACAAATTCGTAAAGAGTGATGCTAATGCTTACGATATTAATTTCTCCCTCCAAAAAGGTGATTCTAAAATGCTTGAGTTTAGACTATACAACAGCTTTAACGAGATAATTATTTTTAACTTTGATATGGTGAGAAATCAATTTGTCGTTGACCGTGTCAAGAGTGGTGTCAAAGTATTCGAGAGTTTTGCTCAACAAGATGATCCGGTACAATTCGATTTCGATAAGCTCGCGGATGTTCGTATCGTTATTGATAATAATATAATGGAGATCTATATTAACGGCGGTAGATGCGTAGCTACTTATGATATCAATACTATACACCCTTTTGAGAATGCAATGTTTATTTCTCGTGACGGGAAAAGTATAGTTAAAAACTTATTTATTAATGCATTAAGGCGCTGATTGGCTCTTTATTGACGTGGTCTCGACCTATGTGTATTATTGTAGCTCTATAGAGTTAATGCTCTTTTTATTAAATAGATAACTAAAACAGGAAAATTTATTTATAAATCTTGGTTTGTATTTAAATTATTATTACCTTTGCTAATGATATTATAAACACAAAAAATTGATGAAGAGATTTTTATTTTTTGTATTTCTGCTGTTTGTCTGCTTCCGGATTTCTTCCCAAACAATATCCGAGGCAGAGGCGTTCTTTAATAATGGTAATTATCAACAAGCATTGGATGTCTATAATGTTCTTTTGAATCATAGTCCTAATGACCTGATGCTCAAGTATCGTAAGGCTCGTTGTTGTATCAATTTGCATCGATACGATGAAGCACAGCCCTTATTGGAAGAGGCAGAGAAACGTAAATTCGTTAAGGCGGATTATTACTTGTACGATGTTTATTTCAATCAATATAAATTTCAAGAGGCTATAGATGTAATGCAAAAATATATCGCTCAGCGTGGCGAAACCATAGAAAATCTCGAAGAGTGTCAAGAAAAAATCAGGAAAGCCGAAATGGGCGCGGATATGCTCTCTCGCGTGGAGAATATCGCCATTGTCGACAGCGTGAAAATCGCTAAAACGCACTTCCTTGAGAGTTATCGCTTGCCTAAGGAGTTAGGTTCGCTATCTTTTTATAGTAATATGTCGTCTTTTGAATTCGGAATGGGGATACCTCATCGCTCCGGCACGGAAGACCCCCATTATGCTACTCTTAGTGCTATGGGCTATGATTTGCCTAAGTTGCCGAAACTCAATCAGTCTGCCGTGGTGTTTACCTCCGGGCGGCAAGATAAACGTATCTTCCCGCAGATAGACGAAAATGGCAATATCCACCTCTGTATCTCTTATAAATTGTACGATGGGTGGAGCCATGCCGCTACACTTTCTTCCGTTATTAATTCTGACGCCGATGAAAATTATCCCTTCGAAATGGCTGATGGTGTTACTCTATATTTTGCTTCTAATGGTGAGAATTCTCTCGGTGGTTATGACATATTTATGAGTAGATATAATGGAGAAAGCTATTCCAAACCACTGAATATAGGTATGCCTTTTAACTCTCCGGATAACGATTACATGCTCGTTATAGATGAAATGGCAGGCGTGGGTTGGTTTGCTACCGACCGCCGTCAGCATCCCGATACTGTGGTGGTGTACGAATTTGTTCCTAACGAAAAACGTCTGTTGTTAAAAACCGAAGACCCCGATTATCGCCGTAGAGTGGCTCAATTGAAAATATCGCGCAAAGCACACTTTAACAACGTGGTGGAAAAAACCGAGGTAGAGAAGGTACAGCAAAATAAAAATGAAATAAACTTCCGAGTAAACGATGGTATTATCTATACTCAACTCTCCGATTTTCAGAGTGAAGATGCCAAGGCTCTGTACCTTAAGTTGGTAGAGGTAGATAAGCGATACCAAACTCTGCAAATTTTGCTCGAAGGTAAACGCCGTGAATACGCTTTTGCAGAGTCGTATAAAGATAAAGAAGTTATTCGTGCCGAAGTACTGCAGATAGAGTCGGAAGTACGTAGGTATGCCGCCCTTGTGGATGAATACATCCTGCAAGTACGCCGTGCCGAGATTAATACAATTATTAATAAATAGTATATGGATATATTGGTTGTCGTATTATTTATTGCTATTGCAATAATATTATTTTTGATAGAGGTGTTCTTGATTCCGGGTGTCTCTATCGCCGGTATTATCGGTGCCGCTTTCGGTATCGGTGGTGTGGTGTATGCCTTTATGGTGGTGGGTACAAAAGCCGGTATCATTACTCTCGCTGTTGGATTAGTATTGTTTTCCCTATTTACGTACCTTATTATTAAAGGTAAAGTGTTGGACAAACTGTCTCTACAAAAAAGCCTCGAAGAAACGGAAGTCTTTAACGATGCCTCTGCACTTAGCGTTGGGCAATGCGGTAAAACTTTGTCACGCCTAGCCCCTATGGGTAAAATTGTTGTCAATGGCAAAATTTATGAGGCTCGTTGCCTCGATGCTCTCGTAGACCCGGGTACGGATGTGGAAATAACGAATATCGAGGGCACTTCTATTACCGTCAAAGTAGTAAAACCTTGATAGATAATAGCGTGTATAGTAAATAACTTTAAAATATTATATTATGTTTTCAACTGTGTTTATAATTGTAGGCTTAGTGTTGATAGTGCTTTTTTTATGCCTATTTTTCTACTATGTGCCTTTCCTATTATGGTTGTCAGCCAAAGTATCAGGCGTAAAAATTTCTTTGATACAACTCTTCTTGATGAGAATTCGTAAAGTTCCACCATCAATTATCGTTAATGCAATGATAGAGGCTCATAAAGCCGGCTTGAGTAATATTACAAGAGACGAACTCGAGGCTCACTATCTTGCAGGCGGTCATGTAGTTCGTGTTGTTCATGCTCTCGTTTCCGCTGCCAAAGCAAATATCGACCTCTCTTTTAAAACCGCTACAGGTATAGATTTGGCAGGTCGTGATGTGTTTGAGGCTGTGCAAATGAGTGTCAATCCAAAAGTTATTGATACTCCGGTGGTTTCTTCCGTTGCTCGCGACGGTATCCAACTCCTTGCTAAGGCTCGTGTAACCGTCCGTGCTAATATCAAACAACTCGTCGGTGGTGCAGGAGAAGAGACTATTCTTGCCCGTGTTGGTGAAGGTATCGTTTCTTCTATCGGCTCTAGTGAAACTCATAAATTGGTGCTTGAAAACCCTGATTCCATCTCTAAACTCGTGCTTAGCCGCGGTCTTGATGCAGGTACTGCTTTCGAAATCTTATCTATCGATATAGCAGATGTAGATGTTGGTAAAAATATTGGTGCTACTTTGCAAATCGACCAAGCAAATGCAGATAAAAATATTGCCCAAGCTCGCGCAGAAGAGCGTAGAGCAATGGCTATCGCTCTTGAACAAGAAATGAAAGCTAAAGCCCAAGAGGCTCGCGCTAGAGTAATAGAAGCCGAAGCCGAAGTGCCTAAAGCTATGGCTCAAGCCTTTATTAACGGTAACCTCGGTATTATGGATTATTACCGAATGAAGAATATTGAAGCTGATACTCATATGAGAGATTCAATAGCAAAGCCTCAAGGTGATAAACCTGCTAACGCAAAGAAATAACTTCTTTTTTTAATACAAATCATAATGGGTAATATCAAGCTTCATTAAAGTTTGATGTTACCCTTTTGTTTTTTCTTCGATATGAGCTATATTAAATACGACAGATTACTCCTTACAAACCTTGAGAAATCTCTTGATAAGGAGATGCTTCGCTCTAATGATAATGGCGCTTATTCCAGTACTACGATAATCGATTGTAACACACGTAAATATCACGGTCTGCTCGTGGTGCCGGTGCCTCAGATAGATGCGGATAACCATATGCTTCTCTCTTCTTGTGATGAAACCGTAATACAGCATGGTGCGGAATTTAACCTCGGCTTGCATAAGTACGATAGCAATTTCTACGTGCCTCGAGGCCATAAATACCTACGAGAGTTCGAATTCGATTCCATAGCTACTTCGCTTTATCGTATTGGTGGAGTGATATTGAAAAAAGAGAGAATCTTCGTCCATAACGATAATCGTGTTCTTATATGCTATACCGTGTTGGATGCTCAATCTTCGATAATATTACGCTTAAAACCTTTCTTGGCTTTTCGTAATGTCAATGCTCTCACTTATAAGAATAGTGTGGCAAATACTAACGTTACCGAGCAGGAAAACGGAGTATCTCTTTGCCTTTATACCGGATACCCAAATTTGGTAATGCAGTTTAATAAACAATGTAAATGGGTTAATAATCCTGATTGGTATCTTGGTATTGAGTATGCCAAAGAGCAAGAGCGTGGCTATGATTATAAAGAGGACCTTTTCGTGCCGGGCTGGTTCGATGTTACATTAAAGAAGGGTGAGGTGCTTATTTTCTCCGCTGCTACAGAGCCTATGTACCCTCGTATGCTTAAGCGCGTCTTCGATACGGAAAAAGCTTCTCGCTCGTTCCGTACTTCTTTCCTCCAAAGCCTTAAAATTGCTGCCAACCAATTCGTTATCAAACGTGATGGCGGACAATATATAATTGCCGGCTATCCATGGTTTAAATGCCGGGCTCGCGACGAATTTATCTCTCTGCCGGGCGTTACTTTATACTCCGATAAAGAGGAGCTTTTCCATAGTATTATGAAAAAGGCTCTTATTTCAGTTAATGAGTTTATCAGTGATAAGCAGAATACCACTTCTCTTATCGAAATCGACTCACCGGATGCACTACTCTGGTTTATTGCTACAATACAGAAATATGCTCTAAAATGTGGTATTGAAAAGGCTGTGGAGAAATATTCGGATGTGGTATTCGGTATATTGTCGTTCATTCGAAAGCATAAACATCCAAATCTATTCTGTCACGATCAAGGCTTGTTGTTTACTAATGGCAGACAAGTGCCTGTGTCATGGATGAATGCCGTTGAAAACGGATTGCCTATTGTGCCTCGCTCCGGTTATCTTGTAGAAATTAATGCCCTTTGGTATAATGCCCTTAAATTTGCAGCCGAAATGGCTATGGCTTCAGGAGCTGAAAATCAAGCAGACCTATATAATTACCAGGCGGAAATGACGGCACGCTCTTTTAATACTACTTTCTGGAACGGCTCTTATCTTTACGACTTCGTAGATGATGAGTATTCGGATAAAGAGGTGCGCCCTAATATGATTTTTGCAGTCTCTCTCCCTTATTCCCCTCTCGATAAGAAACAGCAAAAGACGGTAGTCGACATCATTACTCGCGAATTGTTGACTCCTAAGGGATTACGTAGCTTGAGCCCTAAAAGCGGTATGTACCGTCCGGAATACATAGGTGGTCAGCTTGAGCGCGATAGAAATTATCATAACGGACCTGTGTGGCCTTGGATAAATGCCTCTTTTGTAGAAGCTTATTATAAAGTGTATCACAATAGTGGTATCTCATTCCTCCGTAGATTGATGGCAGGTGTGGAACAAGAGATGAATACCTTAACTATCGGTACTCTAAGTGAGTTGTACGATGGTAACCCGCCTTTCCGCGGTCATGGTGCAATGAGTTTCGCCATGTCGGTAGCAGAAAATTTACGCGCAATGGCGCTCCTCTCTGAATATGAACAGAGTTAGTTTTTTTGTAACAATTATAAAATCTGATATATGAAAGCATTAATGTTCGGATGGGAGTTTCCCCCTCATATCCTCGGCGGTCTTGGTACTGCCAGTTATGGCCTTACAAGAGGAATGAGTCTTCAACCCGATATGGAGATTACTTTTGTGATTCCCAAGCCTTGGGGTGATGAAGATACCTCTTTTCTTAATATCATAGGGGCTAACTCCGTTCCTGTAGTCTGGAAAAATGTCGATTGGAATTTTGTTAACGAACAACTCGCCGGTCGCCTCGACCCGAATACATATTTTAAATTTCGTGATGGCATTAAATACGATTTTACCCGTATCGGTACTAATGCCCTTGGTTGTATAGAATTTTCCGGACGTTACCCCGATAATCTCCTCGAAGAAATATCCAATTACGAGGCTGTGGCTAGCGTACTTGCTCATTCACTCGATTTCGATATAATTCACTCTCATGATTGGCTTACTTATCCGGCAGGTATCTTTGCTAAGAATATTTCCGGGAAACCCCTTGTAATACACGTACATGCTACCGATTACGACCGTAGCCGTGGTCAGGTGAACCCCGATGTGTACCGTATCGAAAAAGAGGGTATGGATAGAGCCGACCATATTATTACCGTATCGAACCTTACTCGCAATACAGTAATAGAAAAGTATCATCAAAATCCCGATAAGGTTACTACCGTACATAATGCAGTTGAACCTCTATCGTTCGTAAATGAATTACATAAGTCTGAAAGAGAAGATAAAATAATCACTTTTCTCGGTAGAATAACAATGCAAAAAGGCCCCGAATATTTTGTAGAAGTGGCTGCAAAAGTGCTCCAAAATACCGATGGCGTACAATTCGTAATGGCTGGTAGCGGTGATATGATGAACCAAATGGTGCGACTTGCCGCACAAAAAGGTATTTCAGATAAATTCCATTTTACAGGCTTCCTTAAAGGGCGTCAAGTGTACGAAATGCTCGCCGAAAGCGATGTGTATATGATGCCTTCCGTTTCTGAACCTTTCGGTATCTCCCCACTTGAAGCTATGCAATGCGGTACCCCTTCTATAATATCCAAACAGAGCGGGTGCGCCGAAATACTTAATCATGCCCTTAAAACAGATTATTGGGATATCGATGCAATGGCAGATTATATCCATGCTATTGTTAAATATCCTGCCCTTTATAAAACCCTCCGTGTAGAAGGTATTAATGAAATTAATAATATACGTTGGGAATATGCAGGACAAAAAGTGCGTAATATTTACGATAAAGTTTTGCTTAATTATTAACCTTTCTATTATCACTATTATGAAAACCATAAACTTCTGCTTTAGAGTACATCAAAGATATAATCTAAAACAATATCGCTTTTTTGAAATCGGTAACGACCATTATTATTATGATGATTACGAAGACGAAATGTCCGTTACCACAGCCGCAAACCAAATATATTTAGAGGCTAATAACGTACTCTTAAATATGATAAAAGATTTTAACGGCCGCTTTAAAGTCTCTTTTATCATCTCCGGTTTGGCTCTCGACCAATTGGAAAAATATGCTCCTGAAGTAATCGATAGCTTCAAAGCTCTCGCAAAAACGGATAATGTAGAGTTTATTGCTACTCCTTATGCTCATTCCCTTGCTTCTTTATATGATGATGATGAATTTGCTCGACAACTTAAGTTGCAGTCAGATAAAATTTACGACCTATTTGGTAAACGTCCTTCTACTTTGGCTAATACATCTCTGATATATAGTGACGAAATTGCTGCAAAAGTGGCTAAATTAGGTTATAAAAATATTATTATTGAAGAAACAAAACATGTAATGGGATGGAAGAGTCCGCATTATATATATCATTCTGCAGTAAATCCGAAAATCAAGCTCCTTGTGCGTGATAATAAACTCAGTGATGATATTAACTTTCGTTTTTCTCAAGGTAGCTGGCATGAATATCCACTTACTGCTGATAAATTTATGTCGTGGATTGCAAACTCTCCTAAGGAAGAAGAGGTGTACAATATATGCATGGGATATGAAGCCCTCGGAAAATTAAATGTCAAGTCTTCCGGAATATTCGATTTCTTCCGTAAATTGCCGGAATATGCTATCGAAAATAATGTTACATTCTCAACCCCTTCTAAAACAGTAGATACATTCAAGTCAATAGATGCCCTTTCTGCCGTTTATCCTATTTCGTGGACCGATGAAGAAAAAGATGTTAGTGCTTGGTGCGGTAATGAGTTACAAAACGAAGCCCTTTCTAAATTGTATTCTCTCTCGGAGAGGGTTAATCTTTGTAATGATCTTTCTATTAAAATGGACTGGCAATGCCTTCAAGATTCTTACCACTTCTTCTTTATGACTACAAAGCACTATTCTAATGGCAGAATCTTTGCACAACAAGTGCCTTACGATACTCCGTATGATGCGTTTATTAATTATATGAACGTGCTTAGCGATTTTATCGAAAGAGTAAAATCTCAATTCCCTACTAATATAGAGGACGAAGAGCTTAATTCCCTTCTGAAAACTATTAATTATCAGAATGCTCGTATCGAAGAATTGGAACGCAAAATAAAAAATAAATTAAAGAAGGCATAATTTCTTCTCTTCTTAATTTTTTTATGCACTTTTTCTGCAGAGAAATAATCATCTCTCTACCGAAAAAGTGCTTTTTTGTGTGATTAAAGTCGCTGTTTTTGGCTTGTTTCTATAAGTCTATTCTTTGCAAAATGCTGAACTATACGATGTTTTGAATAAAGTTTATCTTGGAAGAAATTTTTCTTCTTTTTCCCTTGTTTATTTGCAAAAAGGTTGTACCTTTGCATCGGGTAAGTCCTACACGACCAGCTCCCTTTGAACTCCCCCAGGGTTTGATCGCAGCAAGGGTAGAAGGTCGTAGCGGTGCGATGTAGATCGCTTACCTGTTTTGCCTCTTTAGCTCAGTTGGCCAGAGCACGTGATTTGTAATCTCGGGGTCGTTGGTTCGAATCCGACAAGAGGCTCGAAAAGAATTACCAATTTGGTAATTCTTTTTTTTGTGTATATTATTCACTCCTTTCTTCCTGTTTTCGTCATGCGTTACCCAAATCGCGTTTGACCCAGTTTTCGACCAA
>JBJECF010000036.1:0-28628 GCA_051870785.1 Candidatus Aphodosoma sp.
AAGGTTTGTACTTACTTGTACAAACCTTTTTTATTTTCTATCTTTCTGCATTTTTGAATAATCTGTTCCATCGTATTTTGCCGTTAAACCATTCGGCGTCTCGGTCTAACGACAACCAAACGAATACCGGTCGTCCTACTATGTGAGTCTCCGGAACGAAACCCCACATTCGTGAGTCGGCGGAATTGTGTCTGTTATCTCCCATCATCCAGTAGTAGTTATATTTAAAAGTATAACTGTTACACTCTTCTCCGTTGATGATTGCTTTGCCGTTTTTGTATTCCAGCGTATTGCCTTCGTAGTTGACAATGCAACGTTCGTAGCGGATGATATTGTCTTCGGTTAACTCGATAGTGCTTCCTGCCGATGGTATCCATAGTGGTCCGTAATTATCTCTCGTCCACTTCTTTGAATAAGCCAATGGATATATTGGAGAACTATAGCCTTCTATTATCTTTTCTTTAACCACTTGCTTTACGATATTGGTGCTTTTGAGTTTGGTTAATACCTCTTCCGTAAGTGCCATAGTGTATATTTGTCCCCATTTACCATCGTTTTGCGGGGTCATTCCTATCTCTTTTAAATATAATGAAGCCTCTACCGGGTCTATCATTGATGCTTCACCGATGCTTACCCCCATCTTGTGCAGTTTGTCCGGATCTAAACTATTGCCGTTGGTCTGTATCAGATAGTTGTGTTGTACTCCCGGGGCATTGTTAAATTCTTTACCGTCGACGTATAGCTCCGAATTGCGTAGCTCTATAGTTTCACCAGGCAATCCTACACAGCGTTTTACATAATTTTCGCGTCGGTCTATAGGGCGAGAAATTACTTTACCATAGGTCGATTCCATAGATAATACTTTCTCTCTGCCTTTGTACATCATAGCGTTGAATACTCTGTATGGTATTACGCTGTCTTGTATCCATTGGTATCCGCTGTGTAGATAACATAGTGTGTAGTAGTCGGGATTGTTGCATTTGAGCGGTACGGTATCTCCTGCAGGAAAGTTGAATACTACGATGTCGCCACTTTCTATAGTATCGAAGCCTTTGAGCCTTTTATATCCCCATTGAGGGTGCTCGATATACGACTTAGTACCCCATGGAAACGTGTTTTGTACGAGTGGGAAAGAGAGTGGAGTATTTGGTATTCTCGGTCCGTAACTGCATTTGCTGACGAATAAGAAGTCACCTACTTTTAATGTCTGCTCTAATGATGATGTAGGTATCTGATAGTTTTGAAATAAATATAAATTGATGAAATATACTGCAATCAAGGCAAATACTATCGCATCTATCCAGCTGAATATAGTGTACAAAGTTTTATTGCGCTCTTTGTATTTTTTCCAAAATGTCCATGGAATGATTTTCGTGATGAATATATCAAAGATGAAAGGGTAGAGCAGTAACCACCAATAGTTACCTACCCAAATTATGAAAAGTACGAATATCAATGTCCATGTAGTCAATTTTATCCATGACGATATTGGCTTTTTGAATGAGATTTTTTTCATATTTTGTAGTGCTTTTAAATAGTACTTAAAGTAGTGCTTATATTTGTAGTGCTTCTTTAATGTATAGTATTAAAATTTTAAGATGTCTTTCATCGTGAATAATCCTTTTTTCCCGGCAATAAATTCCGCAGCTATTACCGCTCCAAGTGCAAAACCTTCTCTTGAATAGGCTTCGTGCTTTATCTCTATTTTGTCTTGTGCCGATTTGTAGTCGACGATATGAGTGCCGGGTACCGTACCTTCGCGTATGGCAGTGATGCTTATCTCTTCGTCGGTAGCATCTCCTTGTAGCGTCCAACTCCTCTTCTTGTTGTTATTACTGATGATGTCTTCCGCTAATGTGATTGCAGTACCACTCGGGGCGTCCTTTTTCTGAGTGTGATGTATCTCTGTAATACTTACATCGTAAGGATAGTTATTCATAATTTGTGCGAGCTTGCGGTTTATCTCAAAAAAGATATTTACACCTAATGAGAAATTTGATGACCATAGCAAGGCACTATCGTATTTTTTTATTGCATTGCATATCTCGTCTTTACTTTTTTTCCATCCGGTTGTTCCGGATACTACCGGTACTCCGGCTTGCCACGATTTGTTGATGTTATGCCAAGCTTCACTCGGCACGGTGAATTCTATTGCCACATCTGCACTCGCAAAGGCTTCTCCTTCAATGTCTTTTTCGTTATTAACATCAATGACGGATACTATTTCGTGCCCGCGATTTTTGGCAACATCTTCTATCATATGGCCCATTTTTCCGTAGCCAATCAATGCAATTTTCATCTTTATTTCTTATTAATTTTCTCTTATATAGTCTAACGCCTCAAAAATTTCTTCTTTTGTGGCATGTTGGTTTATACGTACATCACCGATGCCTGCCAGTAGCGAAAAATTGATTTTATCGCCACTGTTCTTCTTATCATGTTTCATGTATTCGTAGATGTTTTCGTATTGTTGACATGTAAATGGAAATGTTCCGTAATGCTCTTTTGCAAAACTTATCATCGTACGTAATACACTTTTGTCGAATTTTAACTTGATGATAGAGAGGTATATTTCTGCCAGCATTCCCCACATAACCGCATATCCGTGCAGTATCGTATGTCCCGTAGATATCGATTCCGCTTCTAATGCATGACCTATAGTATGTCCGAAGTTCAAAGAGTTGCGTATACCGTTGTCAAGCGGGTCGTTATCGGTTATCCTCTGCTTTAAGTCCAAATTTTGCTTTAGTAACGAAGTGAGTCTTTTGATGTCGAATTTGTCGATGTCGTAACTCATCGTTTGCTCAAAGAGTATGTTGTCGCCTATTAACGAATGCTTTATCATTTCGGCATATCCCGATAGTCGGTTTTCAACGTCTAACGTCTCGAAGAAAGCAGGGTTTATTATTATTAAGTCTGCCGGAGTAAATGTGCCAATAATATTTTTTACTCCGCGATAGTTAATGCCGTTTTTGCCTCCTGTGGCTGCATCTATTGTGGCTAACAGTGTTGTAGGTATGTTGATAAAATGCATACCCCGCTTGTAAGTAGAAGCTGCAAAGCCTCCCAAGTCACATATCAGCCCTCCTCCTACATTTATTAATAACGAATGTCGCGTTGCCATATTATCCATAAAAATATCCCATAGCTTTATTATATGGTCTAAATTTTTATTTTGCTCGTTGAGATCGAGGATAATGGTAACCGGTGAAAAGCTATCAGTGTTTATCTTGCTCAGACACAACTCTTTTGTTGTTGGGTCTGCCAAGATAAATACCTTGTCGATATGTTTTATTTGTATCTCACTTTGTATGAGGGATGCTATTTCTTCGCTCGTTTTATATTTTATTTCAGTCATCTTTTATTTGCTCATTTCGAGCATCTTTAGTATTGGTTTTACTGCTTTTTCACGTAAGCTGTCTTCTACTAATATTTCCGGTGTTTCGTTTTTAAGACAGTTGTAAAGTTTTTCTAATGTATTTAACCTCATAAAGTTACATTCATTACAAGCACAAGTAGAGTCTTCCGGAGGCACCGGGATGAACTCTTTATTTGGACATCTTTGCGTCATCTCGTGTAATATGCCACTTTCCGTAGCTACCAAGAATTGTTTTGCGTCGCTCTCTATGGCATAATTTAATAATGCTTGTGTAGAGCCTACCACGTCGGCAAGCGAGATGATGGTTTGTCTGCACTCCGGATGTGCTAATACTTTTGCTTCCGGATATTGTTTGCGTAATGCAATAAGTTTCTCAGTAGAGAATTGCTCGTGCACGTGGCATGCTCCGTTCCATAAAAGCATATTTCTGCCGGTAACGGAGTTGATATAATTACCTAAATTGCGGTCAGGTCCAAAAATAATTTTTGCGTCCAGAGGAAATTGAGATACTATCTTGCGGGCGTTTGAACTGGTAACTACAACGTCGGTTAATGCTTTAACCGCTGCCGTTGTGTTAACATAAGAGATGACGGTATGACCAGGATGCTCTTTGATAAAAGCTTCAAATTCTTCGGCTTTACAGCTGTCTGCCAGCGAACATCCCGCATTTAAATCCGGAACAAGTACTTTTTTATCCGGAGACAAAATTTTTGCAGTCTCTCCCATGAAATGAACTCCGCATACTACAAGTATAGATGCGTCGGTTTGTGCAGCCTTTTGAGCTAAGGCAAGACTATCTCCTACTATGTCAGCGATATCTTGTATCTCTCCGATTTGATAGTAATGTGCCAATATCATGGCGTTTTTCTCCTTTTTCAAACGCTTTATCTCTGATATCAATTCAGTATTATTCATATAGTTATGTTTTTCAAATGGATTATCTGATTATTCAGCAAAGGTATATAATTTTTACTATTTACACAAATTAATCCTTTTTATTCCGTTTCAGATTGTTACTTATCATTTTTTTACTACCTTTGCGCCGAAAAATTTATGTGTCTTTATATGTTTCGTTTTTTTAGATTTTTTGTTTATATAATTGCTTTTACGCTGATTTCTTCGTCTGTTTCGGCTCTGACAATTAATCACGATAAGTTGTTTAAAGCTTACCTCGTCAATGATATGAATGTGTGGGGTACGGAGCTCTCGTTATATGTTAAAAGCCAAAATATGACTTATCAGGAGAAGTTTGAAGTGTGCAATTATTTGTATGGTTATGTTGCCGCTATTCTCGATGATGCGGACAAAAATACCGTGAAATATTGGCTCGATATTTTTGAAGGATACTTGAATGATTTGGAGAAAGCCGGTAAATATATAGCCGAAGTACACGTCTATCGTAGTTCGGTTTATGCTTATAAGGCAAAGAAATTTTCTTCTCAAATGCTTTCTGCAGCTACTAAATGCTTTAAAGAACTCGATGCTGCTTTTACGGCTGACGAAAATTGTGCTATTGCTCACGGCTTAAAGGGTAATATGGAGTTTTTTCTTCCGGCAATTATGGGCGGTAGTAAAAAGAATTCTATCAAATACTTCTCTAAAGCCGTAGAATTGATGCCGAAAAATCAACCGATTCTCTATCGCTGGAATTGGTGCGCTACACAACTCTGCCTTGCTCAAGCTTATGAGAAGACGAATCAGAAAGATAAAGCTATTTCCGTGTGCAATGAAACACTTAAACTGTATCCCAATTTTGTTTATATGAGGGATACTTATTTGCCTTCGTTAAAGAAATAGATAGTATATATAACAAATGTGTACTGATTTTTTTATTATTCTTTTTTAATTGTCTCTATTGTAATTGTCTTATGAAACAATTAGCTATTTTCGACCTCGATGGTACTCTCTTGAATACAACGCTTGATATAGCTGCTGCAACTAATCATGCTTTGGCTTCCTGCGGTTATCCTACTCATTCTCCCGAGAAAATTAAAAGCTTCGTTGGTAACGGCATAAATAAATTGTTTGAAAGAGCTTTGCCTGAAGGACATAAATCTATGAATGAAGTATTGAAAATAAGATCGCTCTTTATTCCTTATTATAATGTGCACGGGGCTGACTTCACGATGCCGTTTAATGGTATTACCGAATTGCTTTATTCATTACAACAAATGGGAGTTAAAATAGGTGTAGCTTCTAATAAATATCAACAGGCTACTCTCCATTTGATGGATGTCTATTTTCCTGAAATTAACTTTACAGCCGTTTTTGGTCAACGAGACGATGTGCCTACAAAGCCGGATCCGACTATTGTCTATGATATAATTAATATTGCCGGAGTAGATAAAAATGACGTTCTTTATGTGGGTGATTCTGGCGTGGATATGCAAACCGCAATCAATGCCGGTGTGAGTGCCGTGGGAGTAACTTGGGGCTGTCGTACACGCGAAGAATTGCTCTCTTTTTCTCCGATCGCTGTGGTAGATACAGTCGAAGAAATTCTAGACTTTATCATAAAATAAAGCAAAAAGCCGTTATCATTTTTCCGGATAAGCATTTTTTTTCGTTTTTTTGTCGTATTATTCTCCTATTATTATAATGTATCTGCTTATATTAATGTGTGTTATGTTTAGATATTATTAAATAAATCATTCGATTCGGAATTATGATGAATAAAAATACTGATAAAAAAACAAGTAAATGCTTGTAGGATTAAAATATTATTACTAAATTTGCGGTGTCGATAAACGATTGAAAGTTTTCGGCAGAAAAATATGAATATTAAATAACTTAAAAATGCAAGTGTTATGGTAAAGATAAGCAAGTTTGAAAAAATGGATGCTGTATGGGTTGCACTCATTTATGTCATTATTTCTGTGCTGTTAGTCTCTATTTTCGGTCTCTCATTTAAAAAATGGGAAATGCATTGGGTGAACTTATTAATTATAATTCCGTTTACATGTTCAATGTTCATGACATTTTACCTCCATCGTCCTTATTCAGGTCTTAGAGCGGTTGCATTGGCTCTCTTTACCGGTGTTATCGCCGTTGGTGTGCCTTTGTTCATGAGATCAAAAAGTATGGGTCAAATTACAACAAATGATATTCTTGGAATTATTGCCTTCGGAACGGTTTTTATCGCTGTTTTCGCCTCTTGGGTGCTAAATATTGTCTTTGTTGTAAAGAAAAAAGATAAAAAATAAGTATAAATTTGGTGTAAAATTTATTTATTAATTGATAATTAAATGGTTTGATTGAGGTCGGAAATGATTTCCGGCCTCTTTTTGTTTATTTGATATTTTTTTTAATACATTGAAAATCATATTGTTATGATTGTTTACGTGTTGAATAAAACATGCTTATTTACTTAAATATCTAATAAACAACAGCGTCGAATCGGAATGTTTAAAATAAAATTTAAAAAAGTCATTGTCGTTCAAAAAAAAAGAATTACCTTTGCATGCTCCAAAATATGGAGAATAGAAAAAAGTTTAAGTATTAAAAATCAAAAAGAAATGCCTACAATTCAACAGCTAGTTAGAAAAGGAAGGGTTACTCTTGAAGACAAAAGTAAATCTCCGGCGTTAGACTCATGTCCTCAACGCCGTGGTGTTTGTGTCCGCGTTTACACAACTACACCTAAAAAACCTAATTCAGCCATGCGTAAAGTGGCTCGTGTACGTTTGACAAACTCAAAAGAGGTGAATGCCTACATCCCAGGTGAAGGTCATAACCTCCAAGAGCACTCTATCGTACTCGTTCGTGGCGGTCGTGTAAAAGACCTCCCTGGTGTTCGTTATCACATCGTACGCGGTACCCTCGATACAGCAGGTGTTGCCGGTCGTACTCAACGTCGCTCTAAATACGGTGCTAAACGCCCTAAAGCAGGTGCTCCTGCCCCTACAGGTAAGAAAAAATAACCTTTCTTTTTAATTAACACTTCTTTTTCTAAAAAAACATCTTGTTTTAATTAACAGATTAATTAACAGTTTTTGATTTGGTAATGATGATAAAGGTTGAGTAAAGCGAATCTGATCTCTCTGCTTGAAGACATAACACAGCCAAAAACAAAAACACAAAGTTTTAAACAATGAGAAAATCAACTCCCAAAAAACGCGTGATCCTTCCGGATCCTGTTTTTAACGAAGTTATGGTGACTAAATTCGTTAATCACCTTATGTATGATGGAAAGAAATCTATCTCTTTCTCCATCTTTTACGATGCACTCGAAATCGTAAAAAACAAACTTCCTAACGAAGAAAAATCAGCTCTCGAAATCTGGAAAACCGCACTCGAGAATGTTACACCTCAAGTAGAGGTTAAATCTCGCCGTATCGGTGGTGCTACTTTCCAAGTTCCTACCGAAATTCGCCCGGATCGTAAAGAGTCTATCTCTATGAAAAACTTGATAATTTACGCTCGTAAAAGAGCCGGTCACTCTATGGCTGAAAAACTCGCCGCTGAAATTGTCGACGGTTTTAACAACCAAGGTGGTGCTTTCAAACGTAAAGAGGAAATCCATCGTATGGCCGAAGCTAACCGTGCGTTCGCTCACTTCCGTTTCTAATTCTTAATCAGAAATTATCTTAGGTAAAATGGCTAAACACGATTTATCACTCACTCGTAATATCGGTATCATGGCTCACATCGATGCCGGAAAAACTACTACTTCTGAGCGTATCCTCTTTTATACCGGTCTTACTCACAAAATAGGCGAAACTCACGATGGTTCCGCTACTATGGACTGGATGGCTCAAGAGCAAGAACGTGGTATTACTATCACTTCCGCAGCTACTACTACTCGCTGGAATTATGCCGGTAAACAATATCGTATTAACCTTATTGACACCCCGGGACACGTGGACTTCACCGTTGAGGTAGAACGTTCTCTTCGTATCCTAGATGGCGCTGTTGCTACTTTCTGCGCCGTTGGTGGTGTTGAACCTCAATCCGAAACAGTCTGGCGTCAAGCTGATAAATATAATGTTCCTCGTATCGGTTACGTTAATAAAATGGACCGCTCAGGTGCAAACTTCTTCGACGTTGTAACTCAAATTAAAGAGGTGCTCGGCGCCAACCCTTGCCCAATTCAAATTCCTATCGGTGCTGAAGAAAACTTCAAAGGTCTTATCGACCTTATTACTATGAAAGCCATCTATTGGCACGACGAAACAATGGGTGCCGATTATGAATTGGATGAAATCCCTGCCGAATACCTCGAAGAAGCTCAAGAATGGAGAGATAAAATGCTCGAGAATGTTGCTTCTTTCGATGATGCTCTCATGGAAAAATATTTCGATGACCCTTCTACTATCACAGAAGACGAAATCCGTGCAGCTCTCCGTAAAGCTACTCTCTCTATGCACCTTAACCCAATTATTTGTGGCTCTTCTTTTAAAAATAAAGGTGTGCAACCTCTTCTTGATGCCGTTTGTGCTTACCTCCCTTCTCCTCTCGATACTCCTGAAATTTCAGGTACCGACCCTCGTGACCCAGAGAAGGTTATCACTCGTAAACCAAACGATGATGAGCCTCTTACTGCTCTCGCATTTAAAATTGCTACAGACCCTTACGTTGGCCGCCTCTGCTATTTCAGAGTTTACTCTGGTAAAGTAGAAGCCGGTTCTTATGTATATAATACTCGTACAGAGAAAAAAGAACGTATTTCTCGCCTCTTCCAAATGCACTCTAACAAACAAAACCCTGTTGAAGAAGTTGCTGCCGGTGATATAGGCGCTGGTGTCGGTTTCAAAGATATCCGCACCGGTGATACTCTCTGCGACGAATCTCACCCTATTACACTCGAGTCTATGGACTTCCCTGATCCTGTTATCGGTATCGCTGTTGAGCCTAAATCTCAAGCAGACCTCGATAAACTCGGTATCGGTCTTTCCAAACTCGCAGAAGAAGACCCTACATTTACTGTTAAAACTGACGAACAATCAGGTCAAACAGTTATCTCAGGTATGGGTGAACTTCACCTCGAAATTATTATTGACCGTCTTAAACGTGAGTTTAAAGTAGAATGTAACCAAGGTCGCCCTCAAGTTTCATACAAAGAGGCTATTACTCAAACTGTTGACCTTCGTGAAGTCTATAAAAAACAATCCGGTGGTCGTGGTAAATTCGCAGACATCATTGTTAAAGTAGGTCCTGTTGATGAAGGTTTCGAAGGTTCTCTTCAATTTATTGATGAAGTTAAAGGTGGTAACATTCCTAAGGAATTTATCCCTTCAGTACAAAAAGGATTCCAAAACGCAATGCGTAACGGTGTCCTCGCAGGATTTCCCGTGGAGAAACTAAAAGTTACACTCGTAGATGGTTCTTTCCACCCCGTAGACTCTGACCAACTCTCATTCGAGTTGTGCGCTCAATTCGCATTCAAAAATGCTTGCGCTAAAGCAAAACCGGTTCTTATGGAGCCTATCATGCGCCTCGAAGTCGTTACCCCTGAAGAATCTATGGGTGACGTAATCGGTGACCTTAACAAACGTCGCGGTCAAGTAGAAGGTATGGAAACAAGCCGTACAGGTGCCCGCATCGTTAAAGCTAAAGTGCCACTCTCAGAATTGTTTGGTTATGTAACAGCCCTTCGTACTATTACTTCAGGACGTGCTACTTCATCAATGGAATTCTCTCACTACGCTGAGGTTTCTACTTCTATCGCTAAAGGCGTTGTAGAAGAAGCTAAAGGTCGCGTAGATTTACTCTAATACAATATTTAGTGTAGTGGATTAGCGAATGACTCTTAATCCACTACACATTATAATAATTTATTAACTTAATAATTATCATGAGTCAAAAAATTCGTATCAAATTAAAATCTTACGATCACAACTTGGTTGATAAATCAGCCGAAAAAATCGTTCGCACAGTAAAAGCAACAGGCGCTACAGTATCTGGTCCAATTCCACTCCCTACTCACCGTCGTATTTTTACAGTTAACAGATCTACTTTCGTTAACAAAAAATCACGCGAACAATACCAATTATCTTCTTTTAAACGCCTTATCGATATCTATAGCTCTACCACCAAAACAGTAGACGCTCTTATGAAACTCGAGCTTCCTTCAGGTGTTGAAGTAGAAATCAAAGTAGATTAATTTTTTAAATATAATTTTTCAAAGCTTGGTATGCTTTACCCGGAGCCAATGCCAAGCCAATTGATAACTAATAAATAATTATTAAAATGCCAGGATTAATTGGAAAAAAAATCGGAATGACTTCCGTATTCAATGCTGATGGAAAATTACTCCCATGCACAGTTATTGAAGTAGGTCCTTGCGTTGTGACTCAAATCAAAACTATCGAAAAAGATGGTTACGAAGCCGTTCAACTCGGATTCGAAGATAAAACAGAGAAACACACTAACAAGGCAGAAAAAGGACATTTTGCAGCATCGGGCACTACTCCTAAACGTAATCTTGTTGAATTCAAAGGATTCCAAGGTGAATTGAAATTGGGCGATGCACTTACCGTTGACTCAGTATTCGAAGAGTCTGATTGGGTCGACGTTATCGGTACTTCTAAAGGTAAAGGATTTCAAGGCGTTGTTAAACGCCACGGATTTGGTGGTGTAGGTCAAACTACTCACGGTCAACACAACCGTCTCCGCGCTCCGGGTTCCCTCGGCGCTTCTTCCTTCCCTTCTAAAGTTGTTAAAGGTATGCGTATGGCAGGCCGTACAGGTGGCGACCGTGTTACTATGCAAAACCTTCAAGTGATTAAAATTATGCCGGAGCACAACTTACTCCTCGTAAAAGGTTCTGTTCCCGGATGTAAAGGTTCAATCGTTTTAATTGAGAAGTAATAATGGAACTTAGTGTATATAATATCAAAGGAGAAGACACCGGAAGAAAAGTTACATTAAACGATTCTATTTTCGGTATTGAGCCAAATGATCACGCAATCTATTTAGATGTTAAACAATATTTGGCTAACCAACGTCAAGGTACTCACAAATCTAAAGAACGTTCCGAAATTTCTGGTTCTACTAAAAAACTCGGACGTCAAAAAGGTGGTGGCGGTGCTCGCCGTGGTGACATTAACTCACCTGTACTCGTAGGTGGTGCTCGCGTTTTCGGTCCTAAACCACGCGACTATGAATTCAAATTGAATAAAAAACTAAAACGCCTCGCTCGTAAATCTGCTTTAACATACAAAGCAAATAATAGTGAGATTGTGGTTGTTGATAATATCAACTTTGAATCACCAAAAACTAAAAATTTCGTACAAATGGTTAATAGTCTTAAAATTGGCGACAAAAAAGTGTTAGTTGTTGTTCCGGAAAATAACAATTCTCTATATTTGTCAGCTAGAAATATAAGACGTGCAAATGTTATAACCGTTTCAGAGTTAAATACTTATTCAATCCTTAACTGCAATGCTCTCCTCATACCTGAGGCAACTCTTGCAGCTATCGATTCTCATTTTAATATTGACTAAGGAGGTACACTATGGCAATAATAATCAAACCAATCGTAACTGAGAAAATGACTCAGATTAGCGAGAAATATAATCGCGTATGCTTTAGAGTATCCGGCTCTGCAAATAAACTCGAAATTAAGAAAGCCGTTGAGGATTTCTATAACGTTACCGTAATCAAAGTTAATACATCCAATTATCACGGTAAAAAGAAAAGCCGCTATACTAAGAGCGGACTAATTAACGGTACGACAGCTTCTTATAAAAAAGCTATCGTTACCCTTAAAGATGGAGATAAAATAGATTTTTATAGCAACATTTAATATTAAATAATGGCTGTACGTAAACTTAACCCCACTACACCGGGGCAGAGACATAAAATTATTGGAGTTTTCGACACAATTACTGCGACTACTCCAGAAAAATCTCTTGTAGTCGGATACCGTAAATCCGGCGGTCGTAATAACCTTGGTAAAATGACTATGCGCTATATTGGTGGCGGTCACAAGAGAAACTATAGAGTAATTGATTTCAAACGTAGCAGAAAAAATAACATCCCTGCCGTAGTAAAATCTATCGAGTATGACCCAAATCGCTCTGCTCGTATCGCTTTGCTATATTATGTGGATGGAGAAAAAAGCTACATTCTTGCACCTAATGGATTGCAAGTAGGACAAACTGTTCTCTCAGGAGATAACGTAGCCCCTGAAGTTGGTAACTCTCTCCCATTGGAAAATATACCTCTCGGTACTATCGTGCACAACATCGAACTCCGTCCTGGTCAAGGCGCTGTGCTCGTTCGCTCCGCTGGTACATTTGCTCAAATTACTTCTCGTGAAGATAAGTATGTTATCGTTAAACTCCCTTCAGGCGAAACACGTAAGGTGCTTGGCACTTGCCGCGCTACTGTTGGTACCGTTGGTAATGCCGACCATGCCCTCGAAAAATCAGGTAAAGCAGGTCGTACTCGTTGGTTAGGCCGTCGTCCTCGCGTTCGTGGCGTTGCTATGAACCCGGTAGATCACCCAATGGGTGGTGGTGAAGGTCGCCAATCCGGAGGTCACCCACGTTCTCGTAAAGGTTTATTGGCTAAGGGTAAGAAAACTCGTCACCCTAAAAAACAAACTAGCCAATTTATAATTGAAAGAAGAAAGAAATAATAACCCTTAAAAGAACAGTTTAAATTATGAGTCGTTCATTAAAAAAAGGACCCTACATTAACCTGAAACTCGAGAAAAAAGTTCTCGATATGAATGAATCTGGTAAAAAAGTTGTAGTTAAAACTTGGGCCCGCGCCTCTATGATTTCACCAGACTTTGTAGGGCATACTATTGCAGTTCATAACGGAAATAAATTTATCCCTGTTTATATTACCGAAAATATGGTCGGTCATAAACTCGGTGAATTCTCACCAACACGTACTTTCCGTGGTCATGGCGGTAAGAAGAAATAATTGATGTTACCGTTTAAATTTATTGTGTAAATTATAAAATTTGAAATATCAAATGGGTGCAAGAAAGAAAAATTCAGCCGATATAAGAAAAGAAAGCTTGAAAACCCAGTACTTCGCTAAACTGAATAACGTGCCTACTTCTCCCCGCAAAATGCGCCTCGTGGCTGATATGATTCGCGGTATGGAAGTTAATAAAGCTCTCAGTACGCTTAGATACTCCAAAAAAGAAGCTTCTGAAAAAGTGGAGAAATTACTCCGCTCTGCTATTTCTAACTGGGAACAAAAAACCGGTGATAAAGCAGAAAACCAAACTTTATATGTAACTAAAATTTATGTGGATGGCGCCGGTATGCTCAAAAGACTCCGCACAGCCCCTCAAGGCCGTGGATACCGTATCCGTAAACGCTCAAACCACGTAACTATTTTCGTTGATACTTTAAATAACCAAAATAAGACTAACCAAGATGGGACAGAAAACTAATCCTATTAGCAACCGCCTTGGCATTATCCGCGGTTGGGATTCTAACTGGTATGGTGGAGACAATTATGGCGATACATTACTCGAAGATTACAAAATTCGTAAATATCTCAATGCCCGTCTTGCGAAAACCAGTCTTTCTAGAATCGTTATTGAACGTACATTAAAACTTGTTACTATTACTGTCTGTACTTCTCGCCCCGGTATGATTATCGGAAAGAATGGACAAGAGGTTGATAAGTTAAAAGAAGAATTGAAGAAAATCACTAAGAAAGATGTTCAAATTAATATCTTCGAAGTGAAACATCCTGACCTTGACGCCGTTATCGTAGCTAATAACATCGCTCGTCAAGTAGAAGGCAAAATCGCTTACCGTCGCGCCGTTAAAATGGCTATTGCTTCCGCTATGAGAATGGGCGCTGAAGGTATCAAAGTCCTCGTTTCCGGTCGTCTTAACGGCGCCGAAATGGCTCGCTCTGAAATGTATAAAGAAGGACGTACCCCTCTACATACTTTCCGTGCCGACATCGATTATTGCCACGCTGAAGCCCTCACTAAAGTGGGTATTATCGGTATCAAAGTCTGGATCTGCCGCGGTGAAGTTTACGGTAAAAGAGACCTCGCTCCTCAATTTACCGCTACTAAAGAAAATAGCCGCCCTAATGGTGACCGTCGTGGCAGAAACTTCAAACGTAATAAAAAATAACTAGTAAAGAATTTGAATTAATCAGATTATGTTACAACCTAAAAAGACAAAATTTAGAAGACAGCAAAAAGGGCGTATGAAAGGTTTCGCCCAACGCGGTAACCAACTGGCATTCGGTTCTTTCGGTATCAAATCTCTTGAGTCTAAGTGGATTACAGGCCGTCAAATCGAAGCAGCCCGTGTAGCTGTAACTCGTTATATGCAACGTCAAGGTCAAATCTGGATTCGTATCTTCCCGGATAAACCTATTACTAAAAAACCTGCCGAAGTCCGTATGGGTAAAGGTAAAGGTTCTCCTGAAGGTTTCGTTGCTCCTGTTACCCCAGGTAGAATGATTATAGAAGTTGAAGGCGTGCCTTTCGATGTAGCTAAAGAAGCTCTTCGCCTCGCTGCCCAAAAACTTCCTGTTACTACTAAATTCGTCGTTCGTCGCGACTATGATGAATCCTTTAATGTGTAATAGTTATGAAAGCAAAAGAAATTAAAGAACTCACTACCAACGAGCTCGTGGAAAGATTGGCTGAAGAGCGTCAAAACCTTAACCGCTTGGTTCTTAACCACGCTATCGCTCCTCTCGAGAACCCTTCTCTTATTAGAGAAACCCGCCGTACTATTGCACGTATGGAAACTATCTTAACTCAACGTAATAACCAACAATAATCATTTATCCTGATGGAAACAAGAAATTTTAGAAAAGAACGTATTGGTGTTGTTTCTAGCAATAAAATGGATAAATCCATTACTGTTGCAGTTAAATGGAAAGAAAAACACCCTATGTATGGTAAATTCGTAAATAAAACGAAAAAATTCCATGTTCACGACGAGAAAAATGAATGCAATATAGGTGATACCGTACGCATCATGGAAACTCGCCCTTTAAGCAAAACTAAAAGATGGAGATTAGTAGAAATCATCGAAAGAGCTAAGTAATTATGATACAACAAGAATCTAGATTAAAAGTCGCAGACAACTCCGGAGCTAAGGAAGTTCTCTGCATCCGCGTTCTCGGTGGTACCGGAAAACGCTATGCCACCGTCGGTGACATTATTGTTGTCGCTGTTAAATCTGCTCTCCCTTCAGGCGAAGTTAAAAAAGGCGCCGTTTCTAAGGCTGTTATCGTGCGTACCAAAAAAGAAATACGCCGCGCTGACGGTTCTTATATCCGTTTCGATGATAACGCTTGCGTGCTCCTTAACAATGCCGGCGAAATTCGCGGTAGCCGTATCTTCGGCCCCGTTGCCCGCGAATTAAGAGCTACTAATATGAAAATTATTTCACTCGCACCTGAGGTGCTCTAATTCTAATCCTTATAGCAATGAGTAAATTACACATAAAAAAAGGTGACTTGGTGCAAGTGATTGCAGGCGATGACAAAAATCAACAAGGCCGCGTTATTAAAGTCCTCGTCGATAAAAATCGCGCCATTGTCGAAGGTCTTAACATGGTCGCTAAATCTGTTAAACCTAATGCTAAAAATCCACAAGGTGGTATCGTGAAACAAGAAGCTCCTATCCATATCTCTAATCTTAACGTAGTTGACCCTAAAACCGGCAAACCTACTCGTATTGGTAGAAGAGATAATGGTCAAGGAAAATTAGTACGCTTCGCTAAAAAATCAGGGGAGGAAATTAAATAATGAATACTTTAAGCCTTAAAAAAGATTATCAAGAGCGCATTATTCCTGCTCTTACTAAAGAATTTGGTTATACTACCATTATGCAGGTTCCTCGCCTCGAGAAAATTGTGCTCAACCAAGGTCTCGGTATCGCTGTTGCCGATAAGAAGATTATTGATACAGCTATTAACGAAATGACCGCTATCACTGGTCAAAAAGCTGTTCAAACTCTCTCTAAAAAAGATATCTCTAACTTCAAACTCCGTAAAAAAATGCCGGTTGGCGTTAGAGTAACTCTCAGAGACAAAAAAATGTATGAGTTCCTCGAAAGACTCGTAAAAGTCGCTCTCCCTCGTATCCGCGACTTCAAAGGTATTGAAGGAAAACTCGATGGTCGTGGTAACTATACTCTTGGTATCACAGAGCAAATCATTTTCCCTGAAATTAATATCGATAGCATCAGCAAAATATTGGGTATGAACATTACTTTCGTTACTTCCGCCCGTACTGATGAAGAAGGTTACGCTCTCTTACGTGAATTTGGTTTACCATTTAAGAAAAACTAATTAATTCGTATCTCATGGCAAAAGAATCAATGAAAGCCCGCGAGGTGAAACGCGCAAGATTAGTCGCTAAATACGCAGCAAAACGTGAAAAATTACTCAAAGAAGGCGACTATGAAGGTTTGCAATCTCTTCCTAAAAACGCTTGCTACGTTAGATTGCACAACCGTTGCAAAATCACCGGTCGTCCTAAAGGCTATATGCGTCAATTCGGTATCTCTCGTATCCAATTCCGCGAAATGGCTGCTGCAGGACTTATCCCAGGCGTGAAAAAAGCTAGCTGGTAATACTTCCCAATATAGTCTCGCATGTGTTTTTTATACGTGCGAGACATTATGTTGACTTATTATACCCCACGAGGCTAAGCCTCTTTCTCTTTCAAGTCACCTCAATATTACCTCTATGGTAAAACGGAGGATGATACTAAATCAGAAACTTTTTAACTAAATATTGTCTCGGACCTCGAGATTAATTTAAATTATTTTTTTATGACTGATCCAATAGCAGATTATCTAACCAGATTAAGGAACGCTATCAACGCTAATCATCGAGTTGTCGAAGTTCCTGCTTCTAATCTCAAAAAGGAAATTACTAAAGTACTTTTTGAAAAAGGCTACATTCTTAATTATAAGTTTGTAGAAGAGGGTCCTCAAGGCTCTATCAAAATTGCCTTGAAATACGATCCGGATAGCAAAGTGAACGCTATCAAGAAACTTGTAAGAGTTTCTACCCCAGGTTTACGTAAATACACCGGCTACAAAGAAATGCCTCGCGTTCTTAATGGTCTCGGTATCGCCATCTTGTCTACTTCTAAAGGCGTGATGACTGATAAAGAAGCTAAACGCGAAAAAGTTGGCGGTGAAATATTGTGTTACATCTATTAATAGGAGGTCGAAATGTCTAGAATTGGAAAATTACCTGTTCATATCCCTGCAGGTGTAACAGTTGATGTAAAAAACAATGTCGTTACAGTTAAAGGTCCTAAAGGCGAACTTAAACAAGATATTAACCCTAATATCACTGTAACTGTAGATGGTAATGTTTGCCATGTTACTCGCCCTAACGATGAACGTGAAAATAGAGCAATGCACGGATTATATCGTGCACTAATACACAACATGGTTGTCGGTGTTTCTGAGGGCTACAAAAAGACTCTCGAACTCGTAGGTGTTGGTTTCCGTGCTTCAAGTAACGGTCAAGTTCTTGAACTTTCTCTCGGCTATACACACGCAATCTATCTCGGTTTAGCCCCTGAAATTAAAGTTCAAACCGTTTCAGAACGTAACCAAAACCCTCTTATAATCCTCGAAAGCTGCGATAAACAATTGCTCGGACAAGTATGCGCTAAATTACGTTCATTCCGTAAACCGGAACCTTATAAAGGTAAAGGTGTTAAATTCCAAGGTGAAGTGCTTCGTCGTAAAGCAGGTAAAACAGCTGGTAAATAAAATACGTAAATTCCTGAATATTATGATTCGAAAAATAGAAAGAAGACTCAAAATAAAAGCGCATATCCGTCATAAAGTATCGGGTACTGCCGAAAAACCTAGATTGTCTGTTTTCCGTAGCAACGCTCAAATTTATTGTCAACTTATCGACGATGTTGCCGGAAAAACTCTCGCTTCTGCTTCTTCTCTAGGTATGAACGAGAAAATTACTAAATCAGAAAAAGCAGCTAAAGTAGGTGAATTAATTGCTAAAAAAGCTCAAGAAGCCGGTATCGTTACCGTCGTTTTCGACCGTAACGGCTTCCTTTTCCACGGACGTGTTAAACAATTGGCTGATGCGGCTAGAAACGCAGGCCTTAAATTTTAATTACTATGGCAGAAATTAAAAATAGAGTAAAATCAACTAACGATGTTGAACTGGTTGAACGCCTCGTTGCAGTTAACCGTGTTACCAAAGTTACAAAAGGTGGTCGCGCTTTCAGCTTCGCTGCTATAGTTGTAGTTGGTAATGGTAAAGGTCTTGTAGGTTGGGGTCTCGGTAAAGCAGGTGAGGTATCTGCTGCTATTGCTAAAGGCTCTGAATCAGCAAAGAAAAACCTTATTTCAGTTCCTGTTCATAAAGGTACTATCCCTCACGAACAAGTTGCTTCTTTCGGAGGCTCTAAAGTGTTTATCCACCCTGCAGCTCAAGGTACCGGTGTTAAAGCCGGAGGTGCTATGCGTGCCGTGCTAGAAAGTGTTGGAATCACCGACGTACTCGCTAAATCTAAAGGCTCTTCTAACCCTCACAATCTCGTGAAGGCTACTTTTGCTGCCCTTAGCGAACTCCGAGATCCTAAAACTATCGCCCACATTCGTCAAGTAAGTCTTGATAAAGTTTTTAACGGTTAAAATTATTGTTATTATGGCTACTATTAAAATACAACAAGTTAAAAGTAGAATCAAATGTCCTAAAACTCAAAAACTTACTCTCGACGCTCTCGGTTTACATAAAATGAATGCCGTTGTAGAACACGAGCAAACACCTTCTATCATGGGCATGATTGAGAAAGTTAAACATTTGGTTAAAATTATTGAGTAATTATCCTTAATTGTAAAGTTAATATGAATTTAAATAATCTCACCCCTGCTGCTGGTTCTGTAAAAAGCAGCAAAAGAATCGGTCGTGGTCCCGGATCTGGTAAAGGTGGTACCTCTACTCGTGGTCATAAAGGCGCTAAATCTCGTTCCGGTTATTCACGCAAAATAGGTTTCGAGGGTGGTCAAATGCCTCTCCAACGTCGCTTGCCTAAGTTCGGTTTCAAAAATATGAACCGCGTAGAATATAAACCTATTAACCTCGCTACTTTACAAGAATTAGCCGATAAACTTGGTATCGATACCATTAATTTCGATACACTTGTTAATGCAGGTTTCTTATCAAAAAATAGCAAGGTTAAAATCTTGGCAAACGGTGAATTGAAATCTAAATTGTTAGTCGAAGCTCACGCTTTCTCTAACACCGCTAAAGCTGCTATTGAAGCTTTGGGTGGCGAAGCTAAAACACTCTAAATCCTAACTAAAATGAAATTCATAAACACATTAAAAAATATCTGGAAAATTAAAGAGCTTCGTGATAAATTAGGTGTAACTCTCCTTTTTATCCTCATATATCGCTTCGGCTCTTTTATCGTTCTTCCGGGTATTGACACAGAAGCGCTAAGCAAACTGCAAGAACAAACTAGCGAAGGCTTATTGTCGCTCATCGATATGTTCTCAGGTGGTGCATTTTCTAATGCTTCAATCTTTGCTCTCGGTATTATGCCTTATATCTCTGCTTCGATTGTTATGCAACTCCTCGGAATTGCTATTCCTTACTTCAAAAAGATGCAGCACGATGAGAGCGGTAGAAATAAATTTAATCGCTGGACGCGTTACCTTACTGTGCTTATTTTGCTCTTCCAAGGTCCTTCTTACCTCGTGAACCTTAAAGTGCAAATCGCTCATACAGGTGCTACTATGCCGGAAGGCTTGTGGTTCACAATCTCTTCTACCTTAATTCTTTGCGCTGGTTCTATGTTCGTAATGTGGTTAGGTGAAAGAATGACAGATCGCGGTATTGGTAATGGTATCTCAATGTTAATCATGATTGGTATCATTGCTCGTTTACCGGGCGCTTTTATAAAGGAATTTATCTCTCGTAGTAATGATGCTGTCGGCGGTCTCGTAATGCTCCTCGCCGAAGTAGTTGTACTTATTATAGTTATCGCTTTGTGTATTCTTCTCGTACAAGGTACTCGTAAAATTCCTGTACAATACGCAAAACGCGTTCAAGGTAATATGATGTATGGCGGCGTTCGTCAACATCTCCCTCTTAAAGTTAATGCAGCTGGCGTTATGCCTATCATCTTTGCACAAGCTATTATGATGGTGCCTATCATGTTCGCTGGCTTTAACCCTGAAAAAGTGGGCGGTTTTATGCAAGCTTTTATGAATAATACCGGTTTTTGGTATAATTTAGTCTTTGCTTTGCTTATTATCGTATTTACCTACTTCTATACAGCTATTACTTTCGATCCTAAAATGATGGCAGAATCATTGAAACAAAATAATGGTTTCATACCGGGCGTGAAACCTGGAAAACAAACTGCTGAATTTATTGATAAAATAATGTCTCGTATAGTCCTCCCTGGTTCTATATTCTTAGCCTTCGTGGCTATTATGCCGGCCTTCGCAAGTATTTTCGGTGTAACGGGTGAGTTCGCTCAATTCTACGGCGGTACTTCTTTGCTTATTCTCGTAGGTGTTGTCCTCGATACTCTCTCTCAGATTGAGACTTATCTCTCTCAACGTCACATTGAAGGTTTCTTGGCTAACGGTCAAAGAATTAAAGGACGCTCAGGTTCTATAGCTGCTTATTAAATAAATGATATTTCTTAAGACAAACGAAGAGATAGAGTTGCTTAAAGAAAGCACTTTGCTGGTATGTAAAACCTTGGCTGAATTGGCAAAAGTCATTAAGCCGGGTGTTACTACCGCAGACTTGGACAAACTTGCCGAAGAGTTTATTAGAGATAATGGCGCTACACCGGCTTTTAAAGGCTATAATGGTTTCCCCGCCTCTCTCTGTACTTCAGTAAATGATCAGGTTGTGCATGGTATCCCTTCTGATAAAGTAGTGCTTAAAGATGGTGATATTATCTCCGTAGATTGTGGCACTTTTAAAAATGGTTTCGTTGGCGATAATGCTTATACTTTTGCTGTTGGCGAAATTTCTGATGAAGTAAAAATGTTACTTCAAACTACTAAAGAATCTCTCTATAAAGGAGTTGAAAAAGCCCTTGATGGAAATAGAATAGGTGACATCGGTTATGCTGTTCAATCTTATTGTGAAGAAAGAGGCTATTCAGTAGTTCGTGAAATGGTCGGTCATGGCGTTGGTAGAAAAATGCATGAAGCTCCGGAAGTGCCTAATTATGGCCGCAGAGGCACAGGTATTATGCTTAAAACCGGAATGACACTCTGCATCGAGCCTATGATTAATCTCGGTAGAAAAGAACTTATTTTTGAAAGAGATGGTTGGACTACTCGTACTCGTGATGGAAAACCATCGGCTCATTTCGAAAATACTGTCGCCGTACAAAAAGGTAAATCATATAATTTATCAGACTTCTCTATCATAGAAACAGTACTTAACCAAATTTAATTTATGGCTAAACAAGTTGCTATCGAACAAGACGGCGTTATCGTTGAGGCTTTGTCTAACGCTATGTTTCGAGTAAAACTCGAAAATAACCTCGAAATTACTGCTCATATCTCCGGTAAAATGCGTATGCACTATATCCGTATTCTCCCGGGTGACAAAGTCAGGGTCGAAATGTCTCCTTATGACCTTACTAAAGGTAGAATATCGTTCAGATATAAATAATATTTTATACTAAATATCTTAATATGAAAGTAAGAGCTTCTATTAAAAAACGTTCCGAAGATTGCAAAATAGTACGCAGAAAAGGACGTTTGTATGTTATTAACAAAAAAAATCCCAAAGAAAAATTACGTCAGGGATAATCAAAATTTAATTTTATGGCAATAAGAATCGTCGGAGTAGATTTACCCCAAAACAAACGCGGGGAAGTTGGATTGACTTATATCTACGGAATAGGTCGCAGTAGCGCTCGTCAAATCTTGACCGAAGCAGGTGTTGATTTCGATATTAAAGTTCAAGATTGGACTGATGACCAAGCTGCTAAAATTCGTGAAATTATTGGTGCTAAATACAAAGTAGAGGGTGACCTCCGCTCTGAAGTTCAGCTCAATATCAAACGTTTAATGGATATCGGTTGTTATCGTGGTGTGCGCCATCGTCTTGGTCTCCCTCTTCGTGGACAAAGCACCAAAAACAATGCCCGCACCCGTAAAGGTAAAAAGAAAACAGTTGCTAACAAGAAAAAAGCAACTAAGTAATTAACTTTTAACTGCTAAAATATTAAGTTGATATGGCAAAAAAAACAGTAACAACCAAAAAAAGAGTAGTTAAGGTGGATGGTGTAGGTCAATTGCACGTACACTCTTCATTTAACAATATTATCGTTACCATAGCAAATGGCGAAGGTCAAGTTATTTCCTGGTCATCTGCCGGAAAAATGGGTTTCCGTGGTTCTAAAAAGAACACCCCTTATGCAGCACAAATGGCTGCTCAAGATTGTGCTAAAGTGGCTTACGATCTTGGCTTGAGAAAAGTTAAAGCCTATGTTAAAGGACCTGGTAACGGTCGTGAGTCTGCTATCCGTACCGTTCACGGTGCCGGTATAGAAGTAATCGAAATTATCGACGTTACTCCACTTCCATTTAATGGATGCCGTCCTGCTAAACGTAGAAGAGTATAACCCTTTAAATTAAGAAAAAAATGGCAAGATATATTGGACCAAAAACCAAAATCGCTCGTAAATTCGGTGAGCCTATTTTCGGACCTGATAAAGACCAAGCTAGACGTAATTTCCCTCCTGGACAACACGGAAATAACCGTCGTCGTAAAACTTCCGAGTATGGTACGCAATTGAAAGAAAAACAAAAAGCTAAATATACTTATGGTGTTTTGGAAAAACAATTTAGCAACTTGTTTAAAAAAGCTCAAACTAAAAAGGGTATCACCGGTGAAATTCTTCTTCAATTACTTGAATGTCGTCTTGATAACGTCGTTTATCGTTTAGGTATGGCTAAAACTCGTGCTGCTGCTCGTCAGTTAGTTTCTCACCGCCATATTACTGTTGATGGTAACGTCGTAAATATCCCTTCTTATTCTGTAAAACAAGGTCAAGTAATTGCTGTTCGCGAACGCGATAAATCTATGGTAGTTATTAATGACTCCCTTAACGGATTTAACCACAGCAAATATCCTTGGCTCGAATGGAATGAGTCTAACATGGCAGGTACTTTCCTTCATATCCCTGAAAGAGCAGATATACCTGAGAATATAAAAGAACAATTAATCGTTGAGTTGTACTCTAAATAATAAGTGAATTATGGCAATATTAGCATTTCAAAAACCAGAGAAAGTAATCATGGTAGAAGCCGATGACAAGTTCGGTAAATTCGAATTCCGTCCATTGGAACCTGGTTTTGGTATTACAATAGGTAATGCTTTGCGCCGTATTCTACTTTCTTCACTCGAAGGTTACGCAATCTCTTCCATCAAAATAGATGGAGTTCAACATGAATTCGACGTTATCCCTGGTGTTATCGATGATGTTACAAATATCATTCTTAACCTCAAACAAGTGCGTCTAAAACATATTGCCGGTACTGCTGATGAGGATATCATCCGAATCAACGTTAATGGTAAAGAAGAACTTAAGGCCGGAGATTTTAACGACTGTATGTCTAATTTCGAAGTCCTTAACCCTGAATTAGTTATTTGTCGTATGGACTCTTCCGCTTCCTTTAATATGACTCTCAATATCATTAAAGGTCGTGGTTATCTCCCTGCTGATGAAAACGAACTCTATGGTACTGAAATAGGTATTATCCCTATTGATGCTATCTTTACCCCTATCCGTAATGTGAAATACGACCCACAACCTTATCGCGTCGAACAAAAAACAGATTACGAAAACTTAATTTTAGAGATAACAACAGACGGATCTATCCATCCTAAAGAGGCTCTTAAAGAGGCTGCAAGCATTTTAATTCAACACTTCGCTCTCTTCTCGGATGACCTTATTACTATCCCTACTGCCGGTAGTAATTCTGATGATACTTTTGACGAAAGTGTTTTACATATGCGCCAACTGCTTAAAACCAAACTTACGGAACTCGATTTGTCTGTTCGCGCCCTTAACTGCTTGAAAGCTGCCGATGTTGAAACTCTCGGTGACCTTTGTAGCATTAATCGTGCAGAACTCCTCAAATTCCGTAACTTCGGTAAAAAATCTCTTACTGAGTTGGATGCCAAATTAGCAAGTTTGAACCTTACTTTCGGTATGGACTTGACCAAGTATAAATTAGATAAAGAATAATCAAGATGAGACATAATAAAAAATTTAACCATTTGAACCGTACTGCTTCTCACCGTGCTTCTATGTTAGCTAATATGGCTAACTCATTGATTATGCACAAAAGAATCAATACGACAGTGGCTAAGGCTAAAGCTCTTAAGCGCTATATCGAGCCTTTGCTCACTAAAGCTAAATTAGATACAACACACTCTCGTCGTGTAGTTTTCCAAGAGTTACAAAATAAAGAGGCTGTTACAGAACTCTTCCGCGAAATCTCTCAGAAAATTGCCAATCGTCCCGGTGGTTATACTCGTATTCTTCATACCGGTTTCCGCCTCGGTGATGCTGCAGATATGTGTATGATAGAACTCGTTGATTACAACGAAAATATGCTCAAAGAAAAAGCTACTAAGAAGGCTTCTCGTACTCGTCGTAGTAAAAAGTCTACTATTGCTGATACTCAGGCAGTTGAAACTCCTACTGCTGAATAATCAGTTAGAAAATACTTCTTATAAAAACCACATACTTTCATGAGTGTGTGGTTTTTTTTTATTTGCGTGCTATTTAATTTATTTTTACTAATTTTGTAAATTGATATTTTTATATATCTAATTAGTTGTAAAAATAGATTGTTAGTGTATGAGGCGGAAATGTCTAAGAGTATTTGTATTGTTTTTTTATTTATTCAGCCTTACTATTTTGTCTGTAGCCCAAAATACGAATTTGCCATATTTTTGCGGTTTTGAAACTTCTTCAGATACAGTAGGATGGTTATTTAAAAGACGTTCGTCCACCGAATGTGAATTTTTAATAGGTCAAGCTACTCATCGTGCAGGAAAATATTCTCTATATGTGTCTGCTGATACCGGATTAACTGCCGGATATACAGTTTCAACGTCCGGTTATGTTATCGTTGCATATCGAAAATTTACTTTTGCGCAAGGTAGTTATAATCTCTTTTTTGATTTTATGATATATGGAGATTCTATTGATTATCGCGATGCTATGCGGGGTTGCCATTGTGCCCAGTTCTACCAATATTATCGCGTCGTCAAACGGTTCTGATTTTCCTGCTTATATTAATTCAAATCTATTTACCGATAATACCGGTAGATTTAATTTTGTTACTACTCAATGGAAAACTATTAGTGGTGTATTTAATATTAACACCGCCGGTGACTATTATTTGGTGTTTGCTTTTAGATCTCGTTCTCAAAGCTCCTTTAATCCGGGACCTTGTATCGATAATGTACAAATTTCTAATGTGGCTCAGCCTACTGATTGTCATTATCAGCCTACATCGCTAACATTTTCTAATGATAAGAATTTGGGAACAGTTCTCTCATGGACAGGCAATGCACCTACGTACGACTTGATGTGTTATCAGATTAATCCTCCTAATGACACTATTTGTATGGTGTTTAAAAATATTCAAGGTAATTCTTATATTATACCACCCGGAACTATTCCATTCGGTCGTTACTGTTTTAAAATTCGTTCCACTTGTACTAACGATACTAGTTATTGGGCAGAACTCGATAATTATTGGATTTACGATGCTTCTAATAACTGCTTGGATTTCTTGAATTTCAACACTTCGGGTGTGACTTGTACCAAGGGTACTTTCTCGAATCCAACACGAGATGTCGGTATAGTTGATTATGGTTATTCTTCCATAAATAGTATTCATACCGTTCATTATATGCAGGATTAATATGATAGGCTTACAGGATATGATTTAAAAACGGTGCCTGATGGTGCTGTTGCATCGGTACGTTTAAATAATTGGATAGAGAGGGCTTCTCCTTCGGCGTCTATTATGTATACTTATACAGTTACTCCCGATGCCGAGATATTGTTGCTTCGTTATGCTGCCGTTCTTCAATACGCTTCTTTCCATCCTTCTTCACAACAGATTCGTATTCATGTAGAGATTCTCGGCTCTCGAAATACTTTGTTATCTCCTTGTACAGAAGTCGATTGTAATGCAAAAGATATCGCTCTTGGCAATACACGAGGTTGGAAAACTTATATGCCAAGGCCGGCAGATAGTTTGCAAAATTACAATTGCCCGATAAAATATCTCGATTGGCAAATTTTGGGTATAAATCTTAAACCGTATGTAGGACAGACTGTTAAAGTAAAAATAACCCTCTATTCTTGCGTTGCGGATTACCATTTTGCTTATGCCTATTTTGTGCTCGAATGTGCCAATGGTTCTCTCGATGGTGCGAATTGTCGTACTGCACCTGAGAAATTTTCTGCTCCTGAAGGGTTTTTATATAAGTGGTACCTCATGAACGATAGTACTAAAACTGAACTATCTAATGAAAAAGATTTCATTGTTCAAGAAAATGACACCAATTCTTATTGTGTGGACGTAATTTATCCGGAAGATAGATATTGTTCTTTTACATTGAATGCCTATACAGTGCCTCGTTTGCCGAAATCAATGGCTACTTTTACTCATGCGCCTCACGACTGTATTAACGAAGTGATAATAGACAATCAAAGTGCAGTTTACAAACATTATCAAGGTCAAGTTACATTAGAGCCGAGGTTGTCTATCGAAGATTATTTCTGGGATTTAGGTCCTTATGGAATCAGTATTCAAAAAAATCCTACGTTGATAGTTCCAAATGAGGGAGATACTTTTACTGTTAAGCTCCGTACAATAGCAGGAGGCTGTGAAGATATAGATACATTCTTGGTAGAAGTGCCGGCAATATCCGAAACAAAAGGTTTTGTACACTCCTATATCTGTGAAGGTGAAAGCGTTGAATTTAATGGTAAGATATATACTTATCCCGGAGTTTATGTAGATACCCTTTTGTCGTGGACGGGATGCGACTCTATACGCACTCTAAATCTCGAGGTCTTGAAGCCGGATACCATTTTTACTGTCGATGCGGTATGCTCCGATATGTTGCCTTATGTTTTTCATGGTGCCTAGTACTATATTTCAGGCATATATTCTCATCATCAGCCGAGCTCTTTAGGTTGTGATACCCTTGTATATATATGTAATCTCCAGGTAAATAATTCTTTACAATTGGAAGTTGGTCCGCTTGTTGATGATATTTGTGCCGATCAAGGTTCTTTTGAGGTCCCTTATGATTTGCAAAATGGCAACCTCTTGGAATATAAATTACAATTTAAATGAGTTGGCTTTACAGAACGGCTTCATTAATACAGATATTAAACCAATAGAGGGTGGTATCATAAAAGTGCAAATGCCTGATTCTTGTCGCCCTGATAATCGCTATTCTGTTGATATTACATTCTATAATAGAGATTGCGGTAACGTAGTGAAGAAATTGGATTTTACCGTCTTATATTCTAAAAACGTGATAACGCAAAGGTGGAATGATGTGCTCTCGCTAAAAAATTCGAAATACAATGGTGGTTTTACATTTGTAAAATACGAGTGGTATTATAATGGGCAACTTGTTGAAGGTCACACTCAAACACAATTCTATGTAGAAGGACAAGATCTTGATTTTGATGGGGAATATCGTATGAAACTAACTCGTATCGATGATTTTGTAGAGCTCTTTACTTGTCCGTTTATACCACAAAAATTTTCCGAAGATCGATTGACGGAAGTTAGTACACTAGTGCTTTATGGTCTCGGATATGAGGGCTCTAACATAAAAGCATTGGCTCCTCGACATGGCTATGCAATTATCTATTCTACAACCGGAATTGCTGTCGCTACTGTCGAACTCTTCGTTGGTGAAAATAGTCTTGCTCTTTCTCTTGAGAAAGGAATTTATATAATGAAAATTTTATATGATGAGGGTGATATTCAGATAGTTAATATTGTAGTGCAGTGGTTAAATTGATTTTTATTGTAGACCGAAATAGATAAAATTCGTTTTTTTTAATTTTTTCTTGTTTGGTTGAAATAATATGATTAAATTTGCGCTTTATTAGGTTTAATCAATGTAAGTGAAATTATTTAATGTTTTGCCTATGCATAAAATTTTTACCAAATCAATTTGTTTTTTGTTTTTATTTCTGAGTATCAATGTTTTAATTACTGCTCAGAATACTCCGCTTCCATATTTTTGTGGTTTTGAAACCTCGG
>JBJECF010000037.1:0-87506 GCA_051870785.1 Candidatus Aphodosoma sp.
CCGCTCGTTTGCGGCTGTTTCCTTGTCGAAAGCGGATGCAAAGGTAGACCTTTTTACATTACCCACCAAATATTTTGCAATCTTTTTTCAAATTATTTTTTACCTCCGTGAATATCAATGGGTAATACTTCTACTTTCCTGCTCTATTTTCGGTTTTATCCGATATTTTAAGGCTTTTTACCTCGTTATTTAATCGCATTCAACCCCTATTTTTTTCGCATTTCCCGCTCTCAAGCATGTTTTTTCTCTAAAAAATAAACTCTTGAAGGAAAATTTTCTTCAAGAGTTTATCTTAAATTCGGCTATCCGAATATTATTAACCAATTTAAATCTAATTTTAAGGAATATGAAAAAAATACGATTCTATATATTCTAATGTATATCGCTATACATTAATGTATTTCGCTAAAATATTTCATAAATTGTGTACGCATGAGTTTATCTTCGTTTTCAGGCTCGGCAGCATTCATATTACCGATATAATTAGCCGGTGCATCGAAACCTTTATTTTGCTGCCATTCTGCAAGTTGCTCATTAGCTTTAGTAATCCATCCGGCTCCTTCGCGAATAATTGCACTTGCAACTTCTACTGCAACCGCGCCACTTAACAGCGACTTAGCAATACCCTTCCAAGAATCTACGCCACCGGAAACTGCCACATCTATCTGAGGCACTGAAGCAGAAACTATACCTGCCCACCTCAATGGCAAAGATAAGTCCGCACCGGCGGTAAATGGCTGACCAATAGTAAATTGCAAACGATCGACATCTATATCTGTAGGGAATAATCTATTAAATAGAACTACAGCTTTAGCTCCACGTGCGAAAAGCCAGTCACAAAGTGCAGTAACATTTGACACATTAGAACCAATTTTAACTATAACGGGAATATTAATTTTCTTGGTTACATTCTCTACAATTTTATAGTGAAGTTTTTCGAAATCACCATGATTATAAACTCTTTTAGTAGAGAGACTCATTACGTTAAGCTCAAGAGCATCTGCGCCTGCCTTTTCGATTCTAGTTGCAAATTCTTCCCATCTACCATCGGTATGGCATGCTATGGAAGCAATAATAGGAATTCTGCATTTCTGCTTTGCTTCTGTAATCAAAGATAGATAATCGGAAACGACTTTTTCGCTAACATACCCCGAAAGATAATCGTATTCTTCGGGATGTGCATCATTACCTAAAGAATTGATTTCCATCATAATGGACTCTTCAAAAAGTGATTTAAGCACAACAGCTCCGGCTCCGGCTTTATCAAACTCTACTATTTTTTGTATATTGGCAGTTTGTCCGTTACTGCCTACAATTATCGGGGATGTCAGTTTCAACCCTGCAAATGTAGTATTAATCATACTCATAATATATTTTCAACGCTATAAAGAAATACGTAATTTATTATTAATAAAGCATTTATATTAAGGTATATTCACAACAAATAAATCAATGCAATAATTAAATTACACGTCTATCAATATACCAATTTAACTGCAAAAATAATTAAATTTTCTTACATTACAAGGGCTTTCCCGTATAAATACTCAAAAAACGGAAATACAGATATTAATAATAAATCACGACACAAAATAATAAATTAAATATTTATCGCTAACCCAAAAATATAAGTACGAGGCAAAGAAGGGCCATAAATATAGCCCGCATCACGATACACTCCCTTGTCGATATCCTTTTGATATGCATTAAAAATGTTTTTTATACCGGCATTTATCTGTAAAGAATAGAGCCGATAGATAGGAATATCGTAAGATATTTTTATTCCCATATCGAAAAATGTTGGTGTAACGACTTCTTCGTCAGTAGGAACAACACCTGCAAAATGCTGTACGAGCATTGGTCCGGAGAGTTTCCCATTGATATTAATAGAAAATCGACGGAAAGGATTAATGGTAGATACGAAATAGCCGTAATTATCCGGAGAACGGAACATTTTTTTCTGAGCATCAAGGTCTTCACTCCATTTAAATGGTTCGATATATCGGCTAATTTGATAAGTATAACCGAGTTGAAAAACAAATATATTTTTATAAGCCACTTTAGCTTCGAAATTCATTCCTGCAATGCGAGCTCCTTTTGAATTGACTCTTTGCAAAAGCAGATTACCGGATTCATCTCTACCATTTTCGGTAAGTGCAAACACATTATTTAGCTGAGTAAAGAAGCCCTCGGCAGTAAAATTGAGTTCCGTTTTATCAAATCGTTGAGCCCAATCGACAGACAAAGAGGCAGTATGACTCATTTCGGGTTTTAAATCATCGGCGAGAGAAATAAGATACACATCGCCCCCTACGGCACCTACATGTAAATCTTCTTCATAAGCTTGTGGTGCTCGATAACCACTTGCATACGAAGCCCTTATCACAATTTGTTCGATAGGAGTATACCTAACATTTACACGCGGAGAGAAGATAGGATTTTTTAATAAATTATGTTTTTCAAGACGAAGACCTATAAGGAAAGAGAGGTACTTATTCTTCCACTCGTTTTGCAAATATCCGCCATAAAGATGTATATATTGCTGCATATCACGACCATAGCCTAAAATTTGGTCTCTCAATCCATTGTAAGAATATTCGATACCGGCAGACAAATCAGCAGGCATAAAGAGGCAGTTATTCATGTGAAATCGATATTGACCACCTACTACGGCAGTCATGTCATTACTTTTTCCGTATGCATCCGGATTTTTCTCTGCACCATAGTAAGAAGAGCGATTGATATATTGAGCAGAGGCATAAGCAGTAACGAAGTGGCGTTCATCATTAGAAAAATAATCCCAACGCATGCCACCGGCATCTATATTATAATTCGTACTTTCGGCGATATCGGCTTCATGCTCAGGTAAATCGAAATTATTACCGCCTCGGCGCTTTTCGGAAACGTGATGATACTCTACTGTGAGTTTAGACAGCGTAGACGTTTTGAAATAAGTACGAAAACCGGCAGTAACACTCTTTAAACCCGGAGTTTCGGAAAAGCCATCCGAATCGTGGTCGTACGGATTACGAGAGCGAACAACTCCAAAAATATGAGCACCAATTTTAGAGTCGGAAGTAACAAAAGAGCCGTTCAAATTCGTATTTATATCCCACGTTTTACCACCAATAAGTTGAGTATTATTTGAAATTGCAAAAGAATTACCTGCAGGCTCTTTGGTAATAATATTTACCACACCTCCAATAGCATTTGCTCCGAAAAGGGCTGAACCGCCACCACGAACCACTTCAATACGATCTACCATACCTGTAGGAATTTGCTCCAATCCGTACACGGAAGCCAAAGAAGAAAAGATAGGGCGATTATCCATAAGTATCTGAGTATATTGACCTTCAAGACCGTTTATACGAAGTTGTGGAGCTCCGCAATTTTGGCAAGACATTTCTACCCTAAGGCCTGACTGATAATCGAGTACGTCGGACATGGAATTAGAGGCAGTAGACTCAATTAACAACGGAGAGATTACATTTACTATTGATACGGCTTCACGCTTTTTGGTTTCATATTTATTTGAGGTCACCACCACTTGGTCGATAATAGAAGAGCTCTCTTCTAACGACACGTTGATTTCAAGAGTTTTACCCTCTTCCAAGGTCACTTTATGATATTGAGTTTCGAAACCGACCATAGAAAAAACGAGTGTGTATTCCCCTATAGGTAAATTAGTTAACATATAGTGACCGGAAGCATCGGATACAACTCCAAGGGTAGTACCTTCTACACGAATATTAACAAACGGCAAATGATCGCCGGTAGATTTTTCTATAATATGACCAACGATATTGGCATCGGTCTTATTGATATTAACATCAAGAGTTTCCGCAAAAGATATCACTGTTGCGGCTAAAACATAAAGAGTTACAAAAAATTTTTTCATTATATCAACACAATTAATTTTATATAATAATAGTATTGCCGATGTAGTAGGCAACACAAACCGAGTGTTGAAACGAGTTCATCGTCTCAACTAAAGCAAATAAAGGGAGAATTATTACGAGAAAATTAATTGTGAAGGTGGAGACCGTAGTGACTTATAAAAGCGGGGAAAATAAGTTACATTGCACTCATATTTGGCATAAGGAATAGCAAAAGAGTGAATAACAGGAGCAATAAAATCGACTTGGGATATATCACATCCATAGAAAAATGACAGATTTGCTATGGTATTACACTCGGAATTTGAATGAGAATGGTTTTGATTTGTATATGGATGAGAATGTATAACGGAATGATTATCGACAAAATGCACGTGAGAGAATATAGTGATACACACTATATAACCCACTAATACAAAGAGCATTAATAAAGATGATATTTGTCGAACTCCGTTATTTTTCATACTATAATAAAATGCGCAAAAAATTCGTTTTCAACAGACGTTTTGTCGCCATGGCATAACAAAGCAAGCTTTGTTCTGCTCATTTGGCTTAACCAAAACGCTTGTTTTCAACAGATGTTTTGTCGCCATGGCATAACAAAGCAAGCTTTGTTCTGCTCATTTGGCTTAACCAAAACATTCAAAAAACGAGCGCAAAGGTAATAATAATTTCAATAACGACAAATAGAATAATTATAAAAAAGCACCGGCTACTCTCAACAAGCAACTGCAAAATTAGTGACAAAATTTAAAACGTTTTGGATAAGCCAAATGAGCAGAACCAAACATGCACTAAGTTATACAAAGACGAAAACTAATGAACAAGTAAGAGTAGGACAAAGCATATTTGGACTATCCGGAGTAAGAAGAAACAAGACAAAGTAAAAACGTCTGTTGAAAAAGAGAGTAATTTCTACAGAGGAGAATAAGTGTATGATTTGCAAAGAACACTCTTGATGCCTTCAAGAATTAAAAAGTAAAAAAGTCGGGCATAAATGTGCCCGACTTAAAATATCATAATAAATAAAAGAAGTTACAGGGAAGCAAGAATACTCTTAACCATGTCGGAAATAGCTCTACCATCGGCTTTACCGGCGAGTTGTTTTGAAGCCACACCCATCACTTTACCCATATCTTTCGGAGATGTAGCGCCTACACTGGTAATAATTTCTTTTACAGCGATGGCTAGTTCATCAGCCGACATCATTTTAGGCAAGTATTTTTCATATACTGCCACTTGATTAAGGTACTCATCAGCAAGATCTTGGCGATTTTGAGAGATAAATACTTGTGCGGCATCCTTACCTTGTTTAGCCATTTTTTGAATAATCTTTATAGCAAGTTCATCAGTAACTTCGCCATTAGCCTCTTTAGAAGTTTTAGCTTCAAGAAGTTCTTTTTTTATACCGCGGAGAGCTTCTAATTCCGCTTTATTACGTGCGAGCATAGCTTTTTTGATATCCTCGCTGATTTGATCAAATAAATTCATAATCTATTTTCTTAAATAAGATGGTTTTTTATATTCACTTAATATTTTCGGATTCTCCAATTCTTCTAGGGATACAAGAGAATTACCGGTTTCGAGATCACTATTATATAATTTCTTCATCCATTCGTTATACTTTTCGTCCTCTTCTTTCATGTTCTTCTCAACACCGTTAGAATCATCGATATTTACCACGATATCTGCAGGTACTGGACTGATATCCAGCGTAGCAAGGAGTGTTAGTTGCACCTCTTCGTCCAATGAGTCATCATAAGTAAATCCATAAATTACCTCAACATTATCACGGTCCATTGTATTCACAAAGTCGGTAATTGCTCTATGTTCACGCATACTGATAGCTTTTTCTTTGGAGCAATAGAAATTGAGCAATAAGCGTTTAGCTTTTGTAATGTCTTTAGAATTATTCAAAAGAGGCACTTTCATTGCGTCGTCGATAGCAAGGGCTACACGATTTTCGCCGGACCCTTTCCCTGTATTTATGGTAGCCACACCACCGTTTTTCAAAGTAGTTTTGACATCTGCAAAGTCGAGATTAATATAACCTTTTTTAAGGATAAGGTTTGCAATACTAGTAGCGGCTTCAGACAAAACGCTATCGGCTTTAGCGAAACCGGCTTGAATAGTGTACTCAGGATAAAGGTCAGCAATACGCTCATTGTTGATAATAAGCAGTGCGTCAACATTTTTACTCAATTTGCTTATACCGCGTAATGCTTTTCTTATTTTTGCATTACCTTCGAGAGCAAAAGGGATAGTAACAATACCGATAGTGAGCATACCCAATTGATCTTTGGCTATTTCGGCAACGATAGGTGCTGCACCGGTACCTGTACCGCCACCCATACCGGCAGTTATAAAGACCATTTTAGCGCCATCGTCAAGAATCTTTTTTATATCATCTTTTGATGCCATAGCGGCTTCTTCGGCAGTAGAAGGATTTGCACCTGCTCCAAGACCCTCAGTAATATTGGGTCCTAATAATAATTTATTTGGTATTGGAGAAGATTCCAACGCTTGACTATCGGTATTCATTACTACATACGATACTTCAGCATCGGAATTCTCGTACATAAAATTAACCGTATTACCACCGCCACCACCTACACCAACTACTTTTATCAGTGGGGATTTACGCTTGGATATCAACAAGTTATCAATTATACCTTCCATATATCTCAAAATTATTCATTATTTTCATTATTATCGCCTGCAAAGAAGCCTTCAATAGCACCAAATAAATTAAATTTTCTATTCTCTTTCTTAGGAGAAGGTTTTTTAGGTGCTTCAAAAGGTTTTTCTTCCGTATCTACTGTTTCAACTACTTCAAATGCAGACTTATCATCCGTTATAGAAGCGAGTCCGAGAAGAGAAGCATAATTAAGCGGAAGGCTGGCACCTCCCAAACTCAAATCGGATAAAACTGTAGGAACGAAGCATTTATCAGAGCCAAAAACGTCGTGAGCAATACTCAATACATCTTGTTGCTCTTTTTCCGAGAGGATAGCAATAGAAAATTCCTTTTCTGCATTTTCTTGAAATTTCAACACTTCTTGATTAGCAAATGAGAAAATTTCTTTCAAGCGATATTTAATTACATCATATATTTTTTTAACCTCTATAGGACATTCGGATATTTTTAGATTTACGTTTTTATCTGAATGTAATGTCTTATAAATAAGGTCGTTGTAATTAATTTTATCTACTTTTGATTTCAGTTCATCTGTTCCGTTCTGCACAAGAAAAAACTTTAAATCGTTATTGACATCGTTCCATCCAAAAGGGATAACTGCCAAATGCTGTATTTTAGACTTATTATAAATTACTACTGAAGAATAGTTTGAATGAATTGAAACCAAAGCGATACCATTCTCCATTTGTTGCTTACTTATATAAGCATATGACTCCATAATCGGAGAGAAAAAGAAATTCAAAGAGAAGGTACATCTATCGCTACATTTACGCAAATTATCCTCCAACTTCTTCGGATAACGAATTGACAAATTATTTATCGTAAGATAATTACCATGTCTGTTTTGTATATCATCAAGTTCTACGCCATCGAGCACATAACTCTCATTGAGGCACTTGACTTCTATATCTTCGTTACTGTAATCAGCCTGTTGATTAGATTGTTTCAGCACATCTATCAATCCTTTATTTATAGTTGATGTAGGGTTTAGCGGGAAAGAATTAGAGCTAACAAAGGTATTGCAAGGGAAACAAGACACAGCCAAATCAATTCGAGTAAGATTAACTTGTTTATTATCAAAATAATTCACTGCTCTATTCTCCATTTTTCTTGAAATGGATAGCAAAACGTTATTAACTCTAGTAAAGTTTTCAAGGACACCGTTTTCATCAAGAACGGATTTGTCGGAAAAAGATTCTTCCTCCGAGCCATATACAACAACCTTACCATCAACGCGTTCGGCAAGGATAGCTCTTACGCTTTTATCCAATAATTCTGCAACGACAAATATATTTTTCATAAACTATATTATTAGTTTTCGCGTTTAGTACAAACAACTTGATTTTTATATTCCAAAGAAACGATGGAATATTTATTCCATTTGTTATACTTATAAACTTGTTTTACAAATGTTTTATACTTAGATAATTTAGACTCGAAATTCTCGGCACTTCCGAGAACAACGATATAATTTCCCACTCGAGGGACGAGAGAAAGTAAAGTATCATCTACACAAATTTGAGTAAATGCCGACTTCAAAAATCTATCATCATAAATAAAATTCACCAAGTCATACACCTCATTGGTAGCAAATTCTTTAGAAAGTTTACCAGTAACGAGGGGTACATAAGCCACTGTGGAGGCAGTAGCGGGAAAGGAATTTCTGTTTTTATCCACGAAATAGTCGCCCGAAGCGGATTTTACCCTATATTTCGGAATTTTCTGCCATACACGTATTTGCAAGTTACCTTTTGTATTAAAAAAGCATACAGAATGGTCGACTATCGGCATCTTCTCTACAACTTTTTGAACCTCTAACAAGTCGATTTCAGACGTCTGACGCCCGACACACTTTATCCCGTTGGTATTCAAATAAGAAGCAATATTTTCCGGTTTTACAAAAGAGTAATCTTCGGTGTTAACTATCTGTACTGTAACGCACTCACACGTCTGTACCTGTCTTCTTAAGGTAGCAAGTACAACCATGGTTATCAACAAGATAACACTAACAACGATAGAACTCGTAATAATTATTTTTCGTGTTTTCAAAATTACAATAAATTATTGAAATAAACAAATAATAATTTTTATTTAAAATGCTCGATAATAGAAGGAATTAAAGTGTCGATATCTCCGGCACCAACAACGAGCAACACTTGGAAATCTATCTCATCGAGAGTAGAGATAAGATCTTTTTTCGTAGTCAATTGTTTTAAAGGGGAAGTAATTTCATCAAAAATAATTTTGGATGATACACCCTCGATAGGCATTTCTCGAGCAGGATAAATTTCGACGAGCACCACTTGCGAGGCATGAGAAAGAGCTTTTGCAAAATCGGCATAAAAATCTCGGGTACGAGTAAACAAGTGAGGTTGAAAAACCACAGCTATCTTACGATCGTCGTAGAGGGCATTGATAGATTTCAGACTCGCCTCTATTTCCATCGGATGGTGAGCGTAATCATCTATCAACGTAAACTTATCGGACTTATAATGTATTTCGAAGCGTCGGCGAATACCGGCAAACGAAGCAATTCCACTTTTCAGTTCACTATCGGTAGCACCGGCGAGTGAAGCTACAGCCATTGCTGCAACAGCATTCTCTACATTCACAAGCACTGGAACTCCAAGGTCGATATCGCAGATTTTTGTAGTAGGAGTAACAAAATCAAAAAGTAGTTTACCACCGCCGATTCTGATATTTTCGGCATAGAAATCGGCTTTTTCAGTAGCAGAATAGGTGAAAAGGGTAACGTTTTCAGCAAGGCGAGGGTCGATAACAATACCCTTTTTCACGATGAGCACACCACCCGGCTGCACGAGTGAGGTAAAATGGTTAAAACTCTCGACATAAGCCTCGTAGTTTCCATAAATATCCAAATGGTCGGCATCGGTAGCAGTAATGACAGCCATATAAGGAGATAGAAGATGGAAAGAACGGTCGAACTCGTCGGCTTCGATAACCACATAATCGCTTTTATCGGATAAGAGCAAATTGCTGGTATAATTTTTTGAGATACCTCCAAGGAAAGCGTTACAATCTACATGGCTCTGCTTAAGGATATGAGCTATCATAGTTGAAGTTGTAGTTTTGCCATGAGTACCAGCCACACAGAGTCCTCTTTCACGACGTGTGATATCGCCTAGTACTTGCGCACGCTTCTGCATTACGAAATCGTTCGACAAGAAGAAGTTATACTGTGCATTATCTTTAGGGATTGCAGGGGTAAATACAACGAAAGTATTACGTTTATCTCTGTAATCTACAGGTATTGCTTCTATCTCATCGGAATAATTCACATCTATACCCTCCGCTTCCAGTTCATGAGTCAACACAGATGGAGTACGGTCGTAACCCGCCACATTATATCCTTTGGCTTTAAAATAACGTGCGATGGCACTCATACCAATACCGCCTATACCGAGGAAGTAATAATTCTCTACCATAACAATCTAATTTTTACAGAGTTTAATAATTTCATTAGCGATACGAACAGCAGAATCTATTTGAGCCATTTTTTTTGAATTAGTGGCGATTTCGGCTTTACGTTTATCGTCAAGCAATAGATTAATAGCGAGGGGAGCGAGTTTTTCTATCGCCTCATTATCCGGCAAGCAAATAGCGGCATTTTCTTTAGCCAATGCCATAGCATTATGCGTTTGATGGTCTTCTGCCACATTAGGCGAAGGAATCAGGATTGCTGGTTTACCGAGGAAAGTAAGTTCTGATATAGTACTTGCGCCGGCACGAGCGGCAACGACGTCAGCCACTGCATAAGCATAATCCATACGGCTGATAAAGTCCATCACAAGCACGTTATCACAAGGGTTTTGGGCAAAAGCCTTTAGAGCATCGGCAAAATATCTTTTACCGGTTTGCCAAATCACCTGAACGCCAGCGTCGGCAAACTGTTTCAAACCAATAATCATACCGTTATTAATAGTCATAGCGCCGAGGCTACCACCCATTACTAGTAAAGTAGGAATGTCGTATTTCAAACCGAAAGCGTCGTAAGCCTCTTTCTTATCGAGTTCCGGATTAAAGAGATTTTGACGAATAGGGTTACCTGTAAGAATAACTTTATCTGCCGGGAAGAAACGTTCCATTCCGGTGTAAGCGACACAAATTTTACAGGCTTTCTTTGCCAACAATTTGTTAGCCACTCCGGCAAAACCGTTTTGCTCTTGTAGCACGATAGGAATATTCATGCTGTTGGCAACCATAAGAGCGGCGGCACTTGCATAGCCACCCACTCCAACGGCAACGTCGGGTTGAAAATCTTTTATTATTCTACGCGCTTTTGGAAGAGAAACAGCAAAATTATAAAGCACTTTAAAGTTACGTAATATATGTTGTCGGTCAAGCCCCTCTACCTTCAAGCCCTCTATTTTATATCCGGCAGCAGGCACACGTTCCATCTCCATATGACCTTCTGCACCGATAAAAATTATTTCACAATCGGGGTCAAGTTGCTTCAAAGCATTAGCAATACTGATAGCCGGGAAGATATGACCTCCCGTACCGCCACCACTTATCAGATATTTATGTATTATCTTATTCATAACTTTACATTATTTCTATGGTAACATCATTATCATTTTTATCTTCTTCATCCACGTCGGTTTGCGAATCGGCAAATTCAGTTCTATTCGTATCAACGGCAATATCCACATCGGCACTAATATCATCAACAGATTTGGAAGGGTTATTTACAACCGACGCTTCACTATCGGCTTCAATGCTATCAGCCGCCATCACTTTCGTCTTTTTGGTAACGAACTTCCAATCGCGTGAAGCATAGATAAATATGCCTATATATATGCTATTAATCAAGATAGAACTACCGCCGTTACTTATCATCGGCAAAGGCTGACCGGTAAGAGGGAACAACTTTAAGCATACGAAGCAATGAATAATTATTTGCATGGACATAATAACGAACCCACCTGCACACATTAGCGAGTAGAAAAAGTTCTTCGAATTATAAATTACGCAAACCACACCTGCAAACAAAGTTATATAACTTCCGAAAAGTACTATCAAACCAAGCAGACCATACTCTTCACAAATAATAGCAAAGATAAAATCGCTATATGCTTCGGGTAAATAATCTTTTTGATTACTTTTACCGGGACCCACACCACTTATACCGCCACGACTTACGGCTATCAAAGAATATATACTCTGACGGTTATTAATTCCCGGTTCATCGGAAATATGCCAAGGGTTATCGGATTTTACATCGTCGGGACTATCAACTATAGAAGATTGAAAATTGACAATTCGCGCCTCCCACGTCTCTACACGCCGGAATAAAGCAGTCCACTTCGGAGCTTGTTTTGAATCCGGGTAAATTTTTACAACTACAAGACTGACAGAAATAAAAATAGAAAACAGTAGTAAGCAAACAATCAACAGCTTAAATATATACTTCCATGGTATGCGCCCGATTATCAACATTGCGAATATTGTAAATCCCAACAATATTGTTGTAGACAAATTGCTTGGCACTACGAGCGCCAAAGTGGTGATAAATTCAGCGGAGAACCACCAAAATTTAGATTTAAGATACTCTTTGTCAGCAGCTTTAGCAATAAAAGAAGCAGTAGTAATAATGAGTGCCAATCGAGCAAATTCAGAAGGCTGTATACCGAAAATCGACCGAGTAGCACCCCCTTTTTGTTCTCCTACAAACATTACCAGCACGAGCAATACCCAACTGAATATCAATAGAGCATAGCCCATGATATAACGAATAAACTTTGTAGAAACCTTTTGCATACAAATTATGACAAAGAATCCGAAAGATAGGAAAAAGATATGCCTCATAATCGGACCGGAGACGGAGCCTTGTTGCGCCACCAAAGTACTTGAGGCGGAAAATAGCACTATTATGGACGATAATACCAATAAGAAATACGATATCCATATAGCTTTATTACCCGGTAATATTTGATTAATAAAATTCTTCATCTACAAAAAGATTTCTAAAATAATAATATCAAAGGTTTAGAAGTATCTAAACCTCGAAATATATCAAAAGCTTATTATCGTGTTACAAAAAATCAATCTATGGGTTTAAACGATGAACCTCTTCTTTAAACAATTCGCCACGATTCTCGTAATTTTTAAAAAGGTCAAAGCTGGCACAACAAGGAGATAGCAACACGGTATCGCCCTCTTTTGCTGCATTATAACAAGCATTTACGGCATCCTTCAAAGAGTGTGTATCTACAAAAGGAATGTCGGAATTTTCGGAGAAGAACTTCACCAACTTATCATTATCAACGCCCATAAATACAAGAGTATGAACTTTTTGTTTAACAAGGTCGAGAATAGCATTATAGTCGTTGCCCTTATCAGTGCCACCCAAAATGAGTACGGTAGGGGTGGTCATACTCTTAAGAGCATACCAACAGGAGTCGATATTAGTAGCCTTACTATCATTGATATAGCGAACGCCATTAATAGTATCTACGTATTCCAAGCGATGCTCCACACCTTTAAAGAGAGCCAAAGCCTCTTTGATAACGGCATCAGATATTCCGACAATAGAAGCGGCTAATGAAGCAGCCATCGAATTATAAAGATTATGAACCCCTTTGATAAAGATACTATCGATAGGTAAAGAGAAAGAGTTCATATAATTAACATGCATATCGGCATCATCAATCCAAGCTACATTATCATCTTTTGAAGAACCGAAAGGCGCCAAAGAAGCGGATATTTCACGTTTTTCAAATTCAGCTTTTATAACCGGATCTTCGCTCCAATAGATAAAATATTGCTCAGCGGTTAAATTCTGCAAAATTCTGAATTTAGAATTTATATAATTTTGAAATTCATAATTATATCTATCGAGGTGGTCGGGAGTGATATTCATAAGGATAGCGACATCGGCACGAAAATCATACATACCATCGAGCTGAAAGCTTGATAGCTCTATTACATAATAGTCGAAATTCTCTTCTGCCACTTGTAAAGCAAAACTCTTACCGACATTACCAGCCAGCCCTACATTATAACCGGCATGAGACAATATAAAGTAAGTGAGCATTGTAGTGGTAGTTTTACCATTACTACCTGTAATACAGATAGTTTTAGCCGTATTATAGCGACCGGCAAACTCTATTTCACTGATGATATTAATACCCTTTGCACGGATTTTTTTAATAATATCGGCGGATTCCGGAATTCCGGGGCTCTTAATTACGTCTTTAGCATCCAGAATTTTATCTTCGGTATGTTGCAACTCCTCGAAAGGGATATTGTATTTTACAAGCATATCCTTATACTGCTGTTTGATAGCGGATTTATCAGAAACCCACACATCAAAACCTTTTTTCTGTGCAAGAACGGCACTTCCTACACCACTTTCACCTGCACCGAGAACAACAATTTTTTCTGCCATAATCAACGTAATTTCAAAGTTATTAAAGTAAATGCAGCCAACAATAAGCCCACAATCCAAAATCTCATAGTAATCTTATTTTCCGGTATGCCATTAATCGGTTTAGAAATAAGGGCAGGCACACCAACTTTTTGATAATGATGATGTAAAGGAGCCATTTTAAAGATACGTCTTCCCTCGCCATATTTCTTTTTAGTATACTTGAAGTACGACGTTTGCATAATAACGGAGAGAGACTCAACGAGGAATATACCGCTCAATATAGGGAGTAGTAGCTCTTTATGGATAATAATAGCAAAGACAGCGATGATACCGCCAAGAGCGAGGCTACCTGTATCACCCATAAACACCTGAGCCGGGTTGGCATTGAACCACAAGAAACCGATAGTAGCACCGATGAATGCAGCAGCAAACACTACCAATTCGCCGGACCCCGGGATATACATAATATCGAGATAATCGGCATATTTAATATTTCCCGAAAAATAAGCCAAAATACAAAGCACGACACCTTGAATAGCGGAAGAACCGGTAGCAAGGCCATCGAGGCCGTCAGTAAGATTGGCTCCGTTTGAAACTGCAGTTACTACAAAAATTGTAACGAAAACAAAGAAAATCCAACCTAACGTTTGTGCATACTCGCCAGCCCAAGCGAACAAGTCGGCATAATCGAAATCAGAGAATTTAAAAAACGGAATAGTAGTAGCTGTAGACTTTCCTTCGCCATAAATAATCACATCCGGACTAAGATAAAGCACTAAGCCAACTATGAGACCAACACCTACTTGTGCAATAATTTTAAACTTTCCGTGAAGCCCCTCTTTATTATGTTTAAAAACCTTTATGTAATCGTCGACAAAACCGAGGCCACCAAGCCATACTGTAGTGATTATCATCAATATAATGTATATATTATGAAGTATTGAGAATAACAACACCGGCACAAGGATAGAAAAAAGTATAATGATACCACCCATGGTAGGGGTGCCTTTTTTAGACTTTTGACCTTCCAAATCCAGATCTCTAATTTCCTCGCCGATTTGCTTTCTTTGAAGGAAATAGATAAACCTTTTACCGAAATAGATAGAGACAAACAGAGCGGTAATAAACGACATCACCGCACGGAAAGAGATATAAGAGAATACACCTGCACCAGGAAAATTAAATGCAGAATCCAAGTATGAAAACAAGTAATAAAACATAGTATCTAATCAATTAAAAACAAGCAATAATTTCTTCTTTATCATCGAAATGATGTTTAACATCGCCAATAATTTGATAGTCTTCATGACCTTTACCGGCAACGAGTACCACATCATTCTTCTTGGCTAAAGCGCAAGCAGTACGAATAGCTTGACGACGATCTTCAATAACGATGACTTTCTTCATCTGTTCCGCGTCAAGGCCGTCGGTCATATCCTTCAATATATCAGTAGGATTTTCGTGGCGAGGGTTATCACTAGTGAGGATTACTCTTTCCGACCCTTTCACGGCTTCTTGAGCCATTATGGGACGTTTACCTTTATCCCTATTACCGCCACAACCTACGACGGTAATTAATTCCGAGCCTTTTTCACGGATTTCGTTAATGGTATTAATGACATTAGTCAGAGCATCCGGAGTATGGGCATAATCGACGATTGCTGTAAATCCTGCAGGAGCATTAACGGCTTCAAAACGACCGGGAACCGCATGTTGGCACGAGAGCAAGCGGAGCACCTCTTCGGCATCGGCACCCAGAAGTACTGAAGCACCATACACAGCAAGTAAATTATAGGCATTAAATTTACCTACAAATGGCATAAACACTTCACGTCCACACACATTAAGTAGCATACCGGTAAAGGAATCTTCCAATATCTTCGCCGAAAAATCTGCCATAGAGCGTAGAGCATAAGTACATTTTTTTGCCTTAGTATTTTGTAACATCACCATTCCGTTTTTGTCATCTACATTTACGAGGGAGAAAGCGCCGGAAGGTAAATCATCGAAAAATCTTTTCTTTGCCTTAAGATAGTTATCAAAAGTTTTGTGATAATCAAGATGGTCGCGAGTAAGGTTAGTAAAAATAGCACCATTGAAATCAAGACCTGCAATACGGCGTTGATCTACTGCATGCGAGCTCACTTCCATAAATGCGTATTCACAACCGGCATCCACCATACGAGCCAAAAGAGCGTTCAACTCTATAGGGTCGGGAGTGGTATGCGTTGATGGCACAGCCTCTTTTACTACATAATTACAGACAGTAGAGAGCAAACCTACTTTATACCCCATTGCCATAAAAAGTTTGTACAGCAACGTAGCGATAGTGGTTTTACCATTAGTACCTGTAACTCCTACAAGTGTAATGTTTTTTGACGGACGATGGTAAAAATTATGAGCGGCAATACCCAATGCTTCGGCACTATCGGCAACTTTAACATATACAACACCATCAGCTTGCTTCTCCGGCAGAGACTCACACATTACAGCTACGGCACCATTTGCAACTGCGCATTCAATAAAATTATGGCCATCGACAGCCGTACCACGAGTAGCGACAAAAAGCGAACCCGACTCCACCTTGCGAGAGTCGAACACCACATCGTTAATCTCTTTATTTTCAGAGATTTTATTAAGCACTTCAATATTATCTAAAATTGCATTCAGTAACATTATATGAAATATATTTAAATATTCTATTACAAATTTTTCTTCTACATTATAATTATAGATAGTATTTACCGGCACTAAATACTTAGTTTAACGTGTATAGTATCGCCTTTTTTCACTTTTTGCCCCGGAGGGATTGATTGCGACACTACCTTTCCGGAGCCGTACATCATAACCCTCAATCCGCTTTTCTCGAGCAAATAAAGAGCATCAACGGCAGCCATACCCGTTACATTAGGCACCAAACCCTCTATTATAGTCACCTCCTTAGGCACGAAAGCGTCTTCTTCATAAGTGAGAGAAACCCAATTTGCATTAGTACCCTTTACTTTATAATCGAGTTTTTTCAACGACGATTTCACCTCAGACGCATTACCATATTTGACTAAAGGAATATTATCGGAATCGGGCAACACTTCGAAATTCTTAATATTCTCTTTCAAATCCATTGCGTAGATTTTTTTTGCAGCACGATAGAACGTTCTTGCGCAAATATGTCCTGCCCCGGCTCTTGTTTTAGGACGTTTAACCACAACGATGGCACTATACTTAGGGTTATCGGCAGGGAAGTAACCGCAAAATGAAATCTGATCGCCCCCACCGGGCAGAATAGCAGTACCCGTTTTTCCGGCAATAGGCAAGCGTATATTATTTATCATATTTGCTGTACCGCTGTCCGACTCTACAACCATCCTAAGCATATGCTGCATTTTTCTTAGTGTGGATGCAGAACAGATACTACTATTGGTGACTTTGGTATCGAAATATTTTACTTCATCATCCGCAGACACAATTTTTTCCACAATATAAGGGCGAACCATAACGCCGTTATTTGCAATGGCATTATAGAAATTAAGCGTATAAATAGGCGGGATAAGAGATTCGTAACCTATAGACATCCACATCAATGAAATATGGCTCCATTTTTCACTTTTCGGATCGGGCAATCTTGGCTGCTGTGCATTTGGCAACATCAGTTCTATATCTTTGGCAAAGCCTGTGTTATACACTTGTTTTACAAATTTTTCGGGATGTTTTGAATAGGCTTCATTAATAATTTTCATTACGCCGATATTACTGGATTGAGCCAACACATTTGTAACAGATATATCTCCGTGGCCACCCCTTTTAAAATTAGAATCTGTAATTCTAACACCTCTAAAATAATATTCTCCTTTACCGGTACTGATAATATCATCTGTATCGCAAATATTATTTTCGAGGGCAATCATAAGGCTCATAGTCTTGAATGTGGACCCCGGAGTAGATAAGTCGGAAATTGCCATATTGTCGCTCTCATCACGCTCACAATAAACGCCGTTTTCATCTTTCGACAGATTTACCATAGCACGTATTTTGCCGGTTTTCACCTCCATAAGCACCATACAAGCCTTATCACAGCCATGCATATTCAATGTTTTCTCCAATTCTGAAGCACAAATATCCTGCATATCTACATCGATAGTAGTATATACATCACTGCCATCAATAGGGTCTATTATCGGTTGCTTATATCTTGTATTCCCGAATTTTACAACTTTAGCCAAACCATCTTTGCCTTGCAATTCTTCATTAAGGGAAAGCTCAATACCGGAGCATCCTTTACCGGAAGAGCCGTAAATATTACCTAAGGTAGTTTTACAAAGATTACCGAACATATGCTGCCTCATACCGCCTATTTCGGTTTTCAAGCCACCTTTATTTGTCCCTAATCGGAAAAGAGGAAATTTTTGCACCTCTTGATAATCAAAAAAGGTCACATACCGAGGATAAATAATAAGGTTCCTATTATTTTTATGAAAGCCCTCCATTATATACTTTTTATATTCTTTGGGTGTTCTGTCTTTAAATTTTCGAGACAAGCAATAAGATAATGAGTCGATATAAATATTTATAACGGAATCGGATTTACAACTTGCGAGATATTCCGTCCTCGTATCCATTGATAATTTATACAAAGGGAGTGTGGTAGACATCAAATTTCCATCATGAGAATAGATGCTACCTCTTTGAGCTTGTATATTTTTATTTATAATAGTATATCTTTTAGCCTCCTCGTTAAGCTGTTCACGAGCGAAAATATTATAATATCCGTAGGCTAAAAAGATTACCACTACTGATAAAATAAAAATGACAAACAATATTAGTACTCTTCTTTTTGTATCAAAATTTATCATTCTACGACAACAATAGGTTCCGTTATTACTTCAAGTTTACTACCAACCTCTTCCAATTTATTATAAACGGCATTATTTTTACCTTCACTTTTTAATTGAGATTCCAAGTGAATAGCTTGTATTCTAGTCACTTTAAGTTCCTCTTTTTTATTATATAGTTCTTTTAATAGTATATTATAAGAGTATATATTATTAATATACACCATTATTAAAAACATAAGAAACAATAAATAAGGTATCTGTTTAATACACCAATCTTTATTAAATATTCTTCTATACAAATGGGTAAAGAAGTGATTTATATAATTTTTCGTTTTTTTGTAAGATCCCCTTACTTTACTTTCTTTATATTGAGAGTTATTCTTTTCTTCGTTATTAGCAGAATTGCTTTGTATTTGTTCTACATCATTCTTGTTAGCATCAGTAATTGTCTCTGAATCAGAAACATTTTGCACGTTGGCTATATTCCTTTTTTTCTTCGAAACAGGGAGAGACGAAATAATATTTTTCATCGACAACTTCATAGTTTTACTATATTATATATTTAGTGCCACTCGCTTTTTGTCTAATTCATTATTTAGTTTTGATTTTACTACTATTATAATTTTACAGCAACCCTCATTTTAGCACTTCTGGAACGAGGATTTACAGTCAATTCTTCTTCCGATGGTGTAATTACTTTATTATTAAGGGCTTTGAAAGTAGAGATAATATTTCCATAAAAATCTTTACATATTTTCCCCTCACAATTGCCCGTCTTAATAAAGTTTTTTACTATTCTATCTTCGAGAGAATGGTATGTAATAACCACGAGTTTACCGTTTTCACTCATCACATCGGCGGTTTGAGAGAGCATTTTTCGCAGTACCATCATTTCGTTATTCACCTCTATACGAAGGGCTTGAAATAGTTTAGTCACATCTTTTTTTTCACGTTCACGCATAAAGAAAGGTTTAACGGTTTCGAGTAGCGCGTTGGTATCGAGTATAGGGGCATCGGTGCGCTTAAGTACGATAGTATGGGCTATTTTTTTTGCGTTTGAAAGTTCACCATAAAGGTAAAATATCGACGAGAGTTGAGCTTCTGTATATGAGTTAATAATATCAGCGGCAGAAACAGACAGACTTGTATTCATTCTCATATCGAGAGGAGCATTGAAGCGGAAAGAAAACCCGCGCTCTTCGTCGTCAAAATGATGAGAACTAACTCCAAGGTCGGCAATCAACCCGTCGATTTTCTCCACGCCGTAATATTTAAGGAAATTCTTGAGATACATAAAGTTACTTCTAACAAAAGTAAATCTATCATCATCAAAAACATTCTTCATAGCATCAGCATCCTGGTCGAAAGAATAGAGATGACCGCGCGCAGAAAGTCGGTTCAAAATAGCACGAGAGTGACCACCACCTCCGAAAGTAACATCTACATAGATGCCATCGGGGTTAATATCCAGAGCCTCTATCGACTCTTTTAAAAGTACCGGTACGTGATATTCATTCATGACTCCGAGGTTAATTTGTTTCTTAATATATCGGATAAATCCGGTTGACTATTTTGAAATTCCAAATATGCCGGCTTACTCCATAACGCTATGCGATCGACAAGCCCCACAAATACCGTTTCCGATACGATATTCATTGCAGAAATAAAACGTTTTGGCAATAAGATGCGACCTTGACTATCGATATCGAGAATTTCTGCATCTTCTACAAATCTCATAAGCAATAATTGGTCTTCCACATCCCACTCATTCAATTTTTTCTGAAGGTCAAGCACCTTATTTTGCCACACATTTTCGGGGTAAATGACGAGGTATTTGTTGGATACATCCATCCTGACAACTACCCTTTCTCTGTCATTTTCAGGCAATTGTCTTCTAAATACAGCAGGTATAAACACTCTACCCTTTGCATCAATTTTAGATTCTGATTTTCCACTAAATACAGTCATAATACACCTATCCAATTTCGTGCGTAAAGGTACAAATAATATTTTAATTTTTCCCCACATTTCCCCACAAAAATATTATTTCAAGGAAAAATCAGTCAAATACGGTGTAATAGCTATAAAAAAGCCCCGCACATCGGGTAAAAGATGTGCGGGGCAGTATACAAATATTGAATGCTTCAATTAAAAAAATAATAATTCATTCTCTATTTACTAAACTATCAAAATTAATAACCGGTAAAATTACCGGAATAATTTTTTGAAGCGGACGATAACAGACAGATGTTTGAACAACTTGATATTTTTCTATATTAAAAATTGGTTTTGCAAGTAACAATACATTAATAATAAGGCTAATAGCGAAAGCATATTTAATAGTACCAAAAAGGGCACCAAAAAAGCGGTTTATTCCATTGAGCATCACTGCTTTCAATAGTTTTGTACAAAGATTTGCTATCAACGCTGCTAATATTAATACCACGATAAAAATTAAAACATAAGCTATCATCACCGAAATTTCCATTTTTGTTTCAAGGATAGAATTTACTATTATAGCCAACTCTTTTGCCCAGCCTTTAGCGACAAAAATCGCCACTAACAAGGCAACAAAAGTGGATAATTCCTTAACAATGCCGTGTCTAATACCTTGTATCAACCCGTAAACCAACGGGATTAATAATATTATATCAAGAAAATTCATTATTTAATTGAAAAAAAGCACTTATTCTATATTTTCCATACAAAACAAGTGCCTTAATACTATAATATTTTAGAGTGATTTTTTGACTTCAACTTCTTCAAAGGCTTCTATAATATCCCCTATCTTAATATCATTATAATTGGCGATATTCAATCCGCATTCGTATCCGGAAGCAACCTCTTTTACGTCGTCTTTCATACGCTTAAGGGAAGCAAGTTCACCGGTATAAATTACGATACCATCGCGGATTAAGCGTATCTTATTAGTACGTTTGATCTTACCTTCAGTAACTTTACATCCTGCAATAGTTCCGACTTTAGTAATTTTAAATGTTTCGCGAATTTCGAGAGAAGCAGTAATTTCTTCTTTAATATCCGGAGCAAGCATACCCTCCATTGCAGCTTTAAGTTCTTCGATAGCGTCGTAAATAATAGAATAAAGGCGGATTTCAATGCCCTCTTTTTCAGCTAATTTACGAGCAGCAAGAGAAGGACGCACTTGGAAACCAACGATAATTGCATTAGATGCAGTAGCAAGCATTACGTCGCTTTCGGAAATTTGTCCTACTGCTTTATGAATAACATTAACTTGGATTTCTTCTGTTGTCAATTTAAGGAATGAGTCGGAAAGGGCTTCTATAGAGCCATCTACATCACCTTTGACGATGATATTGAGTTCTTGGAAATTACCAAGGGCGATACGGCGACCGATTTCATCCAGAGTAGTATGTTTAGAAGTACGGATTCCTTGTTCACGCGCGAGTTGTTCGCGTTTAGAAGCTATCTCACGAGCCTCATGGTCTTCGGCAAACACGTTGAAATTATCACCTGCTTGAGGAGCTCCATTAAGACCGAGCACAATAACCGGTTCTGAAGGACCGGCTTCTTTAACACGCTGACCGCGTTCGTTAAACATCGCCTTAATTCTACCATAATTAGTACCGGCAAGCATTACGTCTCCGATATGTAGGGTACCGTTACTTACAAGAACGGTAGCCACATATCCGCGACCTTTATCGAGAGAAGACTCAATAACGGAGCCCGTAGCACGGCGATTAGGATTAGCTTTAAGGTCAAGCAATTCGGCTTCGATAAGTACTTTTTCGAGCAATTCTTCGACACCGATACCTTTTTTAGCCGATATATCTTGTGATTGATATTTACCGCCCCAATCTTCTACAAGGTAATTCATGTTGGCAAGGGATTCTTTCACTTTTTCCGGATTAGCAGTCGGTTTGTCTATCTTATTAATAGCGAAGACAATAGGTACTCCGGCGGCAGATGCATGGTTTATAGCCTCTACGGTTTGTGGCATAACATCGTCATCGGCAGCCACGATAATAATGACAATATCAGTAACTTTAGCACCACGAGCACGCATAGCGGTAAATGCTTCGTGACCAGGAGTATCGAGGAATGTAATATGTCTACCATCTTCGAGTTGTACGTTATAAGCACCGATATGCTGTGTAATACCACCGGCTTCTCCTGCAATAACGTTAGATTTACGGATATAGTCGAGTAAAGAAGTTTTACCATGGTCGACGTGACCCATCACTGTAACGATAGGTGGACGAGGAACGAGATCTTCTTCTTTATCTTTTTCTTCTTGTATAGCGTTGACTACGTCGGCAGAAACAAATTCGGTAGTAAAACCAAATTCATCAGCAACGAGATTAATAACCTCGGCATCAAGACGTTGGTTAATAGCAACGAAAAGACCTGCATTAAAGCATGTTTGAATTACTTCGTTAACAGGTTTATTCATCATAGTAGCGAGTTCGTTAACGGTAACGAATTCGGTAAGTTTCAGAATTTTAGATTGTGCTTGTTCTTGTAAAGCCTCGTCCATTTGACGTTGGGCTATAGCTTCACGTTTTTCTTTTCTATATTGAGCACTTTTCTTGGTAGACTTATTACGCTCTTGAAGGTCGGCATAAGTCTTTTGTATTCTGCTATTTACCTCTTCTTCGCTTGGTGGTAAGGAATGAGAATATTTTTGTTTATTCTTTTTGGAATTTCTTCCTTCACGGCCTTCTCTACCCTCTCTTACTTCGCGATTATCTCGGCTATCACGACTATCTCTACCATCACGACCGCCTCTATTATCTCTACCATCGCCGATATAGCCGTCACCTTTATTTTTTCCTTTTGAATTTTTACCGGATTTTTGGCTGTTTTGATTATTCTGATCTTTTATGACAGCCTCTACATCAACAGGTTGTTCATTAATACGGCGTCTTTTTTGCTTTTTATCTTTTTTAGTATTTGGAGCAGACGATTCGGCGGAAGAATTAGATTTATGGTCAGCAGAATTTTGTTTATTCTTATCTATAAAATCTGCTTTAGATTTATTTTGTTTATCTTTTTTCTTATTTTTTCCTTTATCAGAGCGGTTATCTTCTTGAGATTTTTTATCGCTCTTTACCGGGCGAGTATTTGGATTAATTTTATCCAAATCTATTTTACCAATAACTTTAGGTGGAATTATTGCTTTAAGATGCGAATCGGTTTTAAAGATTTCCTCCTCTTTAACATCTTTTTCGGGGGTCGAAGTTGAATTTATTTCTTTATCTTTTACGGCCTCATCTTTTTTATCTTCTTTATTTTTTTGTTGAATATCCGTTTTTTTCTCAGATACCTTAGGCTGATTTTCTTTTTCCGATTTGTTTTCGGCGGGTTGTTTTTGAACATCAGGTTTAGGTTCCGGTTTAACGGTAGGTTCTATTTGCTTAATATTTTCGGTTTTATTATCAACTACTTCTACTTTAGTTTCTTTTATTTTTTCTTCAGGCTTGATTTCCGATTTGGCGTCCTTTTCTGGTTCTACAACTTCTTTAATTTCTATTTTCACTTCGTCTTCCGGGTTATTTTTTTGTTCCGGTTTTACCTCAGCTACTTTTTCAACTGTTTCTACAACAGGTTTTTCTGTATTTCCTTTAACAACAGGGGCTACCTCAATATTTTCGTTTTTAGATTCCTCTGCATTCGTTTTAACAGGTTCTTCAACCGGGGTCTTTTCTTTTGGTTCTGCATTAATAATTGGTTCAGCAGGGGTAGCTGCATTACTCTTTTTATTTGACGATTTATCGAATTTATCGAGGTCGATTTTACCGACAACATTAATTTTATGCAGTTTATTTTCTTCCTTAGCGGGTTTATTTTCCGTAGTAGAACTAATTTCTTTCTTTTGTTTTTTTGCCGCAAACTCTGCTTTCACCTCTTCTGAAGCGAATTTATTAATTAAAAGCTCTTCTTGATGCGCATCAAGCTTTGCATTTAAATCGTTTTTAATTTCACAACCGTTTGATTTTAAAAAATCTACGGCAGTATCGGTGCCTATTTCCAGTTTTTTTATTAATTGTCCTAATCTAGCCATATGAAAAAATAATGAAGTAAAAATAATTGATAAAACGAAATAAATTAGTCTTCTTCAAATTCGGATTGAAGAACAGCGATAATATGGTCAATGGTTTCTTCTTCAAGGTCGGAGCGTTGAATCAAGTCCTCACGAGAAAGGCGAAGTACGCTTTTTGCTGTATCGCAACCGATACTTTTAAGCACATTGATAATCCAAGGGTCTATTTCATCAGCAAACTCATCGAGATAGATATCATCTTCTTCAACGTCACCCATATAGCGTATTACTTCTACGAAATATCCGGTGAGCATTGTAGCGAGTTTGATATTATATCCGTTTTTACCTATTGCCAAAGAAATCTCTTCAGGGCGAATAAATACGTTTGCATGTTGTTGTTCGGTATCGAGCTCAATACTAACGACTTTAGCAGGGCTAAGTGCGCGAGCGATATACAAGCTGATATTATTAGTATAATTAACGACGTCGATATTTTCGTTGCACAATTCGCGTACAATACCATGTATACGAGAGCCTTTAATACCCACACAAGCTCCTACAGGGTCGATGCGGTCGTCAAAAGATTCTACGGCAACTTTAGCTCTTTCGCCCGGGATACGTGCAATGCTCTTGATGGTAATAAGACCATCGTGAATTTCAGGCACTTCGAGTTCGAAAAGGCGTTGTAAGAATTCAGGAGCTGTACGTGACAAGTATATCTTTGGGTTGTTATTCTTATTATCTACGCGTAGCACTACGGCGCGAACGGTATCGCCTTTCTTAAATCTATCGTTAGGAATTTGTTCTGTTTTAGGGAGAAGCATTTCGTTTCCTTCATCGTCGAGCAAGAGAATTTCTTTTTTCCATACTTGATAAACTTCTCCTGTAACTATCTGACCTACAATATCTATATATTTATCGTAAAGGGCACTTTTTTGGAGTTCAAGAATTTTAGAAGCTAATGTTTGACGCAAAGTAAGCACTGCTCTACGGCCAAAATTCAAAAATTCAACCGGCTCGGAGACTTCTTCACCTACTTCATATTCCTCATCAATTTGTTTTGCTTCGGAGAGCGAAATCTCTTTATTTGAATCTTGGAGCTCTTCGTCGTCTACAACAATACGGGTACGAATAATTTCGCAGTCACCGGTTTTAACATTGATAATGACGTCGTAATTCTCGTCAGTACCATACATTTTTGCGATAACACTACGAAAAGATTCTTCCAATATATTCTTTAGAGTAGCAGGATCAATGGATTTTAAATCTTTGAATTCTGAAAATGTTTCTATCAGATTCACATTCTCTTTTTTAGCCATATTATTTTATATTAATTATATATTTAGTATATTTTACTTGGTTATATTCGAAGCATAAAGTTTCGGTATAAGGGTGTTTGCGCTTATCGCCCTCTTTTTTAAGCATTTTAGTTTCGTCAACGGAAAAGGATGTTTCATCAGCTGCAGATAGGATACCTTTAATTATTCTACCGTCCTTAGTGAGCACTTCCACTTCGTTTCCGATATTTTTCTTGTATTGACGAAGTACTTTCAGCGGTGAAGTAAGCCCGGCGGAACCAACTTCCAATTCAAAATCTTCAACGTCTCTATCAAGATGAGATTCGATATATCGACTGATTTCCACACATAAATCGATATTAACAGCAGTGTCAGAATCTATTTCTACAACGATATTATTATCAGAAGAAATGGTAACATCTACAAGAAAGCAATCTGTATTTTGCAGTTTATCTTGAAGCAATTTTTCTATTAATTCCTTATTTATCATAGCTTTAATATACAACTGAAGGAGACTTGCAAAGCCCCCTTCACATTTGGATTTGAACGATGCAAAGTTAAGCATTTATTTTGTAACTGCCAAATTTTCAGCTGTTTTTTTTATCAAGCTACTCTCAACAAGCAAGTGCAAAATTAGTGACAAAATTTGAAGAAGACCTCAATAATGTGGAAATTAAAACCTTTTTACATTGTATCGACAATAAAAAACCTCACGTGCGAGGAAATTTTACGCATGTGAGGTTTTTATATTATCATTAAAAATTTGACAAAATTATTTGATTATCGAATCTAAACGCCACATCTTGTCATTCTCACCTAAGAATTGAGTGACACCTTTCCCTTGTTCTATTACAACATACAATTTATCTTTGTCATTATCTTGATATAGTTTTATTTCATTAGGAAAACAAGTTTCTAATACACATTCTTTGCAATCACATTCACAATCACCTCCTCCTGCATCTATTGGGGAATATGGATTATTTACAAGATAAAGTACACTCGACCAGGTAGAGTCTTTCATTGGATTAGTCGTAATATAAAAATCAATATCAAGATTACTATAACGAACCCCATAATCAACCACTTCATAATCATACCAATAATAACACGTATCATTATTGATATCGTCTGATAATTCTTTATTTTGTTTAGGAGATAAAAAACCGTACATATGAAAATAATGCTCAATTTCATTGAATTGTAAAGTTAATACTAAAGAGTCAACACGGTCTTCTCCATCATAAACAAACAAAAATTGAGTACCTATATCAAATGGAAAATAATTTTTCAAATATGCTTCCGGCACGTAATTATACAGGCTATCGTCCGGAGGTATAATGATTGTAACCGGAGTATTAGTCGTGTCCTTGTCAGGTGGTTCCGGCGGGTTAGTATGTGGTGGACATCCGATAAATAGTGTTGCTACAAACAACAATACACTTAATAAAAATAACATCTTTTTCATATTAGTCTCCTTTATTTATTAATGATTAATTTATATGTTTTTACTGATTTATTTTCCTTAATAGAAACGAAATACATTCCCATTGGGAGATTGAAAACCATATTAATAAAATTCAAGTTTACATCGTTATTCATTAATATTAGTTTTCCATTCATATCATATACGTTAACTGAAACATTATTGAAACCAATATACTCATTCAATAAGTCAACTGTTAATAGAGCTATTTCTTTCTGTTCAGAATGTTTACTATTCTGTTGTGGAACTATAGAATTGGAATGTTTGAACATCAATAACGTAGGGTCTCCGTATATACAAAATTTCTCTGCTTGATTTCTCATACTCTCTGTGTTACTTTTAGCATACAATTTTGCAGCTCCAACTTGTAATGGTAAAGCAATAGACATTTTTTCATTTGCCTTTAAAAGATTTGCAATAGTGAGTGCAAGTTGTTTTGTTAAATTCCAAAATGCTTCTCCTGTTGCACCATAATGTACGACTCCTCCGGCATCCTGTTGTTTTACAAGCCAAGATTTCCCATAACAATCTGTTCCACTTATTCGATTAGTTAAACAAGCGAATGACAATGCAATAGGAGGAATACTACTATACACATACGAGTTGATATTCTTATCTTTAACAGAAAGTGGCAAACCCAAAGAACCGGTACTCCCATGCCCCCAATAAACAAACATCCATAAATCGGACAGCATTTTCTGATTTAAGATATTTTGTATGGCATTTGTTCCAACATTGCCTCTATAATTTCTTCCATCATAAACATCAATATTTTGAAATAAAGAGCCTTGGTTTAAGCTTTGTTGCATACCTGATATTGTAGCAAACATATCATCATCTTTATTACTATTACTTAAAGAATCTTCTATTCCGGAAACCATCATTATATTATAGAATGCAGGATAATCACCCAACGAATTCTCAAACTTGATAGTTTTATTTATTGCTGTGTTTAATTGATGAATGGAATCAATTGGCCAACGACCTACATACATTTCAGGATAAAGGTCAGATTCCTGTTGAATTTGCAATGAATTTAAACATCCATAATACAAATCAGTATAAAAATGACCTCCTAAATCTTCTCCTTCTGAAGAACATGGAATTGCATTGTAACCACCAACTAAAAGGAGATATTTAGGGCGAGATGGAATATATGTGGAGTAATATTTATTTCGCAAATAGGTTCTCAACACTTCTGCCGTTATATTTGAAGTCCCCATAGTTCCATTAATTTGGTCTATTGATACAATTTCTGTAGAATAACCTTTAGTTGATTTGTGCAAGGTAAAAGAATTTAAGTTAGATCTATATTCTTCATCTGCTATTACTATCAAAATATTTCCATTTGGATTAGAATTAATTGGTAATTGCGTATCCTCTCCCAAAAATGAAGCATCTATCACTGCCTCAGAATCTAAAAATTCATAAGCAAATATATCTGACAATTCAGCATTTTCTAATGGAATATCAAAAGAAATTGAATTAATAATTCTCACTTTTCCTATAGCAGGATTATATTGTATGGGTTTTAATAATACATTTATTCCCGTAGTACGTCCTGCTTTGAATGGAACTATACTAACATAATTGTTTAACTGATGCGATGTACTATAATAATCTACATTAAAACTAAATTCCAATTCTTTTTCTCCTACAAAATCTTGATAAGGAAGATAATAATTATCTACTGAAATTTCTTCATAATTGCAAGTGATATTCTCAGCTAAAAAGTTTTCGCCATACAAAACACCTGGAATTTGAAGAGAAAAATTAATTATCGGAAGTTTTGGTTGACCGATAATATTCTCATACCCTATATATCTACTCTGAGGAAGTTGTATTTCAAAAAATGACAAATTACCTATTGTAGTATCTCTAAAATTCAAAGAATGAAGATTAAGAGAATATTCAACGTTATAATTGTCATCATCTATGTTAATGGTTAAATATTCTTCCAAATTAATAGAAGATTTTATTCCAAAACCGGGTAAATCAGCACATTTTAAGAACAAGGAATCTTGACCAAATAGATAAATAGGTAGAATAAAAATAATTGCAAAACATATCTTTTTCATATTAATAAACCATATTAAAAAGTAAAACATTTTTATACTTATCTTTTTAATTTACAACAAAATACTTGGACATAGAAAAAGGAGAAAAAACTATGCCCTAAATATGCTGAAAGCAAAATTAGAATAAAGTATAAATAATGAATAAATCATAATGCTATGATAAAATATTTCGATACGGCAAATATATAAAATATTTTTTATATACCAAATATTTTAAGAAAAAAATCAAAAGTTACTCTCAACAAGCAACTGCACAATTAGCGACAAAATTTGAACGTTTTGGTTAAGTCAAATAAGCAGAACAAAGCTTGCTTTGTTATGCCATGAAGACTGCTTATGAACAAGGAAAAGGAGAGACTAACTTGCTATGACTATCCCCCATGAGGAGGAAGAAGTCTAAAGTCTGTTGGTAACAAATAAGACCGTAACAAGAGATAAAAAATTAAAAAAAGGGCATACTCCGATTTTCATCGAAATATGCCCCAATATAAATAAAATTTTAAAACTTATCCGTTCAATTGATCTTCTACATCTTCATAATCTGTGATATTATTTGATGCATAATCAGTCATACGATGATAATCTTCATTAGAAGCAACTATAAGACTATCGTATTCGCGCAATCCTGTACCTGCCGGTATCTTATGACCGACGATAACGTTTTCCTTCATACCCTCGAGATAGTCGACTTTAGCATTGATAGCGGCTTCATTAAGAACTTTCGGTGTTTCTTGGAATGAAGCGGCAGATATAAAGCTCTTGGTTTGAAGGGCTGCACGAGTAATACCTTGCAACATCTGGCTAGAAGTAGCCGGTTGAGCGTCACGCACTTGCACAATCTTGGCATCACGGCGTTTGAGAGCGGAGTTTTCATCGCGTAAACGACGAGCGGTTACAATCTGACCTTTGCTGAAGTTTGTAGAATCTCCGGCATCGGTAACCACTTTTTTACCCCAGATACGGTCGTTCTCTTCGGCAAAATCGATTTTATCAACCATTTGACCTTGAAGGAATTTAGTATCACCTGCATCTTCAATTTGAACTTTACGCATCATTTGACGCACGATAACTTCGAAGTGTTTATCGTTAATTTTCACACCTTGCAAACGGTAAACGTCTTGTACTTCGTTCACGATATATTCTTGTACTGCGGTAGGGCCTTTAATAGCCAAGATATCGGAAGGGGTGATAGCACCATCGGAAAGTGGAGTTCCGGCGCGTACGTAGTCTCCTTCTTGAACAAGGATTTGTTTAGAAAGCGGTACAAGGTAAGTTTTCTCTTTACCATTTTTAGGAGTGATAGTGATTTCACGATTACCACGTTTCAATCTACCGAAAGTAACCTCACCATCTATTTCGGCAACGACAGCCGGATTAGAAGGGTTACGAGCCTCAAATAACTCGGTAACACGAGGAAGACCACCGGTGATATCACCTGCTTTACCTACTGCGCGAGGAATCTTGACAATCAAATCACCTATTTTAATGTTCTGTTTGTCTTCAACAACCAAGTGAGCTCCCACAGGCAAGTTGTAGGTACGAAGAACATTACCCTCTGCATCAACAACGTGAGCACTTGGAGATTTTGTTCTATCTTTCGATTCCACGATAATTTTCTCTTTAAGACCGGTAGCTTCATCGAGTTCCACTTTATAAGTAACACCCTCTATCATAGATTCGAAATCTACGGTACCTGAAACTTCAGAAACGATAACAGCGTTGAATGGGTCCCATTCACAGATTTTTGTACCAGGAGTAACTACGCTACCGTTTTTAACGAAAAGTTTAGATCCGTAAGGAATATTTTGTGTAGTAAGAGCAATATTTGTATTTTGGTCGATGATACGAGCTTCGGCAAGACGACCTACAACTACTTGATATTCGCTACCTGTAGCATCTACGACATCTACTGTTCGAAGTTCATCTATTTCGAGGCGACCATCGTATTTAGAAGTAATACCGTTATCTGTAGCGATGTTAGAAGCCACACCACCGACGTGGAAAGTACGAAGAGTAAGCTGAGTACCAGGCTCACCGATAGATTGTGCAGCAATAACACCGACGGCTTCACCTTTATTAACGAGGCGACCCGTAGCGAGGTTACGACCGTAACATTTTGCACAAACGCCGTGTTTAGCTTCGCAGGTAAGTACTGAACGAATTTCCACTCTTTCGATAGGAGACTCTTGAATACGTTTTGCAGCGGCTTCGACAATTTCTTCTCCGGCTTTAACGATAATTTCACCGGTACGAGGGTCGATAATATCATGAACAGAAACGCGACCGAGTATACGTTCGTAGAGAGAGGCAACGACTTCTTCGTTATTTTTGATTTCGGTAGCGACAAGACCGCGTAAAGTACCACAATCCTCCTCCGTGATGATAACGTCGTGAGAAACGTCAACAAGACGGCGGGTAAGATAACCGGCATCGGCAGTTTTAAGGGCGGTATCTGCAAGACCTTTACGGGCACCGTGAGTAGAGATAAAGTACTCGAGCACACTAAGTCCCTCTTTAAAGTTTGCCAAGATAGGGTTTTCGATAATTTGACCGCCTTCGGCCCCAGCTTTTTGAGGTTTAGCCATCAAACCACGCATACCGGAGAGCTGACGAATCTGTTCTCGAGAACCACGAGCGCCGGAATCCAACATCATGTATACGGAATTAAAACCATCATTATCAGAAGACAAGCGCTTCATCACAACATTTGTCAACTCACTATTTACACGAGTCCATGTATCGATAATTTGGTTATAACGTTCGTTGTATGTAATGAAACCGAGGCTATAGTTAGAAATGATTTCTTCAACTTCGGCATCACCGTTTTTAACAAGGGCCTCTTTCTCTTCAGGGATGATAACATCGGCAAGATTGAAAGAAAGACCACCGCGAAATGCCATTTGATAACCGAGGTTTTTGATATCATCGAGGAATTTTGCGGTACGAGCGACGCCGGCAGTTTCTATAACGTGCCCGATAATATTACGGAGTGATTTTTTAGAAAGCACTTCATTAATATATCCGCACTCTTCCGGTACGAATTTATTTACAATAACTCTACCGACGGTAGTATCTTTAATAAGGCGATCAACTCTATTTCCGTTTTCGTCGATATCTTTAGTACGAACAGAGATAATAGCATGTATATCAGCCTTACCCTCGTTATAAGCTATTTCCACTTCTTCCGGAGAATAGAATACGAGGCCTTCACCTTTAACGCCTTTACGAGGTTTGGTAATATAGTAAAGACCAAGCACCATATCTTGAGAAGGCACGGTAATAGGTGAACCGTTAGCCGGGTTCAAGATATTATGAGAGGCGAGCATGAGCATTTGAGCCTCAAGAATAGCCTCATTACCGAGAGGGAGGTGTACAGCCATTTGGTCACCATCGAAGTCGGCGTTGAAAGCGGTACAAGCGAGAGGGTGTAATTGGATAGCCTTACCTTCTATCATCTTCGGTTGGAAAGCCTGAATACCAAGACGGTGAAGAGTAGGAGCACGGTTGAGAAGTACAGGGTGACCTTTCATTACGTGCTCGAGGATATCCCAAACGACAGGGTCTTTACGGTCGATAAATTTCTTTGCAGATTTCACCGTTTTAACGATACCGCGCTCGATGAGTTTACGGATAATAAACGGTTTGTAGAGCTCTGCAGCCATATCTTTAGGGAGACCGCATTCGTGCATTTGAAGTTCCGGACCAACGACGATAACTGAACGAGCTGAATAGTCGACACGTTTACCAAGGAGGTTTTGACGGAAACGACCTTGTTTACCTTTCAAGCTATCTGTCAATGATTTAAGCGGACGGTTGGAGTCTGTTTTCATTGCGTTACTCTTACGAGAGTTATCAATAAGAGAGTCAACAGCCTCTTGTAGCATACGTTTTTCATTGCGGAGGATAACCTCAGGAGCTTTTATTTCGATAAGACGTTTAAGGCGGTTATTACGGATAATAACACGACGATAAAGGTCGTTAAGGTCGGAAGTAGCGAATCGTCCACCATCGAGAGGAACGAGAGGGCGTAATTCCGGTGGAATAACCGGTAATGTTTTGAGAATCATCCATTCCGGACGATTACGTTTTCTGGAAGCACGGAAAGATTCCACCACGCTAAGGCGTTTAAGAGCCTCAGTTTTACGTTGTTGAGAAGAGTCGTTATCAGCTTTATCTCTCAATTCGTAAGAAAGTTTATCCAAATCGAGGTTGCAAAGCATATCATAAATAGCTTCGGCACCCATTTTACAGATAAATTTATTCGGGTCGGAATCTTCGAGATATTGGTTATCAGAAGGAAGTTGCTCCATGAGTTCCACATAGCGATCTTCATCGAGGAGTTCACCCACTTCAACACCATCAACACCTTCGAGCACACCGGTTTGGAGAATTATATATTTCTCGTAATAAATAACAGCCTCAAGTTTTTTAGTAGGCATACCAAGTAGGTATCCGATTTTATTAGGGGTAGAACGGAAGTACCAGATATGAGCAACAGGCACAACGAGTTGGATATGTCCGGAGCGTTCGCGTCTTACTTTTTTCTCGGTAACTTCCACACCACAACGGTCGCAGACGATACCTTTATAACGGATACGTTTGTACTTACCGCAATGGCATTCGTAATCCTTAACAGGGCCAAAGATACGTTCGCAGAACAACCCATCGCGTTCGGGTTTGTAAGTACGATAGTTTATTGTTTCTGGTTTAAGCACTTCTCCGTAGGAAGCCTCGAGGATTTCCTCTGGAGAAGCTAAACCGATACTTATTTTAGTAAAGTTAGTTTTTAGTTTATTATCTCTTCTAAAAGCCATATCTTATTTGGTATTAAGATGCAAAAATAAATTATATATACGAACGGCAAAAAATTATTCGTATTACTCCAACTTAACACTAAGTCCGAGACCGCTGAGTTCGTGTAAGATAACGTTAAGAGCTTCCGGTATACCTGCTTGAGGCATAGGTTCGCCTTTAACGATAGCTTCATAGGCTCTGGCTCTACCCATAACGTCATCGGATTTAACGGTAAGGATTTCTTGAAGGATGCTGGCAGCTCCGAAAGCTTCGAGAGCCCAAACCTCCATTTCTCCAAAACGTTGACCACCGAATTGGGCTTTACCACCGAGAGGTTGTTGAGTGATAAGAGAATAAGGGCCGATAGAGCGGGCGTGCATTTTGTCATCCACCATATGACCTAATTTGAGGAAGTAAGTATAACCTACAGTAGCAGGTTGGTCGAATCTCTCTCCGGTACCTCCATCATAGAGATACGTTTTACCATAGCGAGGCACACCTGCCTTATCACACCACTCATTAAGGTCATCGATAGAAGCGCCATCAAAGATAGGAGTAGCGAATTTTACGCCGAGTTCTTTACCTGCCCATCCGAGAACGGCTTCGAAGATTTGACCGAGGTTCATACGAGAAGGCACGCCAAGTGGGTTAAGACAAATATCTACAGGGGTACCATCTGCGAGGAACGGCATATCCTCTTGACGAACGACTTTAGAAACGATACCTTTATTACCATGGCGACCAGCCATCTTATCACCTACGCGTATTTTACGTTTTTTAGCAACGTAAACCTTAGCGAGTTGCATGATACCGGAAGGAAGTTCGTCACCGATAGTAAGGTTGAATTTATTACGTTTAACTTGTGCGTCGAGTTCTTTAACCTTACGCAAGTAGTTTTTGATTATATCTCTGATTAATTCGTTACGATGACTATCTGTAGTCCATTTTCCGAGTTGAATTTCAGAGAAGTCGATTTGTTGTAATTGTTTTTGAGTAAACTTAGAGCCCTTAGGTATTACGTCAACGCCCATATAATCTTTGACTCCCTGAGAAGTTTTACCGTTAATAGTAGCGATAAGTTTTTCTACGAGGAGGTCTTTAAGGGCTTTAACCTCTTGTTCGAAAGCCTCGTCCATTTTTTGAAGAGTTACCTTATCGGCGTTTCTTTCGGAGCGAGATTTATTTGCTTTGCTATAGAGGGCGGTACCGATAACAGTACCTCTAAGAGAAGGTGAAGCCTTAAGGGAAGCGTCTTTCACATCGCCGGCTTTATCACCGAAGATAGCACGAAGGAGTTTTTCTTCGGGAGTAGGGTCAGTTTCACCTTTAGGAGTAATTTTACCGATAAGTAAATCACCAGGAACGACGTGGGCACCTATACGTATAATACCGTTTTCGTCGAGGTTACGAGTAGCCTCTTCACTTACGTTAGGTATATCGGAAGTAAGCTCTTCCATACCGCGTTTGGTTTCACGCACTTCGAGGGTATACTCGCTAACGTGAACGGAAGTGAATATATCTTCACGTACAATTCTCTCGTTAAGAACGATGGCATCCTCGTAGTTGTAACCTTTCCAAGGGATATAAGCCACTTTAAGGTTACGACCGAGGGCAAGCTCACCATTTTGGGTAGAATAACCTTCGGTAAGGATTTGACCTTTAGTAACTCTATCGCCGCGACGCACTATAGGGCGGAGGTCGATAGTAGTATCTTGGTTAGTACGGAAGAATTTAGGCAGTTTATATTCTTTTACAGAGTCAACGAAGCTAACGAATTCTTCGTCTTCGGTACGGTCGTAATTGATACGTATAACAGAAGCGTCTACGAATTCAACAACGCCGTCGCCCTCTGCCATAATTTGAGTTCTGGAGTCGCGAATCATTTTACCCTCGATACCTGTACCGACGATAGGTGCTTCAGGGCGAAGGAGAGGCACAGCTTGGCGCATCATATTAGAGCCCATCAAAGCACGGTTAGCGTCATCGTGTTCGAGGAAAGGGATAGAAGCGGCAGCGATAGAAGCGATTTGTTGAGGAGCCACGTCCATAAGTTGCACTTGATCCGGTGTAACGAGAGGGAAGTCAGCCTCTTTACGAGCTTTAACTTTATCACGTATGAACGAGCCATCGTCATTCAAAGGAGCATTTCCTTGAGCAACAACGAGGTCTTCTTCCTCTTCCGCAGTATAGTAAACAACGTCATCGTTATTAAGGTTTACTTTACCGTTTTCCACTTTACGATAAGGGGTAGCGATAAAACCGAGGTCTGTAATTTTAGCATAAATACAGAGAGAAGAGATAAGACCGATGTTCGGACCCTCAGGGGTTTCGATAGGGCAAAGGCGGCCGTAGTGAGTGTAGTGAACGTCACGCACTTCGAAACCGGCTCTATCACGAGAGAGACCGCCGGGACCTAATGCAGAGAGACGACGTTTGTGAGTGATTTCTGCAAGAGGGTTGGTTTGGTCCATAAATTGAGAGAGGGCATTTGTACCAAAATAGGTATTGATAACAGAAGCCACAGTCTTTGCATTGATTAATTCGACAGGGGTAAATACCTCGTTATCACGAACGTTCATACGCTCGCGGATAGTACGAGCCATACGGGCGAGGCCGATGCCGAATTGGTTATATAGTTGTTCTCCAACAGTACGCACCCTACGGTTGCTGAGGTGGTCGATATCATCGACAGTAACTTTGGAGTTTATAAGTTCGATTAAGTGTTTGATGATTTCGATAATATCTCTATGAGTAAGAACTCTCACATCCATATCGGTATCGAGGCCGAGTTTTTTGTTGATACGATATCTACCCACTTCACCGAGGTCATATCTCTTTTCAGAGAAGAAAAGTCCGTTAATAGTTTCGCGAGCAGTTTGATCATCAGCAGGCTCGGCATTACGGAGTTGTCGATAGATATGTAAAACCGCTTCACGTTCAGTATTAGAAGGGTCTTTTTGAAGAGTATTATAGATGATTTGATACTCATTAAGATTTTGAGACTCTTTGTGTAAGAGGATAGTTTGGCAGCCGGAGTCGAGGATAGGTTGGAAGTGAGCCGAAGTAATTTCGGTTTCACGCTCGATGATTACTTCGGTACGTTCAACGCTAACAACCTCACCGGTGGCTTCGTCGACGAAATCCTCGATACGAGGTTTAACGACGCGAGCTGCGAGACGACGGCCAACAACTTTTTTAAGAGTTGTTTTATTAACTTTTACTTCTTCGGCGAGACCGAAAGTTTCGAGAATATCTTTATCAGATTCGTAACCTATAGCGCGTAAGAGCGTAGTAACCGGAAGTTTTTTCTTACGGTCTATATAAGCGTACATGACGTTATTTATATCGGTAGCGAATTCGATCCATGAGCCACGGAAAGGGATGATACGAGCTGAGAAGAGCTTTGTACCGTTTGTATGAATACTTTGGCCGAAGAAGACACCCGGAGAGCGGTGTAATTGAGACACGATAACGCGCTCGGCACCGTTTATAACGAAAGTACCGTTATCGGTCATATAAGGGATAGGACCGAGGTAAACGTCTTGAATAACAGTATCGAAATCTTCGTGTTCTTCGTCGGTACAATAGAGTTTCAATTTAGCCTTGAGCGGAACGCTATAGGTCAAGCCACGGCGTAGACATTCTTCAACGGAATATCTTGGTGGTTCGATATAATAGTCGAGGAACTCAAGTACAAAATTGTTACGAGTATCTTGAATAGGGAAGTTTTCAGAAAAAACTTTATAAAGGCCCTCATTTCTTCTATGCTCGGTAGCAGTATCGAGTTGGAAGAAATCTTTAAATGATTTAAGCTGCACTTCGAGGAAGTCAGGATAAGGGAATGGGTTCTTGACGGAAGCGAAGCTAATTCTTTGACTTTCAGTATTTAACGACATTTAATTAAAGATAAAAGTTGAACTTATAGAATAATACGCAAAAAGGTTTAGAGTCCTGCAGAGCAGGATTCTAAACCGTAATTCCTGTGTTGACAGGAGTAAGACTTACTTAAGTTCAACTTCTGCGCCAGCGTCGGCAAGTTGTTTCTTGAGGTTCTCAGCTTCGTCTTTAGCAAGACCTTCTTTGATAGTAGAAGGAGCACCGTCAACCATATCTTTAGCCTCTTTCAAGCCAAGACCGGTAAGTTCTTTAACCAATTTAACTACAGCAAGTTTGTTTGCACCGGCTGCTTTAAGTACAACATCGAAAGAAGTTTTTTCTTCAGCGGCAGCTGCACCACCGGCAGCAGGAGCAGCAACAGCAACAGCTGCAGCAGCAGGTTCGATACCATACTCATTTTTCAAAATTTCGGCTAACTCATTAACCTCTTTCACGGTTAAGTTTACCAGTTGTTCTGCAAAAGCTTTCAAATCTGCCATTGTATTAATATTTTATGTGTTTTTATTAGTTTAAAAAATTGAATAAATTATCTCTCAGAGAGAGTTTTAAGCACCCCGTGGATAGTAGAACCACCTGATTGAAGTGCAGAAACGACGTTCTTGATAGGAGATTGTAAGAGAGTGATAACATCTCCGATAAGTTCGTTTTTGCTCTTGATAGCGACAAGAGCGTCGAGTTGATTTTCTCCAATATAGAAGGATTCTTCAACGTAAGCGCCTTTGAGGATAGGTTTAAGATTTTTCTCATTAAACTCTTTGATGAGTTTAGCAGGTTCGTTTCCGGTATTGCAGAAAAGAACAGCGGTATTCTCTTTCAAGCAAGGGAATAAAGGAGAGAAATCCGTGCCCTCTATTTGCTCCAAGGCTTGTTTCATAAGTTTGTTTTTAACAACGAGCATTTTAATGCCACGTTTAAAACAAGCTCTACGTAAATCGCTTACTTGACCTGCATTCATACCTTGAGTTTCGGTAAGGTAGAAGTGAGGGTAAGAAGAAACAACTTCTTTTATTTGGTTAATTAAAATGCTTTTATCTTCCTTTTTCATACTTTCACGGATTATTAGTTTTCATCAATAGACTTGGTGTCGACTTTAACACCTTTACTCATAGTAGAGGAAAGATAAACACTCTTAACGTAGGTACCTTTAGCGGTAGCAGGTTTAAGTTTCATAATAGTAGACATAAACTCGCGTGCATTTTCTACGATTTGTTGTTCGGAGAAAGATACTTTACCGATAGAAGTATGAACGATACCGAATTTATCGACTTTGAAGTCAATTTTACCTTGTTTAACTTCGCGAACAGCAGAAGCGACATCCATAGTTACAGTACCGCTTTTAGGGTTTGGCATAAGCCCACGAGGACCGAGGATACGGCCAAGGGCACCGATTTTACCCATAATAGCAGGCATAGTAATAATGACATCAACGTCAGTCCAACCGCCTTTAATTTTTTCGATATATTCATCAAGACCTACATAATCAGCACCTGCGGCTTTAGCGTCAGCCTCTTTATCAGGGGTACATAATGCAAGAACTCTTACTTGTTTACCGGTACCGTTAGGTAATGAAACCACGCCGCGCACCATTTGGTTTGCTTTACGAGGGTCAACACCGAGACGGACGTCGATATCAACAGAGGCATCAAATTTGGTAGTAGTAATTTCTTTTACCAATTTAGCAGCTTCTTTGAGTGTATAAGCCTTTCCTGCTTCAATTTTTTCTAAAGCCAACTTTTGATTTTTTGTTAGTTTTCCCATTACAATTGAAGTTTAAAGATTAAAAATTAGGAAATTCTCCTTTTACAGAGATACCCATACTTCTCGCAGTTCCTGCTACCATTTTCATAGCAGCCTCTACTTCAAAGCAGTTTAAGTCTGGCATTTTATCTTCAGCGATAGCTTTTACTTGATCCCAAGTAATTTCAGCCACTTTTTTACGGTTAGGCTCTGCACTACCGCCTTTTACTTTTGCTGCCTCGAGTAATTGCACGGCAACCGGAGGAGTTTTAACAACAAAAGAGAATGACTTATCTGCATAGTAAGTGATAACAACCGGTAAAATTTTACCTGCTTTGTCTTGAGTTCTGGCATTGAACTGCTTGCAGAAATCCATGATATTGATACCTTTAGAACCAAGAGCAGGTCCTACAGGAGGAGAAGGATTAGCTGCACCACCTTTTATTTGTAATTTAATAAATCCAGCAACTTCTTTTGCCATAAATCTAATTTTTAGTTGTTACATAAAAATAGGGTAAGTGGGATACCGGCGTAACCCGGTTTTGGCTTACTCTTTTTCGACGTTAGTGAAACTTAATTTAAGAGGTGTTTTACGCTCAAAAATTTTCACCATTACTTTTAGTTCTTTTTTCTCGTTATTAACTTCTTCGACAACTCCGGTAAATCCGTTGAACGGATCGGTAGTGACCTTTACGATATCACCCACGAAGAATGGGGTAATGATTTCAGGATCAGTATCCTCGAGCTGGTCGCACAAGCCAAGAATGCGTTTAACTTCGGAATTTCTCAAAGCTTCAGGTTGTTTTCCTACAGAAGCGCCGAGAAAGCCGATAACGTTTGGAACGTCATCGCGGAGATATGCTGTTATTTCGCCGTTAAGAGTGGCTTCTATCAGCACATAACCCGGAAGGTAACTGCGTTCTTTAACGATTTTTTTTCCATTACGCACAGAATACACTTTTTCTGTAGGGATTAATACCTGAGAGATATACTGACCGAGCGAGGATTTTTTTATCTCAGCATCGAGATATTCTTTAACCTTGCTTTCTTTGCCACTAACAGCACGGAGTACATACCATTTTTTTTGAAGATTCTCAGACATAATTACACAGAAATGATTAGATGTATTTATAAACCAATGACATAAGGTTTTCAAAACCAAAATCCATCACCCAAACTACCAGTGCAATAAGGAGGGAAGCAATTAAAACAACTACCGCACTACTAGTCAGCTCACGTCTCGTTGGCCACGAAGTTTTGTGAACTAATTCGTTATAGGATTCTTTAAAGTAATTAATGAGTTTCATAAACATTCTATAATTTAGCACGGGTTGAGAGACTCGAACTCCCGACACTCGGTTTTGGAGACCGATGCTCTACCAACTGAGCTAAACCCGTAATTTAAGGAATGGGGCAATGTTGGTATACCCCATTCCTATATTAAATAAATTGATTAGTCAAGAATAGCAGTGATTTGACCTGAACCTACTGTACGACCACCTTCACGGATTGCGAAACGAAGACCTTCGCTACAAGCAACAGGATAGATAAGTTGTACTGTGATTTCCAAGTTATCGCCAGGCATTACCATTTCAGTACCTTCTGGAAGAGTGATTTCACCGGTTACATCGAGGGTACGGATATAGAATTGAGGACGATATTTGTTGTGGAATGGAGTGTGACGACCACCTTCTTCTTTTTTCAAGATATAAACAGAAGCTTTGAAAGAAGTATGAGGGGTAACTTTTCCCGGGTGTGTAATAACCATACCACGTTTAACTTCGTTTTTGTCGATACCACGGAGAAGGAGACCTACGTTATCGCCGGCTTCACCTTCGTCGAGGAGTTTACGGAACATCTCGACACCGGTAACGGTAGAAGTAAGTTTTTCAGCGCCAAGACCGATGATTTCTACAGCGTCACCAACTTTGATAACACCTGTTTCGATACGACCAGTAGCAACAGTACCACGACCGGTGATAGAGAATACGTCTTCAACAGGCATAAGGAATGGTTTATCTATGTCACGTGGAGGAAGTTGAATCCAAGAGTCAACAGCATCCATAAGCTCCATAACTTTCTCTTCCCATTGTGGCTCACCATTCAAAGCACCGAGAGCGGAACCGCGGATGATAGGAGAATCTTCTTCGAATTCATAGAAAGCAAGAAGTTCACGCATTTCCATTTCAACGAGTTCGAGCATTTCTTCGTCGTCAACCATATCGCATTTGTTCAAGAACACAACAAGGCGAGGAACATTTACCTGACGAGCGAGAAGGATGTGCTCACGAGTTTGAGGCATAGGACCATCAGTTGCAGCAACTACGATGATAGCACCGTCCATTTGAGCAGCACCGGTAACCATGTTTTTAACGTAATCGGCGTGTCCCGGACAGTCAACGTGAGCATAGTGGCGTGTAGCTGTTTGATACTCTACGTGTGAAGTGTTAATAGTAATACCACGCTCTTTCTCTTCAGGAGCGTTATCAATAGAATCGAATGAACGTAATTCAGAAAGACCTTTCTTTGCAAGTACAGTAGTAATTGCAGCAGTAAGGGTAGTTTTACCGTGGTCAACGTGGCCGATAGTACCAATGTTTACGTGCGGTTTAGATCTGTCAAATTTCTCTTTTGCCATAACTCTAATAGTTTAAAAGTGTGTTTAATTAAATTTAATTATAGAGCTGTTGACGAGGATTGAACTCGTGACCTCTTCCTTACCAAGGAAGTGCTCTACCACTGAGCTACAACAGCGTTTTATAAAAAGTGGGCAGTGATGGATTCGAACCACCGAAGTCGAAAGACAGCTGAGTTACAGTCAGCCCCATTTGGCCACTCTGGTAACTGCCCTATTGCTTTTTGAGCCTCTTGTCGGATTCGAACCAACGACCCCGAGATTACAAATCACGTGCTCTGGCCAACTGAGCTAAAGAGGCATAAAAAATTGCAAGCCGACAGACATAAAAATCCTATCTGATTCGGCTTGCAAAGTTAGCCATTAAATTTTAAACTGCAAAAGAATTCGAACTTTTTTTATGAATATTTTTTGCACTTTTATGTGTTTTACGTTTTAATACAATGATTATCAACGGTTTTTAAGTGGCAAAACCAGCATTATTCTGCCATTTTTTGTTTGTATTTTATCAATTGTACTTCGGCTGATTCAACTGCTGAGGCTATTGCTTCTTCAAAAGTATCGCAAATTTTTCCCACAAGGATCTGTTTTTTTGGAACATTTACGATAATTTTCGCCTCTTTATTGTTGATAGTTTCGCGTTTAGTGATTGAGAGGGTAACATCAATACTAATAATATCGCCACATACTTTTTCTAACTTAGCCACCTTTTTGTTAATAAATTGTTGAAGTTGTTCGGTAGCATCAAATTTAACTGATTGAATGTTAACTTGCATAATAACCTCCTTACTTTTTACCACGAGGGTGTGTTTGTTGATAAATATTTTTTATTTGTTCGAAAGTGGCATGGGTATATACTTGTGTAGCAGCGAGCGTTGAGTGACCGAGCAGTGCTTTGATAGCGGTAACGTCGGCTCCATCGTTCAGCATCGTGGTTGCAAAAGTATGTCGTAGCACGTGCGGACTGCGCTTCTGCTGTGAAGTAACCATGCCCATAACATTTTTTACAATAATATATAGTTGATTGTTTGTCAGTGGCAAGCCTTTTAGGGATATAAATAATGTATTGGCATCAGATTTTATTTCGGCTTTTTCCCGGCGATAATTTTTAATCATTCCTGCCAGGTCTTTTCCAAAAGGAATAATTCTCTCTTTATTGCCTTTTCCGAGTACTTTCAATTGACAAGTGTCGGTATCTACATTTTCTTCTAGCAGGTTTACCACCTCAGAACATCTTAATCCCGTTTGATAGATAATCTCTATTATCAAGGAGTTTCTTATGCCTTCAAAGGTATGAATATTTTTTGATATTTCCAAACATTTGTCGACATCTTTTTCTTTAAAAAATTTGGGGATAGGGTGTGGAAGTTTTGGGGCAATGATTTTTAGGGTTGGATTATTAATAGTCAGCCCTTTACGATTAAGAAATTTATAAAAACTGCGGATAGTGGAAATTTTTCTTTTTACTGATGATGGTTTTTCCCCCTGCTCCATAAGAGAGACTATCCAATCGCGTAAATCATTATGTGACAAGGTATTAATATCAAATCCAATGCCATTAGACATTAGATAATAAGAAAATTGTTCCAAATCTACCTTATACGAGTTAATGGTATTTTCGGAATATTTTTTCTCGAAAGTGAGGTAATTAATAAATTTATTTATCATAGTATGGTATAAAAAAAACAGGGAATAACGAAGAAATCGCTACGCCCTGTTCATATAGTCATTTACACGTTTACTACTATTCTTCGTTTTGACGTAATTTTTGAACGTAGATAGCGTGCATCATTCTTTCGCGTTTTACAACAGATGGTTTGTCGAATTGTTGACGACGGCGGAGTTCTTTAACGACACCGGTTTTTTCGAATTTACGTTTAAATTTTTTCAAGGCTTTTTCTATGTTATCGCCTTCTTTTACAGGTACTACAATCATTTTTTTGAATTAATTATTAGTATGTTAATTATTAAATTATACGCACATAAGATAATGCAGTCTTACGACGGCAGAATCGGATTGCAAAGGTAGCCGTTTTTTTGAAAACGACAAAGAAAAAATAAATATTTTATTCTTTTATACTTCTAATAATTAAATCACCTCCTTTAGAGAACAATATATACCTATATATCAACTACTTAAATTTATTCTTCGTTTATTACCGGAATTTTATCGATACGTCTTTGGTGTCTTCCGCCTTCGAAATCGGAACTAAAGAAAGTATCGAGAATTACTTTTGCCTCTTCCGCAGAGATAAATCTGGCAGGTAAAGAGAGCACATTTGCATTATTATGTTGGCGTGCGAGGGCTGCCAATTCGGGTTTCCAGCAGATTGCAGCTCTACAACCTTGATGTTTATTGACCGTCATACTAATGCCGTTGGCAGAACCGCAAATAGCGATACCGAAGTCGCAAGTACCCTTTTCCACTGCATTGGCGAGTGGATGAGCAAAATCCGGATAGTCGCAACTCTCTTCGGAATAAGTACCGAAATCATACACATTAACTTGCTTTTCTTCTAGATAATTCTTGAGAACTTCTTTTAATTGGTATCCGGCATGGTCGGAAGCAATGCCCAAATGCAATAAATTAATCGGTTTCATATGTTATTATAATTTCGGGTGCAAAGGTACAACAAATAAATGATTAATTATCCGAAACTTGATTATTTTTATCAGAAAAAGCGTTCCATCCTCGAGCGAAGATTTCAATTTGCTGATTATCACGGGTAATAAGGGCGCAACCTTCATTTTTCTCGGTTATATGACCTATAATATGTATACCTTCGAGATCTTTTATTTCGTCGTATTTTTCGAGGGGAACAGTAAAAAGCAGTTCATAATCTTCACCTCCACTTAGAGCTATTGTAGTCAGATTCATATTAAACTCCTCCGCCATAGTAGCAGTTACATAGTCGATAGGAATTTTATCTTCATAAATACGGCAACCCACATTACTTGCTTTACAAATATGGAGAATTTCAGAAGATAATCCGTCACTGATATCGATCATAGACGTTGGCATTATTTTTTTCTCTCTTAGGAATTTAACGGTATCGATACAAGCTTCGGGCTTTAGTTGGCGTTCGAGGATATACTCTTTACCTTGGAAATCCGGTTGAAAATCATCACCTTGTTTACCGGACTCAAAAACCATTCTTTCGCGTTCAAGGAGTTGAAGCCCCATATAAGCGGCACCCAAATCACCGGTAACACAAATAAGGTCATTAGGTTTAGCTCCTGATCTGCGCACAGCCTTACCTTTTTCAACAACTCCGAGGCAAGTGATAGAGATAGACAATCCGGTTAAAGAGGCACAAGTATCACCACCCACAATATCTACATTGGCTTTTTCGCAAGCCAACTTAATACCGCTATAAAGCTCTTCGAGTTGCTCAACGGAAAATTTACTGGAAAGACCGATACTCACGAGCATTTGGGTAGGGATTGCATTCATGGCGCAAACGTCAGAAATATTTACCATTGCAGCTTTATAACCGAGATGCTTGAGCGGAACGTAAACAAGGTTAAAATGGACGCCTTCAAGGAGCATATCAGATGTAGCAACAACCTCTTTATCAGCAAAATCCATAATAGCACAATCATCTCCTATGCCTTCAACAGTAGAATCATTTTCTATTTTAATATCTTCGGTAAGTCTCTTAATCAAACCGAATTCTCCTAAGTCACTTATTTGAGTCATAATAAAGAAAAATATTGTCTGCAAAGGTAGTAATTTTTCCAAAAAATAAATGCGTATAATTAAAATTTTTTCATTAACTTTGAAATTTAAAATAAACAGAAAACACGATGAATATAAGAAGAGTTATTTTGTTGTTTATATGCACTTTAAGTATTGAATTATTATGTTCACAATATTCAAATGCCGACAAAGCTGCATATCAATTAGGGATGAAACATGCCATAAATTCGAGGTTAGACAAGCAAATAGAGAGTCTGATGTATAAATATTGCACTCTATTACAGAGTGTAAAAGGCATGTATGTAGACTCGGTAGATATTGATAAATTCACCGACGATGCCATCAATAATGCACTAAAAGAGTTAGACCCCCACTCCATCTACATTCCGAAGTCAGAAGTAGCAGAAATGAACGAAGGCATAGAAGGTAATTTTGTAGGTATTGGTGTTGCATACAATATATATAATGACACGGTAGTTATAAATCAAACGATAAGTGGCACACCGGCAGAAAGAGCAGGCATTTTACCGGGAGATAAAATAATAAGTATCGATGGTGTGAGAGTTGCAGGAGTAAAAATTAAACGCTCAAAAATTCCGACAATGATAAAGGGTGAGAAAGACACCAAAGTGCATTTAGGAATTCAAAGAGAGAGCAAAAAAGACACACTGGCTTTCACAATAAAAAGAGACAAAATTCCTATCTACTCCATCGATTTATCTACGATTGTGGAACCCGGCGTAGGTTATATCAAAGTAAATAGTTTCTCCATGACGACGACCGATGAGATGAACAAAGCGTTAGACAAGCTGGAATCGGAAGGAGGATTTCACACTTTAATCCTTGATTTACAAGGTAATGGAGGAGGCATAATGAAAGCCGCTATAAATATGGTAAATCTGTTTTTAGAACCAAATCTTACGATAGTATCATCAAAAGGCACCCATTATCCGGAGCAATACATTCGTTCTTCAAACTACGGTAAGAAGTTAACCGACAAAAATTTGATAATCTTAATAGACGAATATTCAGCTTCGGCGAGTGAAATCACAGCCGGGGCACTTCAAGATTGGGACAGGGCTACCATAATAGGTCGTCGCTCTTTCGGCAAAGGATTAATACAAAATCGCACAACGCTTTACGACGGGTCGGAACTTCGTTTGACGATAGCACGTTATTTTACGCCATGTGGTAGAAGTATTCAAAAGCCTTACGACAAAGGGGCAGATAACTATTTCCATGATTTAGAAAATAGATATAAACGCGGAGAATTCATGCATAGCGACAGCATCATTTTCCCGGACTCTTTGAAATACAAAACCCTCAAGAAGGGTAAAACTATTTATGGCGGAGGTGGTATTTTTCCGGACATCTTCGTACCTTTAGACACCAATAAATACACAACATATCACAAAGCACTTCTACGTAAAGGTATCATTAGCAAAGAAGTATCAGCTTATATTGGTAAGAACCGCAAGAAGCTCACATCCGAATACAAAACTTTCGGCGACTACAAAGCTCGTTTTACAGTATCTACTGACTTGTTGGAAAGAATAAAATCAGCATCAAAAGAAGAAAAAATACAATTTACAGAAAAAGAATTTACAAACAGCACAGAGAAGATATCACTTCAAATCAAGGCGATAATAGGTCAAACACTATTCAGCACAAAAGCCTATTACGAGATAATGTTATCTGAAAATGATGCGCTTCAAAGAGCTTTATATTACATTAAAGAAGGAAAATGAAAGAATTCAACATGTTAGCCAAGACCTACTTCGGGCTTGAAGACGTTTTAGCCAAAGAATTGACCGAATTAGGTGCTAATGAAATAGAAACAGAGCGTCGTGCTGTAAGATTTAAAGGAGATAAGGCTCTGCTGTACAAAGCGAATTTATGTTTACGCAGTGCGATAAGAATATTAGTTCCTATAGCACAATTCAAAGCTACCGATGCCGACGAGGTATACGAGAAAGCTAAAAAGATAAATTGGGAAGAATATATCGGAATAAAACAGAGTTTCATTATCAACGAAACAGTCAATTCCGAGAATTTCCGTCATAGCAAATTTGTGGCATATAGATTAAAAGACGCCATTGCGGATTATTTTATGGACCTCAATGGCAAAAGGCCGTCCGTAAGCATTACGTCGCCGGACATATATATCGACATTCATATATCTCATAACGAATGTACCATATCGCTTGACTCATCCGGAGTAAGCCTACATAAACGAGGCTACCGTAGCAGTCAAAACGAGGCTCCAATTTCCGAAGCACAAGCGGCAGGAATGCTTTTAATGGCAGGATGGGATGGGAGCAAAGACTTTATTGACCCTATGTGTGGCTCCGGTACATTCCTTATTGAAGCTGCCTTAATTGCCTTAAACATACCACCTTGCATATATCGGACACAATTCGCTTTTGAAAAATGGCAAGATTTCGACAAAGAGCTTTTCGACGATTTATATAATGACGACAGCGAAGAACGCGAATTTACACATAAAATCATCGGCTACGATGTAAACCCTAATACAATAAAAATAGCGCAAGAGAATATCAAAGCAGCAGGGCTATCAAAATACATTGAAGTTCAATGCCGAGACATTGCAAATTTTGAAGAAGTTACAGAGCCGTCGCTAATAGTAACCAATCCTCCTTACGGAGAACGTTTAAAACCAGAAGATTTACGAGACCTATACCGCGAAATCGGTCGCGCTCTAAAACACAAATTCGTAAATGGAGAAGCTTGGGTTATCTCTTCTCATGTAGAAAATTTGGCAGCAATAGGATTAAAACCGTCTCAAAGAGTGGAACTTAAAAATGGTGCTTTAGATTGTGAATTCTGGAAATTCGAAATTTTTTCCGGCACTCATAAAGATTTTAAAGCCGAGGGCAACAAACTAACAAAAAGTTTTGAAGTAACAAAGAAAAAATTCGACAAGAAAAAGCCTTTCGTAAGCGATAAGAAATTCGACGATAATAAATCGCGCAACAAGAAATATTACGATAGCGAACGTAAAGGTGATAAAAAAGCGAGAATAAAAAAGGATGACAAAAGAGTCAAATCAAACAAGGAACACAATGACAAATACGACTCTACCAAATTAAGGAAAGGATCGCAAGAATACGAAATGCAAAAATACAGTAAACTAATAAAGAAATTAGACTTATAAGCTCTCTGCCCTCGGAAGCACTTATACTTTCGAGGGTTTATATTAAAGTGACAATATTGTTAACCAGGAATTACGTTACAACATCGAACGAAACACCGTTTTTTATCAAACGGGAAATAAAATGAAAAACAAGATAGAATATCTACCCATAGTAACAAAAACGGGGAAAATAATAGGCAAGGCAAGCAGAGAGGAGTGCCACAACAAAACTACGGCAGCAGAGAGGGAACGATACTTGCACCCGGTGGTGCACTTACATGTATTCTCTACTGATGGAAAATTATATCTTCAACGACGCTCTTTTAAAAAAAAATTATTACCTGGATATTGGGACACTGCCGTTGGTGGCCATATTAGTTATGGAGAAACCACAGAAGAGGCACTGAAACGTGAAGTAGCTGAAGAAATTGGTATTGAAAGGTACGTTCCCATACATGTAGAGACATACTATTACGACTCCGGCAGAGAATGTGAATTAGTAAACGTATTCCGCACTGAGTACGATGGACCCTTTCACTGGAACGATGGGGAGGTAATAGATGGTAAATTCTGTAGCATCAACGAATTAAAAGAAACATTAGGGAAAAACATCTTCACACCAAACCTTGAATTGGAGTTAAAAAAATACGTATTGTAAAAATATTGCTACCTTACGAGACAATAGTTCGACAAGGTAGCAATATACATTAATAAATAAGACGTACATCAACCGATGTATACTTTTTTAACGAGGGCAGAAACCCACTTACTAATTTTTTTAGTTAACACTTTCTGTTCTTCTTTGTCCAAAGCATTATAATCATCTTCAAATTGCTTCATAAAATCATCAAAGACATCCTTCGACATCAATCCAATTAGTTTTCCAAAATCCCTTGGCATAGAGACTTCCCCAATATGACTCGCTACATTATTCAATCTGTTTTCCGTAACAAAAGATTCCAATTCACACAGAATATTAGTCAATTTATCGCTGTATAATGTAAATTCTTCTGACTTCACACCTGATTTTTTTGTCGGTTTCTTCTCCGAGAATTTATCATTTTTACTCTTAATAATTACTCTTTTACCATTTCTGAAGAACATAGGTACGATAGGACGAATTACTACACCCTCACAAATATTACCCTCTATTTGAGGGAGGCCGAGCCATCCGGAGATTTTACTTTGAAAATCGTTAGGGTAATTAAGACACTCATTCAAAGTACCCTTAAAGATAGTTTTAGCATAGAAAAAGCCTACTTTTTCAAACAAGTTATTAACCTCATCCACAGCGAGGTATTTATCTTCCAGCTCACTATGTATTAAAATATCAAAAGCATAAAAATCGTAATTCGGAGTATAGAAAACCCCTTTTTGAATAGCAGTGAGATGATTATTTTTTTTCACTAAATGATGAGGATATAAACCACCAAACATCTCACCGAATATAGCAATAGAAGTAATTTCGGGATATATTACTTTTACTTCATTAAACAGATTAATCACTTTTGATTTATAAGTATCAATGAGCTCGGCAAATTCGTAAAAATTCTCATCATCTGCAATAATAGCTGTACGTTTGGCTAATTTTACCTCTTTGCCGTCACATAAGAAACTCACGTTTGTGCCGTGAACTTTCTCTTGAACGACATATAACAAGTCGCCCGGCATTTCTAATTTTACATGCTCCATAAACTTCTTATCGAAGTGATTTTCAATGGAGCTGTACTTTTTAAATTGTAACATAAAATAAATATTTAAATTGTTTATAAAAAGCCTATAACAAAGACAAGGAGAAGTATAGATTATATATTGTCGCATATAGGCAAAAAAAAGAGTTGGAAAATTATATAAACTTTCCAACTCTTGATATACGGTAAATAAATTTTCAAAATCTACATTTCATCATTGCCACCAGAATGGAAAGTATCTACACACTTTGAATAACCAAAGCAATAATAGGGCATATAAATACCGAAGCCAAAATTAATATTAATTTCAGCTACACGATATATCGGGCTATAATGCATAAGATTAGTCATAACTTTCCTTTATGTTAACAACAAAAAAAATATTCTTTAATTCGGACGCAAAGTTACATAATATTTTTTGAAATAAAAAATCGCGTCTAAATAATTAAGTATAAAGCAAATAAATCTAGCAAAACAAATATTATTGTGCGTCGGATTCAGAAATTTCTTTTATTATTGATTCGATATAATCAAGGACTTCATCTCTACCGACACCTTTTTCGGAAGAAGTAATAAAGATAGGAGGAAGTGATTCCCACGTTTCAAGAAGTTTATTTTTATAGGCTGTGATATTTTCTGATAGCTGTTTATTGCTCAATTTATCCGATTTTGTAAAAATGATAGAAAACGGAATAGAAGACTGCCCGAGCCAATCTATAAAATCGAGGTCAATTTGTTGAGGCTCCAATCTACTGTCAATCAACACAAAAAGGTTAGTAAGCTGAGTACGAAAAAGGATATAATTATCTATAATAGCCTTAAGTTTTCGACGTTGTTCCTTAGAAGCACGTGCGTATCCATAACCGGGCAAATCTACCACATACCAATTTCTATTAACAAGAAAATGGTTAATAAGCAGAGTTTTACCGGGTTTAGAAGAAGTTTTTGCCAAGTCTTTGCTTTGAAGGAGCATATTTATCAAAGACGATTTTCCTACATTACTACGGCCAATAAAGGCAAATTCACATATTTTACTATTCGGACAACTTTTATAATCCGAATTCGAAACGACAAATTCTGCAGAATTGATTTTCATAATTATTGAATAAAAGCATTAAACAAGAGCTATCTCATATATCTACCACCCTTTAAAGAAGCAAAGAAAAGTCCCATAAAGGTTAATATACCATTGAGTAACAACAATTCATAGCCAAAAACGTAGTTATAGAAATGAGATAACAACCAATTGATAACAAAACAGATAACCGGAGAAGCAATAGCAATATAAGGTACAGCAGCATCAACCGGGACGCGTTTTGTAAACAAGCCGAAAGCAAACATACCAAGTAACGGTCCGTAAGCATAGCCCACAATAGTGTAGATAGTATCGATGATAGAGTTTTTCTGAGTATATCCGAAAGCGACAACGATAAGTGTAAACACCAAGGCTACAGCGATATGAATTATCTTTCTAAGACGGACAGCATCGGTCGACTGCAATCTATTTACATTAAAAAAGTCTACTGCAATAGTAGTAGTAATAGAAGTAAGAGCAGAATCGGCACTGGAAAAGGAAGCTGATATGATGCCGAGCAAAAAGCAGACAGACGCTATAGGAGACATGTAATTCGACACAAAGTAAGGTAAAATATTATCAGGGGTATCCGGTAGAGCAATATTATTATATTGTGCAACTAAAAGCAATATCGTACCTAACAGTAGCAAAATAAGATTAATAGGAAGGAAAGCCGAGCCGTATACAATCATATTTTTTTGACTTTGTTTAAGAGATTTACAAGTAATATTTTTTTGCATCATATCTTGGTCGAGACCGGTCATCACTACCACTATAAAAGCGCCGCTTATAAATTGTTTCCAGAAATTGCGAGGGGAAACAAAGTCAGACCATACGAAAATATCCGTAAGTTCGGAATTATATATATCGCTAAAACGCACTGAAGCCGGCAGCATTTTACAAGCATCGACACACATTATAATCACGGCAGTTACGAGGAACAACGTTTGGAGCGAGTCGGTCCACACAATAGTCTTTATACCGGACCGGCGAGTATACAGCCATATAACGGCAACGATAACAACGGCAATAACGGCGAAAGGCACATTATATTTCGAAAAGATAAACATATCCAGAGCTACTATAACCACGTATAATTTTGTGGCTGAACTTACTATCTTTGCAATAACAAAGAAAGCGGAACCGATATGATAACTCTTTGATCCGAAACGAATATTTAGATACTCGTAAATAGAAGTCAAATTAAGTTTATAGTACAAAGGCAAAAGTATAAAAGCGACTATAAGATAACCTAATATAAAACCGAGGCAAGTCTGTAAATATGTCCAATGGCTAAAGCCAACCATACCCGGAACAGAAACAACGCTAATACCTGATATAGTGGCACCTATCATACCGAAAGCCACAAGATACCAAGGGGAATTATGGTTGCCGGAGAAAAATGTATAGTTATCACTCTCCTTTCGAGAAACAAAATAATCTACTACAAAAAGGAGCAATATATATATTAATATTACAACAAAATAAAACATTTAACTATATGATAAACAGTGTAGAAAAAAATTATTTTTGAAGAGTATAATCCGAGCAAATACAATTCGGAATAAGGTTCTCTATTTGCAAAGCTCTATTCCTTAATTTACGAGCGCCTGCACGCTTCATAGCACTATATTTCAACTGTTTACGGAATATAGAATTGGTAGCGTTGCACCAATCTACATCAAAAATACCGGCAATAGGCATCAGTTCCGGAACGTTATGAGGAGTTGCAAATTTATTCCAAGGGCAAGCCGACAAGCACTTTTCACAACCAAAAAGGATATTATCAGCCAGAGGAACGATTTCGTTGGGCAATTCATCTCTGCACTCTATCGTCAAATACGACAAGCACTTATTAGCGTTTAACACCCCGGGCATATCGGCAGATATAGCGCCTGTAGGGCAAGCCTTTACACAAGCATTGCAGTTACCGCATCTGTCGGCTATAGGGGTATCCGGTTTAAGAGATAAAGTAGTGAGCATCACACCAATAAAAGTAAACGACCCGATATCGGGATTAACGAGCATACCGCTTTTGCCTATCCAACCGAGCCCGGCTTTCCAAGCCCAATATCTATCAAAAAGAGGAGCTGAATCGGCAAATGGAGCGAATGATTTATCAGAAATTCCAAATTTTTCCGTAATATTTTGAGCCATAGATTGCAACTTTGAACGAACAACATAATGATAATCCATTCCGAAAGCATAAGAAGCAATCCGGTACTTTTTTTGAATGATATCTTGTCGTGGAAAATAATTCAGAAGTACAACGATAGCAGACTTGGCACCTTCAAGGAGAAGCGCTGGATTAATGCGAAGCTCCATATTTTCTTTCATATATTTCATATTTGCATTAAAGCCGGCATCGAGCCAATAGCTAAATTTCTCAGCGGCAGGGCGGATATCCGTAAGTTGTGCAATGCCACAAGCCGAAAATCCATAATTGAGTGCCAAGCTTTTGATATACTGCTCCATAAGCTATATGGAAGAAAAATAATTACCGACTTTACAATATTTCGAGTAAAGCCTTCTCGAGATTTTCGTGATTAAATCTACCTATAATATCACCGTTTCTATCCATCAAAAAGAATGTAGGCAACTCGGTAACGTTATACGAAGCGCGTGCTTTACAATTCAAAGGGTCGTTATCTCGAACGGAAATCCACGGCATCTCTCTACTCTTCTCCACCCAAAGCAAGTGATTTAAATCTAAAGAAACTTGATAAATAGTGAATCCTTGAGAGGAATATTTATCGTACATTTCCCTCAAAAAGAGAGTATGAGCGGGAGAAAAATCAAGAGCATAAGAAGTAAAATCAACGAGTACCACATTTCCGATAAGGGAAGAAAGTTTTACGATATCGCCAACAAGATTTGGCAAAGCGATATCGACAAAACCTTGTTCAACGGCAGCATCAAGTATTTTTTGAAGTTGTTCTGACTTATCACGTTTCAAACTCATAGCATAAAGAGTTTGATTTCTAAGCAAAACGGATCGTTGATATTCGGGATAATAGAGATTATAAGAAGTAGCCACTGCCGACCAATATTTTAAATCGTTCTTATCATAAGGGTCGAGATAATAATAGCCGTATATAGTTTGATTCAGTGCATAATAAGCTGCAGCGGAACGGGGGTTTTCGAGAATAATATTCTGTGCCAGGAAGCGATGCAACTCCAGTTTCTCTTCCACTAAATTGACATCATTAGAGAGGGCTGTTTTTTGCAAATCAAAACTGGATTTACGCAATTTTTGAATTGTAGCCGATTCATCACTACCAGTAAATTCCACATTAAAAATATCATCGGCATCAGCCTTTACAGAAATCGATTGAGAAGCAGAATCGAGAGCTAGTATGATGAATTTATCTTTTAATCGAAGACGATAAAAGTCGGGATATCTATTACGTTTAACAGAGAAAGAGAATTTACCTTTCTTATTCAGTATAACAGAGTCGAGTATCTCAATTTTATCAATGCCATTATATTCAAAATAAAGAGTAGCCTTATCGGCATTGACAATATTACCTTTAATTTTAGTTTTGTCGGCGCAAGAGCAACAGATCAAAGCAGATAAAAGAATAAAAAAAAGCTTCTTCATATATCGTTATTTCCAATTAATATAAGGGTTTTTAAAGAGCATTGCATTATAAAAAAGCGGATTACCGGTTACCTCCTCACCGATAAAGTCCGGCTTATCGAATTCAGCATTTTCATGCTCCAATTCTATTTCTGCAACTACGAGGCCATCGTTAAGGTCGTGAAATTCATCAACTTCCCAAGCGAAACCTTTGTAATTCAAAATATATCTTGTTTTGTGTATCACGGGCTGAATACAAGTGTTTTGTAGTAACTCCTTGGCATCTTCAAGAGGAATTTGATATTCGTATTCATTTCGAGCAAAACCGATAGTAGAATTTTTGATAGTGATAAATGCCTTATCATCGTAGATACGCACACGCACTACCCTATCATGGTCGCTACATATATAGCCTTGTGAAATTTGGTGTGGTGCACCGCGCTTATAATCAGTGTTTGTAACAAGGAATTTACGTTCTATTTCAACAGCCATAATAATGTACACTTATAAAATTTAAAACATATGCAAAGGTACTAATAATTATTGAATAATTCTTCAAATAGCATTAATTAAGTATAGATACAAAAAAGGCGGTCTAAAAAAACCGCCTTTTATATTAATAAGTTGTAGATAAGCTGATTATAAATTGAAGAACAATTTACCTACTTTTTCTTTACGTTTTAATTTTCCGGTAGAAGAGTATTTCACTAAATAATTCTTACCTTTAATAAGAGTAGGTATTTGAATTGTATTAGAAGTAACAGGCAATTTAGCAACTAACTGACCGTCGATTGTATATATAAATATGCAAGCATCTTCGACAACTTCGTCTACATGAACAAGGTAGCAGGATTTATCGTCAGCTAAAGTTATTGTCAAATCACGAGAATCAGGGTCGGCACCTATAGGCAATTCAACAATTATCTCATTTGAGTAAGCAGTAATATTTTCGTATCTGCCTTGTAAATCCTTATCAGAAGCTTTAACTTTATAGTTATAAACAAGACCGGAAGTGAGGTTAGAAACGAGGTAAGAAGTATCGGACATAACGTAATAATCTTCGAGAGCGAAGGTTATATTTTTATCGAAATAAGCGGTAAAGTCGTCAAAAGCAAGACCACCCTCACCATTAGTTTGGTAATACATCTTGAATCGAGAATACCCATTAGCCTCGTTCACAGTAACGTCTTTAGAACGAACGGAAGCATCAATCTTAATAGAATAGATATTTACCCATTCGCCATTTTCATTTTCTGCATCGAGATAGAAAACTCCCTCGGTATTAGCACATTGTAGCCAGAAAGAGACTTTAGATACCGGCATGAAATATTTTTTACTTATAAGAACGTCGGTATTTTTGGTGAAATATACAGAGCGAGGGGCTGATTTTTTATGTACAGTAGAAACAGTAGTAAAGTTAGATTCCCAACCAGCAGGAGCACCTTCGTTAAATTCGTTAAAGTCTTGAGTTTCAGAACCCTCCTCATCTTTAATATTATAAACAGACAAGTAATAACCCATAGCATCTTCTACAGGGGACCAGTTTGCAACAAAAGAATAAGGGGATACTTCGAGAGCCTCATAAGCAACAGGAGGGACAACATAAACCGGACGACGAGAAAGACCAGTTATCGGGAATTGAGCTTGATAAGATTCAGTTTGAACTATGATAATATCGTCGACTGGTTTATCATAAGAGCAATTACGAGGTTGGAAAATAACATCTACATCGAGGCTGAAAGTAGAATCCTCACCGACTTCGATAGAGAAATTACGTTCAAAAGTGGCATCAGGATCTCCGGAAGGGCGGATACGATAGTTAGTACCGAGGCTCAAAGAGAAGTCAACAGTACCAGATACTTTGTTACCTATGAAATTCACTGTTTGAGTATCGGTATTTACGTTATTTTTCTCATAGTATACAAGGAAGTCATTAATAGGAGTGGTCATTTCGACAGAAGAACCGGCACCTGAGCCATCGTAAGAGAAGAGAATATTATTACCTTCTTCACGGATATTCATAAGTTTATGAGGCATAGTAGTACCATCATGGAGCAAGAACGAACACATAGTGACGTTACGAGTACCGGGATAGGTATTCATTGCAGGAGTAGAAGGGGTACCGGCTGCACATTGTATAGAGATACCGCAGTTATCAGGGTCATTATTAGGGATATTGCTTGACCAGTTAGCGGAATTAAACACAACGTGAGTAACGAGCATACCAACACCAGGCACGCCATAAGTATCGAAGCCAATAGCTTGGCGGTTCTCAATCATGAAATACTCTTTAGGATTCGGGGCTTGAGCGTTAAGGTTATGCGGGGTTACAGAATGGATATAAGCCTTATTTGCGGTGATAAGAGGCTCGAGGATATGGTCGCCATCGGACAATTGAATAGGAGTTAACCATCCGAGGTAGAAACGCTCAAAAGAAGAATATGTAGGAGGTGTACAACCATTATTATTATATGAGCCATGATCCATAATATCCCATGTACCCGGAGTGTCGTGACTAGAGCTATAATCTGTAACGTAGAGGTCGGCAAGACCGAGGACATGACCGAACTCATGGCAGAAAGTACCGATACCACACATCATTTGACCATAAGAACCACGGAACTCTGAAGTACAAGCGTAATCTCTAACGCGCACATCATCATATATATAATTACCTTGAATAGAAGAGCGGTGAGGCCATATAGTATTAGCACCACCACCTTCGGCTTGGTTATAGCCGGCATAATAAACGAATACGTTATCTATATTTTTATCTCCATCGGTATCATATATAGAGAGGTCTACATAGTCGGAAGCAATGGCTACGGCATCTATAATCATTTGCGCTGGATTAGCATCGTTTCTACCGTTACTTTCAGCACCATAATAAGCTTGAGTTTTATTGAGAGTATAAGGACCGAGCACATCGAATTGAGGAGCGAATGCGCTATCGGAAGAAGCAATAAAATAATCGCGAGCAGAGCCGGTACCGCCATTAAGAGAATAGCCAGATTGGTTAAGCAAATTGGTAAAATCTTGGTTTGCTGTAGGAGAAGTAAAGGAAACGTCGGAAAAGTTTACCAAAATAACGAGGCTACGGGGAGAACCTTTCAAAGGGTACTTCTGAGGTTTATCCATAGAAGAGGGAGCCTTTTGCATTTTATTTTCGGCATTTAAAGCGATTACTTTAATTTTTTCTATTAAAGAAGAAGCTTTAGGGCGGCTCATTAAAAAGATTTTTTCAGAATCTGTACGAACAGAAACGTTATTACAACGGATGCCAGTAGGGATAATCAGGTTTTCAAAAATATTGGCATACTCCAAGTAACCGAGTTCATTTGTTGTGATAAGATAACCATCTTCAGAAGTCATCCAGCTGAAAAATTCATCACCATGCAAATAATAATTTACTTTAGTGCCATCATTTTGGGTTTTTGTAAGCATATAAGGGTATGCCTTCACAGCATATAGTGAATAAACAGAGCACAATGCAAACAGAAAACCAAGTAATAATTTCTTCATAAGTTATCGGATTAAAGATATTGATTTAACAAGTCGCAAAGTTATAAAAAATATTTGATAGCACCAAGCAAAAGGAAATAAAAAAGGCAGAGAAAAAAAATCCCTGCCTTATAGAAAAATAAATTATCTAAAAAAGATTATTTATTATATTTAAATCTGTAGTTATTAAGTTTATCAGCATTAACTACATTGAGAGTTTTAATAAAGTCTGATTGTGATTGCATTCTATCGAGAGAAACCGGTTTAGCAGGAGCTTCGAGAGAATAAGAACCATCATCATATGTGAAAGTATGCTCTCTCATAGGTTTCATAGTAAGAGGCACTACGAAATACTCTTCGTCAGCAGATTCTTCAGGATTTGATTCTGGGTCGCCAGGACGAGTTTCAAAACCATAAGCATTTTCTACGTCGATGATTCTAGCGTTGAACTCATAGAGAGGAACAGTAAATGGGTCAGTCATTTTAGAACCTTGTTCTGCCATTACAACGAAAACGCCATCGCCATAAACATAACCACAGTTCATATAAGTCATATCACCACCATCTTCAGAAGCAAACCATAACATAAGTTCAAGTTCGCCATCAGGGTAAAGAGGATAATCAGACCAGGTAACTTGTTGACCGGAAAGGGCGGCATCAAAGAAAGCAATCCAAGCGTCAGTATCGAAGTGACCGCAAACGATTTGGTTAGGTTTTGCATAAGATTTATCAAGGGTATCTTTCATTGCTGGATTTTCTGTGATAACATAGTCACCAAGAGAATAGATAGTATTAGCGGTTGGAGATACGATGTTATGAGTTTTGAAGAACATACCGTAACCACCATCACCAATTACAGAGTTATTGATAGCATCGAAGTACATATCTTGGTTGAATACATAGAAGTAAGCACGAACAAGAGAGTCTTGATGTAAAGTACCTTTGCTATCAGTCCAATCATATGGTTCGTAGAACTCTTGAAGAGAGTAACCGATACTTGAAGCATTATCGAATATAGTATACTCTACTAAATCGGTAATTGTAACATTAGAAGAACCGGAAACGGTAGAATTTTTTACAGTGGCAGTAATAACGGCAGTACCTTGTGTAAGAGCAGTAACAGTACCGTTAGTAGAAACTGTAGCAACTGACTCGTCAGAAGATGTCCAATCTACTTCATACTTAGCAGCATCGATAACGTTGCCATCTTTGTCTTTAGCGACAGTAGAGAGACGACGCACTTCATTATTTTTCATAGAAACTTCAGCAGGTTTAACTTCGAGAGAAGCAACATCTGAATCACCATTTCCAGGAGGGCAAGCAGTGAAAAGCACTGAAATGCTCATTAAAACTGAGCAAAATAAAGCAAATTTTTTCATAATTTAATATTTAATTAAAAGTTAGTTTATATTCTATTCTTCTTCTTCATCAGGGAAGAATGTAGAGTTAGTATTGATTTCACCATTAGGTGTTTGGAAAGTAAGTCTGATATCAGTGACAGAAACTGTTTCACCGGCACCGTTATAGTGGTTATTACCACGAGTTTTAGTACCACCAAAACGTTTGTAAGTAGCTAAAGAGCGACCTTCGCCCCACATTTCAACACGCCAGTTATAGTAGATTTGCTCGCGGAGGGCACCACTAGACATACCATCTACTTCAGTAGCGAGCTCTTTATCACGTTCAGAAAGCAGTTCTTTAAGAAGTTCTTTAGAATTATCAAATTGGTTATCGCGATAAGCAGCTTCTGCGCCAACGAGATACATCTCTTCGATACGCATATAAACGAGGTCGTTCAACCAACGACGATCGAGTTCGTCAGCGAGAACGCCACGAGCTTTATCGTAGAATTTATAATCATTGATGAATTTTTTAGTAGTATCGAACCATTGACGGCGGATATCAGATCTTGGAATTAATTCGAACAATTGATCGTCGATAGCTTTAGTTGCTCCTGCAGAAGCGTAAGAATAAGTATGAATATCCATATGGCCCCAGAAGGAAGCAAGACCGGTAGTAGTTTCGATAGTGACATCAGAACCCCACATCCAAGAGTTGTCTTCTACAGAAACGAAACCTGTAGTAAGGACATTGTCGTAAGGGATGATAGAAAAGTGACGGCTGTCGATTAATTCTTTAGCAGTTTGATAAGCTTTATCGTATTGTTGATCTTCGAGATAGCAATAAGCCAATAGACCGCGTGCTACATCGGCGTCAACGATAAGTTTATTCATACGAACGAAATCAACAGAATCGAAGAAAGCGATAGCGGTTCTAAGGTCGTTGATAGCGAATTCGTAAGCTTCACCAACAGAAGAAACGTATTGCTCTTTGATAAGACCAGCTTCGGTAGTATCGTTTTCGGTATAGATAGGAATTGAGCTATAACCGAGACCTGTACCACCCACGAAGATATCAGGAGTTTCGTTCATCAAACCAGGGTTATAAAGAGTAGCAAGGTTATAATAGCAATAAGCACGAAGAGTAAGAGCCTGAGCGTAAACGGCTAATTCATCATCTGTAAATTCGTTTTGACGAGGAGCCATTTTACGGATAGCGGTATTAGCGTTCATGATTATTGTATAGTAATAAGACCAGATATAAGAGTTACGGCTTGAAGAGGCAGTAGAGCAAGTACGAGTAGCAGCATCTGTAAACCAGCCGTAAGCATTAAGAGTCATAGCCATATCACTAGAGAGGAGGTCTGTAGCCATATCGATAGATTTTTGGCCGAAAGAGTGGTGATCTCCATTGCTAACATAGAGAAGAGAGTAAAGACCATTAACGAGGCCCTCGGTAGGATTGGTAAGCGCATCGAATTGATCTTGAGTCAAAGTAGAGCCATTAGTTTGAGTATCCAACCAGCTGGCAGAACAGCTACTCAACATTACCACAACGGCTACGGCAAAAGAAAATATTTTTAATGATTTCATACTTTTATATCAAAATTACTTGATTATTAGAATGAGAATTTAATACCTCCCATAATAGTAGAGAGTGGTGAGTAAGAATAGGTGCTTGAGCCACCAGTAAATGAAGCCATTGGGATGTAACCTTTACGAGCTGACAAGCAGAAGAGGTTATCACCTGATACCCAAACGCTAAGAGAATTGAATTTGATTTTCTCCATCCATTTCTTTGGGAATGAGTAACCGAGACGAACATTAGACAAATTCAAATAACTTGAAGAGATAAGGAAACGAGTAGAAGCGGAGTTAGCATACAAGTCGTTACCATTAGACAGACGAGGAACGTCTGTTATATCACCTTCTTCTTTCCAGCAGTTAAGGATATCAACGTGCCAGTTTTGAGAACCACCGCGGTCGCTATGCATCAAAGAAGCATAAGCTGAGTCGTAACCCCAACCGCCCAAGCTATATTGGAAAGAAGCAGAAAGGTCGAAACCATAGAATGAGAAGTCGATACCAAAACCACCTTGGAGTGCAGGGATAGAAGATTTACCTACATAAGTAGCAGAAGCATAGTTATAGTTATCGGTAATTTCTTTCTTCAAGAGCAACTCTGGGTTTTTGAGGTATTCGTTAATACGAGGGTCATTTTTATACTCTGTAGCGATATATTGATAAACTGAAGAGATATAGTTCTTATACAAATCAGGTTCACCGCCTTCGAGTTTGTTAGGGTCGTAGTACCAATAGTATTGAGCTTTACCGTTGTCAGGGTTTACGCCAGCGTATTCAACAGTATAGTAGTCGTATGGAGAGTGACCGAGAGAAAGACCGGCATTCATGATATACTCTTCACCGGAATTATCGGTAGGCATCTTCATCACTTTATTGTCGTACCAAGCACCGTTCAAGCGGATATCCAATTTAAGATTATTAGTATTAACGGCGTGGATATTGAATTGGAATTCAACACCTTGGTTAGCAAGAGCACCTTCGTTTACATAGTAGTAAGAATATCCAAGAGAAGGAGCTACGTAACGAGGGAAGAGCATGTTATCGGTATATTTATAGAAGTATTCCAAACTTGCAGTTAAATATTTACCGAGGCTGAAGTCGATACCGACGTTAGCTATGTGAGAACGTTCCCAAGTAAGTTCTGGGTTACCAATATAAGAGAGTACATAACCAGGATAACCGCCTACGTTTTCGATACCATATTGGTTAGTATAGAGGAATGTACCGATTTCTTGGTTACCAAGAACACCCCAAGATGCACGTAATTTAAAATCTTTAAGGAGTTTAACATTTTGCATGAAATCTTCGTTAGAAATCATCCAAGCCAAACCGATAGAACCGAAGAGACCCCAACGATTACCTTTTGCAAAGCGAGAAGAACCATCACCACGGAGAGTACCATGAACGAAGTATTTCTCTTTATAGTTATAACGAGCTTGTGCGAAGTAAGAGTCAAGGGTTTGAGTAGATTGGTTAGACTCGATATAAGACATTTCAACGGCATTACCAAGTTCGAGACCGTCAGGACGGACGATCATATTTTTACCGGCAGAAGTAGCTTGGCTATTTACATAATAAATTTCGTGAGCTAAGAAAGCGTCGAAGCTATGATCTGAGCCTGAAGGAAGTGCGTATTGTAACAATTGGTTCCAAGTCAAAACAAGAGCATTGCTGTTTGTTTTGTAGATACGACCGATATTAGCGGCATCACCATAGTAGTTATTGGTAAGTTGAGAACCGATAGAACCAATATATTGAGCGCCGAAGTTAGTAGTAAATTTAAGACCTTTATAGATAGAAACTTCGAGCATACCGTTACCAACGAATTGGTGTTGGATAGTATTTTGTTTATCGTATTGAAGCGCACCGGCAGGGTTGATACCTTGACCATATAGACGACCGATAGAGTTACCGTTTACATCATAGTCACCATAGTCGTAAGCATATTTATCTGCAAATTTAGGGTCTTTAACACGATTACCATTTTCATCGCGTTGGAAAACAGGGTAGATAGCCGGACACTCGTTAACGTAAGCAAAACCGTTGTTCATGTTAGAACCTTGACCAGGGTTGTTGTAAGTAGAATAAGAATAAGACATATTCAAGTTACCTTTCAACCATTTTTTAGCTTGGTGAGAGATGTTAGAACGAACGGAAACACGTTGATAGTCAGAACCGATATAATAACCTTCGTCTTTCAAATAACCGAAAGAAGTATAGTAAGTGGTTTTATCAGAACCACCGTGGATTTTAACGGTAGCGTCTAATTTTTGACCATTGCGGAAGAGTTGACTTTTCCAAGTTGGTTCTGGGTCATCGATAAAGCCTTGTTTAAGTTTGATATCAGGGTAGAATTTACCTGTTTCAGGGTCGATAAGGGTATTACCCGGAGCATCCCAACGGTTATAATAAGCAGGGAGACCGCCGGCAGCCAAGTTAAACAAAGAGTTATTTGCGATATTTGTTTTACCTGTTTGAGTTTTGATACCTAACCAAACGAGTTCAACGAATTGTTGAGGATCACTAATAGTTTCGTACATAGGGATAAGACGCATGTTACCACCATATTTAACGTCTACATCGATTTTACCGGTTTCACCGGAAGTACCTTGTTTTGTAGTGATAAGAATAACACCATTAGCACCACGGGCACCATACAAAGAAGTAGATGTAGCGTCTTTAAGTACGGTAGTAGAAGCGATATCGGAAGGGTCGATAGCAGAGATGTCGCCATCGTAAGGGATACCATCCACTACATAAAGAGGGGCTGTAGAAGAGTTTACAGAACCGATACCACGGATACGCACAGTAGCGTTAGAACCCGGTTGACCGGAAGAGTTAACAACTTGAACACCGGCGATTTCACCTGCGAGAGCTTTAGAAACTTCGGTAGGAGATTTTTTCTCGATAGTTTCACCTTTCATAACTTCGGCAGAACCGGCGTAACCTTTTTTGGTTGTAGAAGAGTAAGCAATAACCATTACCTCATCAAGCATTTCGGTATCAGGTTTAAGCTGAACTTTCATACCCGGAGTAGCTTTTACATCCGCATCGGCGTAACCTACATAGGTAATAAGAAGATGTTCTTTTCCTGCAGGGAGTTTAATAGTAAAGTTACCGTCGATATCAGTAACAGTACCAACACCTTCAGCACCTTTTACACGGATAGTAGCACCAATCACCGCTTCGCCGTTTTCATCGACTACAGTACCGGAGATTGTTTTATCCTGTGCCAACATAGTGCTAAGAGAAAGCACAAGTGCAGAGAACAAAAGAATAAATTTTCTCATAGAATACTTTTACTTTTTAGTGATTTATTATTATTGGTATTATATTTCAAACCATTGGGAAGTACTATTCCCGAAGAAAAATCTCACGAACTTCACCCTCACATAAGATGTATTGTCAGTACGGTATTTTTCGAATAGCAAAGTTACAAATTATTTTTGATGCTCACAAATAATTTTGAAATCATTTTGTAATACAAAAAAAATTCAGAAATAACTCATATCCGACATAGTTATTTTTTCGAGAATTGCTTTACAAACTAATTTACTTTACATTAATAATTTACAACACTTTACATATTTATCATACAAACAATTTAACAATTTTACACACATAATAAGAAAGAATTCATACTGTAAAATATGTTGTACAACATCAAAATATTTAATTATTATAGATTTATCCTATTGGAAAAATTCGCTTTAATTCTGTCAAATTCGATATAACATGAGTTGCTTTCGGATACAAAATACAATCTTCGTAGTATCTATTAAAAAACACTGAATCTATATTTGCATTAAAAGCACCGACGATATCCGTATCATAGTTATCTCCGACAACAACAGCCTCGCTGTTATCGACATTCATTCGCTTGAGTGCAATGGAGAAGAAGTTCGGATCGGGTTTATTATACCCTATTTCATCACTTAAAATAATTTCTTCGAAAAAAGAGATAATATTAGAGCGCTTTAATTTATTGTATTGCACTTCTTTAAAACCGTTCGAAACCACGGCAAGGCGATAATATGGTTTTAAAAAAGTCAGCATTTGCAAGGCATTATCGACGAGTATAGACTGTAGAGCGAGTAAATTAAGATATTCATCTCCGAGACTACAAGCGAGATCGACATCATTACACCCTGCCTCGGTAAGTGGAATAAGAAATCTGTCGACCATCAATTTTTCTTTAGAAACGGAGCCATTGCTATAACATCTCCACAACTCGTGATTTACCACTTGGTATTTATCGTAAAAAAATTCGAAAGCAGGAAAAAGGTCATTAAGTTTTGAGTTATCGAACAATTGCTTCATTGCCACTTTAGCATTTGCTTGAAAATCCCAAAGAGTGTCGTCCAAATCAAAGAAGATTACTTTATACATTATATATACAAGTATTTAAGTGATATCAACAAAAAAAAGGGGAAACGGCACGCAGACCGTCACCCCAAAAAATGTTTAACTTTAATATCAATCAGTCTCTATTACGAGATATTTAGAGATACTCCAAAAAGTTTTATAATCAGTAATACGGATAGTATAAGTACCGTCAACTTTTTCGAGCACATAAGAATTAGCCGGGTGTGTAGTAAGCACCTTGGCTCTTTTTGCGTAGGTATTAATTTGATTCACCTCGCGAATATCAATTTTAATAAAATGATCTTGGTTGAAATCTTCGGTTAGTACTTTACGAGCTCCACCAATTCCCTTAGGCACAATACCCTTAGCCTTAAGTTCTTTCGATGTACCCCAAACATAATAAGCCACATTAAGCTCTTCGGTAGTTTGGTTTAACTTTGAAGTAGTTTCTTCATTTTGTGCTATCAATGCCTCATTTTGGTTAGAGATTGCACTGATAGAATCAGACTGACTGGCAATAATGAGATTTTGCTCTTCGAGGCGTTTTCTCACCTGAACCATTTCAGAAGCAAGAGCCTCATTATCAGCGGTTAACTTAGTAATTTGCTTTTGGAGACTGGAAATTTTCAATCCACTATTTTGCAATTTCTTGTTTAGGGATTTAATTTTTTCGTTATTCTCCTGCATCAATTTATTCAGCACATCCAAATTATCTTGGATACGTTGAGTAGGGTCGGTAGAGATACCATCGATATTTGATTGATGATCGAGGTATCCCTCAATACTTTTCATTCTATCGATATTATCCGCAATATCGTTCAATTCTTTAAAATAAGAATCAACACTCTGCTCCATATTTACAATTACATTACGAAGAGAATCGTTCTCTTGTTGAAGAGATTTTTCCGCAGTACTCTCACCACAAGAATTAAAGCAAAGTGCGAAAGCGGCAATAACGATTAAAGATAACAACGCTGTTTTTTTCATAATAATGAATTTTTGTTATAAAATAATTGCTCAAATAATAATTAAAATTTATATTTATTTCGATACTTACTCTCATGTTTAGGGAGGGCATCCGCATCGATATTTTTGTACTTGTTTTTTGACTTTGGCAGTATAGTTTCGTCGGTTTTATCATCTTGCTCATCATTCTGCTCGGAATGGTCATCGACGCCTGATATAACTATAACGAATTCTCCTTTAGGGGTATTGTCGTTAAAGAAATCTACAATTTCGGATAGTGATCCGCGAATTGTTTGTTCAAATTTTTTTGATATTTCACGAGATACGGAAGTGGCACGATTTTCGCCGAAAACGGTAATAAAATCGGCAAGAGTTTTCTGCAACCGATGAGGTGACTCATAAAAAATCATCGTACGTTTTTCATTAACAAGAGAATTGAGTTTGGTCTGTCTACCCTTTTTCACAGGGAGGAAACCTTCGAAACAAAAGCTATGAGCCGGCAAACCGGAATCCACAAGGGCAGGTACGAAAGCAGTAGCACCGGGCAGGCACTCCACCTCGACACCCATCTCTATACACTGATGTACAAGCAAATAACCGGGGTCGGAAATAGAAGGGGTACCGGCATCACTTACAAGAGCAACAGCCTCTCCGGCAAGAATTTTACGAGCATATAATTCTGCCGTTTTATGCTCGTTGAATTTGTGAAAAGCAGATAAAGGTGTATGAATATCGTAATGTTTAAAAAGGACGGCGGAAGTACGAGTATCTTCGGCGAGCACAAGAGAAACCGACTTAAGTATTCTCAAAGCACGCAAAGTGATATCCTCCAGATTACCTACCGGAGTTGGCACAACGTAAAGCTTAGGTTGTAAAGATTCGTACTGCTCTATCATATCAACACATAATTAAATGCAACATCATTATAATATGAATTCTCAGAATCTACGTTCCAGTATTTTCATAAAATTCACTACGGAAGGGCGATCGCTACTCCAATCAAAATGACTCTGAATATATTCATGAGCCTCTTCGAGTGAATTCATTGCATTTAATTTAGAAATAGTTTTATTCAGCAATTCACCGTCGCCCCCGAAAAGTTCCCTTTGAAACAAGAATCTATCAGCGATAGTAATAGCACTTTTCAAGTCGGTAATCTTCTTATTACCAATAGAATTAGCTATTGTATTTGAATCTGTTTCGCGTGCGATAACGTCTTTTACCGACTCTTGAGTATGTATTGAGTCGGCGACCGTAGTAACTTGAGGTTGCTCCTCTACTATACTCTTCTCCTCGTCGATTTTAATATGATTTTGACGAGCCTCTTCTTCGGCGGCTTTACGGGCTTCCTCGGCTCTTTTTGCCTCTTCTACTCTTTTTGCCTCTTCTACTCTTTTTGCCTCTTCTTCGGCACGACGTTTCTCTTCTGCTAAGCGGGCTTCTTCGGCTTTACGAGCTTCCTCGGCACGGCGTTCTGCTTCAAAGCGTTCTCGCTCTATACGTTCACGCTCAACACGCTCCGCCTCGGCACGGTGTTGTTCCTCCAAGCGACGGGCCTCTTCTTCAGCAGCTTTACGGGCTTCTTCGGCTTTTCTTGCCTCCTCTGCTCTTTTTGCCTCTTCTTCGGCACGACGTTTCTCTTCTGCTAAGCGGGCTTCCTCTGCTTTACGAGCTTCTTCGGCACGGCGTTCTGCTTCAAGGCGTTCTCGTTCTATACGTTCAGCTTCAATACGCTCTCGTTCTATACGTTCTGCTTCAAGGCGTTCACGCTCGGCACGATCGGCGGCTTCTCTCTCTGCAGCTAATCTTTTTTCTTCCAACTCAATATCTGCAGAGGTTTCATTATGTAATATATTTTCCAATTGTTGCAGATTTTCGAGCAAAGAACGAGACTTTACTATTGCCAAATCAAGGTACTGAGCCGGGATGTCATTCATCTCATCGAGTCCTTTGGTTAATATCTGCAATTCATTGATATCCTTAATAATAAGTGCTATCTTAACGTCTTTTTTCATCTTTAAAACACGATATTTTTCAATTGGTAAAATTAAAATCTTGTAAAATACAAAGTTAATATATTTTTTTCAATCAAATCAATGTATTGTTAAATGTTTGAATAATATTGATGCATTCCTCGCCGTATTTTTTTGCTTTGACCTTACCTACTCCTTTGATTTTAAGCAACATATCTACCGAATCAGGGATACGGCGTGCCATTTCCAGCAATGTTTCTTTTTTAAAAATCAAATACACCGGTATACCCAACTCCTGAGCCAGAGCATTTCTCCAAGCAATTAACTCACTGTATATAAGCATGGTATTTTCTGAATCTTCCGGTTCTGCCGGAGCATCTTCTTTTTCCTCTACGTAGACTTTATAATCAACTTTATCGACAGTAAATTGATGACGCAACACAAAAAAATGTTCTACCGAAACCTCGTCGTCCATATTTCTAAGGAAGAAAAGTGCTTCTTGAAGATATCGATTTACCTCATTTAAATATTTTGAAAACTTATTGGCTCTATCCTTCTTTTTCGTAGTGACATCGGTAACATCAATGGCTTTTTCCATCTCTGCCAACTTTTGCACGAAATAGACCTTTGCATCATTGACTCTAGTAACCAACAAAGAATGGTTATCGGAGTCGGAAATTTTCTTAAGCTGAATGGCAAAACGGCTACCGACATCGGTTACCTCCACTACTCTACTCATCAAATTGTCGATGACTTCCGGCGTTCGATCAGAAAAATCTGCACGATAAAGCAAAACATAATTTTGCAAATCTTTAGTCACCGCCTCCAAAGAGTTAAAAGAAAAGAGCTTTACAAGCATATTACACAACGTATTACGCTTTTTGACTTTAATCAATTCCGGCAAAATTTCATTCTTGTAATTATTCTTTGAGAAACGCTGTATACGAGAATCCACCATAATGGAATTATAGCTAATAGGCGACAGGAGGACGATTCCATTGAGAGATGTACAGCGAGAAAGTGCAACATATACCTGACCGGAAGTAAAGCTGTTAACGGCATCAATAGCCACTTTATTAAACGTAAGTCCCTGACTTTTGTGAATAGTAATAGCCCAGGCAAGGCGTAAGGGCAACTGCATAAAGGTGCCTATAACTTTCACTTCAACAGAATTTTCTTTTTTGTCATAGACAAAAGAATTATTCTCCCAAACTTCGAGAGGAACTAAAATAGGCTCATCCTCTCCATCACAAATAACGTACACCTGATTATCTTTCAAATCGCATACCGTTCCCATCTTACCATTATAAAACAGTCGAGGAGCATTAAGGTGATCGTTAGCAGTAAACATAACACGCGCTCCTACTTTAAGCACTACTTGCCTCTCAACGGGGAAAAGATATTCGGGGAAATCGCCTTGTATTACGGCATCAAAAACTACAGCTTTGGAGTTGATATCAATAAGGCGCGACTCATTAATATCGTCAGAAACAGCATTATGAGTAGTAAGTACAACATAATCGGAATTTCGTTCCAAATCGAAATCAGGTATATAACGAGAATTAAGCAAATCGATATTCTCTTTAGTGATATTATTATCACGCACCTGATTTAATATTTTCACAAAATCGGCATCATTCTGACGGAAAATTATATCGAGTTCGAGGCAGACAACCTCTATATTATCAAATACTTTAGCACTGAAAAAGAAAGGAGTGCCATAATAATCTTTGAGGATAACCCACTCTTCATTCACGCAAACGGGAGGCAATTGATACAAATCGCCGAAGAATACCATCTGCACACCACCAAAAGGTGATCGAGAATTACGATAATGCCTGAGTACCACATCGATAGCATCAAGCAAATCGGCACGGAGCATAGAAACCTCATCGATAATAATCATATCAACGTTACGTATTACCGTTTGAAATTCCATCCTCATCTTCTGCCCGGCAATAAGCTTTTTAGCCTCCAAGACCGACGGAATAAAAGGAGTAAAAGGGAGTTTGAAAAAAGAGTGGATAGTAACACCACCGGCATTAATAGCCGCAATACCGGTAGGAGCCACGACGGCAATATTTTTTTTAGACGTTTCCGCCACATATCTTAGGAGCGTAGTTTTACCGGTACCGGCTCGCCCTGTAATAAAGAGGGTTGTGTCGGTATTCAGAATAATATCCTTAGCAAAATCATAAACGCTCCGATCCACAATTATTTCAACGATAAAAAAATACCTAAATTTATATTTTTGTCTTAATCAAAGGATAGTTTTTCTTCCAATTACGGGCGAAACGAGCGAAAAGGAAGCAGAATAAAGCGCATACAATTGTAGAAAAAAAGTAACCATACACAGCCGGCAAGCCGAAACCTTCAGGATTTGGGGCAACAAGAATATAAGAAGAGCAAACAGCAGTCATAAACAGAGCCGGGATAAGCGTAATCCAATAACATTTGTTATCTTTAAACAGATAAACGGTAAGAGCCCAGAACGTAAACACTGACAAAGTTTGATTTGACCAAGCAAAATAACGCCAAATGATATCAAAATTAATTTGCAAAATAAGGAAAGCGATGACAAAAATAGGAACAGACACCAACAAACGTTTAGCGATAGAAGATTGGTCAATTTTCAGGAAGTCGGCAGCGATAAGGCGGGCGGAACGGAATGCAGTATCACCGGAAGTAATCGGTGCGGCAACGACACCAAGTACGGCAAGTAAACCGCCCACTTTGCCGAGCCAAGTACGGGAGATAAGGTCAACAACCTCGGCTGCTGCATTTGCATTAGAAGGAAGAGAAGCAACAAATTCTTGCAAACCGCCAATAGAGCCGAAGAAAGAAGAAGCAGCAGCAGCCCAAACAAGGGCTACTATACCCTCAGCAATCATGGCTCCATAAAAACAAGGTCTACCCCACTTCTCGTTTTTAAGGCACCGCGCCATCATAGGCGATTGAGTAGCATGGAATCCGGAAACGGCACCGCAAGCAATAGAAACAAAAAGCATTGGAAAAATAGGATAACCCTTTGGATGTTGACTGGCAAGACCATCAGTAATTTCAGGTATTGGAGCATTATTTACAAAAAGTGCCCCAAGAATACCCACTGCCATAAAGAGAAGTGCAAGACCGAAAATAGGATAAATCTTACCTATCAACTTATCGATAGGTAATAACGTTGCAAGAACATAATAAGCGAAAATAATAATAATCCAAGTAGTTGCCGAGATAGAAGTAAACATGCCATGAAGTATTCCGGCAGGTCCGCTTACAAAAACGGCACCCACAAGCGACATAAGTATCAAGGCAAAAACTCGCATAAATTGTTTTACAACATTACCGAGTTCCTCACCTATTATTTCCGGCAAAGAAGCCCCATTACGGCGAAGGGAGAGCATTCCGGAGAGATAATCGTGAACGGCACCGCCAAAGATAGAGCCGAACACTATCCACAAAAAAGCGGCGGGACCATACATAGCTCCCATTATAGCACCAAAAATAGGACCTAACCCGGCGATATTCAAAAACTGAATAAGAAAAACTTTCCACGCCGGCATAGGCACATAATCTACTCCGTTAGCAGAAGCTATTGCCGGAGTAACACGGCTCGAATCAACTCCAAAAACTTTAGCCACGAAACGGCCGTAAAAAACATAGCCTAATATAAGCAGTATTATTGATACTATAAAAGAAACCATAATGATATATAATTTAAAGATTATTTCATAAAGCACAGACCAAAGTCTTACTCCCTTTCCAAAGCAAAAAAATGTTTAAAACCACAAAGTGATTATTTTCAAAAGACTCGCTTTTTCATTCCACAAAAGGTAGCAACACTATTTTTGGCGCGGGAATAGCAAAATAGGAGTACCCGTAAACTCCCAATTTTCTCGTAATTTATTCTCTAAAAAGCGCATATAAGGTTGCTTTATATATTGAGGTAAATTTGCGAAGAAAACAAAAGTAGGCACTTGGGTATCAGGTAGTTGCGATACATATTTGATTTTTATGTACTTACCCTTATAAGCAGGAGGAGGATAATTCTCGATAAGAGGCAAGAAAAATTCATTAAGTTTAGCTGTAGATATTTTACGTTTTTTATTTTGATACACCTCCATAGCAGTTTCTACAACCTTATAGATACGTTGTTTAGAAATAGCGGAAGTAAAAATAATAGGGAAATCGGTAAACGGAGCCAGGCGCTCACGAATAGCGGTTTCATAACGCTTGATATCCTTTGAAGTTTTACTCTCTACAAGGTCCCATTTATTGACGCACACCACAAGACCTTTTCTATTTTTTTGTATTAAAGAGAAAATATTAAGGTCCTGACTTTCGATACCACGAGTAGCATCAATCATCAATATACAGACATCAGAATTTTCTATAGCACGGATAGCACGGATAACGGAATAATACTCTATATCCTCGTTAACTTTAGCTTTTTTACGGATACCGGCAGTATCTACGAGATAGAAATCCATACCGAATTTGTTATAACGTGCGTAAATAGAATCGCGTGTAGTGCCTGCGATATCGGTAACGATATGACGGTCTTCACCGATAAAGGCATTAATAATAGAAGATTTACCGGCATTAGGACGACCGACAACAGCAAAGCGAGGAAGATTTTCCTCAAGAATAGAATCATTATCCGGCAAGAAAGAAACGAGATGGTCGAGTAACTCACCTGAACCAAGACCATTAACAGCAGAGAAAATAAACGGATCGCCAAGGCCTAACGAATAGAACTCGGCAGCTTGGTATTGAAGGTCAAACGTATCGACTTTATTGGCTACTAACACAATATTCTTCTTGGAAGCGCGAAGGATTTTAGCCACATGAAGGTCCAAATCAGTAATGCCACTGAGCACATCAACGACGAATAAAATCACATCAGCCTCTTCGATAGCGATAGCAACTTGGCGATTTATCTCTTCCTCAAAAATATCATCGGAGTTAACCACCCAACCTCCGGTATCAACGATAGAAAAATCTTTTCCACACCATTCACAAAGACCGTATTGACGGTCACGAGTAGTACCCGCCTCCTCATTAACAATGGCACGGCGACTTTTAGTAAAACGATTAAAAAGAGTGGACTTGCCCACATTAGGGCGACCTACAATAGCTACTAAATTACTCATTATTCATAAAAAAATCGGGTTACACACTCACCTTCTCAGACTACCCCGTGACCACAGCATAATGCATGAAGCGGAAAAGTAACCCTTTGTTAAACATTAAATTTTTCATTGCAAAGGTACAAAAATTTTTTAACAACATAAACAGAGTAAAATTATTATTCTATTACAATAACAGAGGACAAGCAAAAGAAGGAATGAAATTTATCTGAAAAACAATAGGAATTTCTAAATATTTATATATCTTTGTAATGCATACATCAACCATAATGCGATTTATAAATAAAAATACTAACCCATTAAAAAACAAAATGTTATGAAAAGAATAGTCACACTTATACTAATTCTAATTATTTGTTTCTCTAATAGTTACTCCACTATTTGGTACATTTCAGAAGGTGGTTCCGGAACCAAAGATGGATCATCTTGGGGGAATGCAGCTGCAGATTTTCCGGATTTATTGCAAGACCCAACCATTAATCCTTCTCAAAAATGGGATACACAAGGTCCGATACATCCAAATCCCGGAGATACTATTTTTGTTAGATACGGAACTTATTCTCCTATTTTACTATGGCATGGAGAAAAAATTGACACAATCATAAACAACATCAAATATTATTATCAAAGTCATAAAAATTTAATACATATCTATGGCGGATTTAGTGGTAATGAAACTTCATTAGAAGAAAGAACAAATTGGAAATACAATGAGTCCATTATAAATGGACAAAATAATTACAATTGTATTTGGATAGAAGGAGTTAATCCAGATTCTCTTCATTATACAAGGGGTATTGTAATTGATGGATTTACACTAAGAAAAGGAAGAGGACAAGGTGCTGCAATTAGAGTTGTACAAAACAATCCTATTTTATCAAATCTTACTATAAAAGAAAATGATGGTGCGCCAATTATATACTTGGAAAATAGTGGCAAACCAACAGATAGATATAACGGATATACTCTTTTAATCAATAATATAGTAGCAAACAATTACATACATAAAAATCAAATAAGTGTATTGTCCGACGCTATAATTTCAAATATATTTAGTTATGTAGAAATAATGAATAATACAATAGCCAATAACACATGTGAGAATGATTGCTATTCTCTAATACATCAAAATTTATGATATGACCGGTAGTATTTTAAAACATTATAATTCAAACGAAGAAATAAATTTTTATGATTTACAAAAGGGCATATACATCATAGGATATTTTTATAAAAACACTTTAGTAAAATCAAATAAAATAGTATTAACAAAATAAAGTTAACCGTTATGAAAATGAAATCATTTTTAAGTGTAATAATAGTATCATTAGTATTATTGTGCTGTTGTGATGATCCATTTAACAACAATAACAACGAAGGAGGAGAAAATAATAACGAAGAACAAGAAGATTATATCACAGGTAATCCGGCATACGAACATACTAATGAAGGCACTGTAATGTATTGGGGTAAAGATACATATGGAGGATTTTACGGTTTTATAGACGGAGGGCAAAGACACTATTTAAAAGACCCTGAGAATAGTATAATAGACGTTTATATTAGCAATAACAATGTATACACTCTTAGTTGGTATAATACTGGTGAAAAAAATCCGATAGTTCTTTGGAAAAATACAGACATTATGTATGACTATTTAAATGGAATATTTCGGAAAGACAAATTTTTTGTAGATGTATACAACGACATTGTAAGATTATATTCTGAGATTCCTGACGAATTCAATGTTTATAGTTATATTCCACAATATTGGGAAGATAAACAATATTATAATTTGGATTTAGAAATGATTACCTACTCTTCTATGCCATTATTCAGTCAACCTCAAGGCATTATAAGAGCATATGGAAATGTTTATTGTTTTGGATTTGAGTGGTGTGTAAATGGGAAATTACCATGTATTTGGAAAGACGGAAAAATAATTATGCATGCAAATGACACTCTAAATACAACAACACCGGCTGTCGGATTTTGTATAAACAAAAGGAATGATGTAACATTACTTAATTATTATTTATATGAAGATCCATACCAAGACATTATTCTTCGACGTGTTCCTGCAACATATAATACAAAAGGTGAATTAATAAACATCTACGGAGATACAATAAAATTATTTCACAGTAAGTACGATTATAACATGTATGCATTAGACATGATAAAATATGATGATGACATTTATGTGTGTTGCGAAGAAGACAATGGTACCGGAGCACAAAGAAGCACTTACATATACAAAAACGACAAATTATATTATCAAAGATATAACTGTAGATTCATAGATATGTGCATAAGTAAAGGAGATACTTATATCGCAATAAAAGACGTGAATAACGGGAACAGAAGTATGATATTAAAAAATGGCGTAGTATACATTGATAACTTCCAATTAGGAACAACGGAAATTTATGGTTTAGCCGTATTACCGGCAGCATTAGGACAATTAAAATAGCCGTGGCAATAAAAACGAATTAAACCTTTCTTAAACAATATACAAATGGTCAAATTCATTGTATTTCAACAATATATGATGAATTTGACCATTGTAAAAAAAATCGTACCTTTGCAAAGCCGAAATCGTAGTCTATTGCACGTTGCCGTAGACATAAAAACGACGGATTATCTATTATATGCATAAAGCAGGTTTTGTAAATATTGTGGGCAACCCGAATGTAGGTAAGTCCACACTGATGAACGCCCTCGTAGGCGAAAGAATTTCCATTATTACTTCTAAAGCCCAAACAACTCGCCATAGAATTATGGGCATAGTAAACGGAGAAGACTTCCAAATAGTTTACTCCGACACGCCCGGAGTTCTAAAACCAAATTACAAGTTACAAGAGAGTATGCTGAATTTTTCGGAATCTGCATTAACAGATGCCGATATACTGCTCTATGTGACCGACGTACTCGACAGTGCCGAGAAAAACGCCTTCTTTATGGAGAAAGTAAAGGCGATGAAAGACGTAAAAACTATACTTATAATCAACAAAATAGACCTTATCGACCAACCTAAATTGGAAGAACTCGTAGATTTTTGGCACGCGGAGTTACCCCACGCTGAAATATTCCCCGTATCAGCAATAGAAAAATTCAATATCGAGCCCCTTTTCAAACATATCAAAGACTTACTACCGGAATCTCCGGCATTTTTCGACAAAGACGCTCTAACCGACCGCCCGGAACGCTTTTTTGTCAACGAAATAATTCGAGAAAAAATACTACTTAATTATGATAAAGAGGTGCCTTATGCCGTAGAAGTAGCAGTAGAATCTTTTAAAGAAGACGACAACATCATACGCATCAGTGCTATAATATTCTGTGAAAGAGAATCTCAAAAAGGAATATTAATAGGTAAAGGAGGCACGGCATTACGGAAAGTAGGCACCGAAGCCCGCCACGACATAGAGAAATTTTTCGACAAAAAAGTATTCTTACAGCTTTACGTTAAAGTAGAAAAAGAGTGGAGAAACAGGGAGCGCAAACTCCGCAACTTCGGCTACCAAATCGAGCACCAATAATTTTTAATTCTAAATATTTATAAAAAACCCATCTTATGATTAAAAAAAGCATTTACATTTTTGTTTTGCTATTTGTAGTATCACTAATCATCTATCTAACAGATGCACGACAATACAATTATAGCAAACCTGAATATGTTAAAACCGAACTTATACCTATTTATGCTGCAGACACTATTCAGCACACTCAAATGCACGAATTCATTTGCCGATACAAAAGTAAATTAGACGAAAAGATGAATCAAGTAATAGGTTTTGCACCGGAGACAATGGAGCCAAAACAGCCCGAGAGTGAACTATCGAACCTCATTGCGGACATCATGCTCGAAGAAGCCCGCAAAACCGAGCCATCAACGGCTGCTTGCGTCACAAACATGGGTGGCATCAGAGCTACTCTATACGAAGGAAACATCATAATAGGCAATATTTTCAGCATATTACCATTTGAAAACACCCTTGTAATACTGAAACTAAAAGGTAGCGACATCATAGAATTAGCAGACATCATCGCTATGCGAGGCGGAGAAGCAGTATCCGGAATAACATTGCATATCAACGGTAAAGGAAGTGCGGATAATCTACTCTTGCAAGGCGACAAAGTAGACCCTGAAAAAGAATATTATATTACAACAAACGATTATCTCTCTTTTGGCAACGACCAAATGACTCCACTTGCCAACTATTCCGAAATAATAAAACCGGGCACAACTATAAGAGATATTATGCTCAATTACATTACTAAAGAAACTGCAAACGGCAGAGAAATAAAAGGCAAAAAAGACTGCAGAATAACTAAATAATAGGAGAGATACAATATGAAACACAATATATTATCAATCATTATAGTAGTGGCACTGCTCATGACAGGATGTAAACAAGAGCGCACTCCACTACAAATTATATTTACCAACGACAGTCACAGCCAAATAGAGCCGTTAAAAGGCAGAGGAGGATTCGAAGCCAGAGCAGCAGTAATCGACTCATTGAGGAATGAAAACCCGAACACCATATTATTGGATGCCGGCGATATGTTTCAAGGATCACCATATTTCAATTTCTATAACGGACGTGTAGAAGTAGAAGCATATAACCTTATGGGATATGATGTAGCCACATTGGGCAATCACGAATTCGACCTTGGCATCGACACTTTAGCCACACGCATCAAAGAGATGAATTACAAAATAGTATGCTGTAATTACGAAGTACAAGGCACACCACTCGAAGGCTTAATATCGCCATATACCATTGTAGAAAAAGAGGGATGGAAAATAGGCATATTCGGATTATGCGTTAATCCAAGCGGACTCATTTCTCCACTCAACATACCGGGAGTGACTTACAAAGACCCGATAAAAGCTGCCGAGAAATATGCTGACATTCTCCGAAATAAAGAGAAATGCAACCTGATAATAGCGCTATCCCACCTTGGCTTATTCACTTCCGAATCACCGGATTCTATTAGAGACAAATCGCTTATAGAGCAAAGCACTGCCAACATAGACATTGTATTAGGCGGACATACACATAGCGAACACGGAGTGTATAAATTTGCGAACTTAAAAGGCGATAGCGTATTGGTGGCACAAGAGCAAAAATCCGGTCTCAACATATATAGTTTGACGGTGAAATAAAAAAGTAATAAAAACATTTTGTCAATTCAAATAAAAGGCTTACCTTTGTGCCGGTTTTCGGACCGAAATGAATTTTATTTTAAACTACTAATTATTATGTACTTAGACGCAGAAAAGAAAAAAGAAATCTTTGGAAAATACGGAAAGTCTAACACTGATACCGGCTCACCAGAGGCTCAGATAGCATTGTTTTCATACCGTATTAGCCATTTGACTGAGCACCTCAAGTCAAATCATAAAGATTATAGCACAGAGCGCGCACTTAAAATGCTTGTAGGTAAACGTCGTAGAATGCTTGATTACCTCAAACAAATCGACATCGAGCGTTACCGCGCTATCGTTAAAGAGCTTGGTCTCCGTAAATAATCCGAGTTTTTTACAAAAAATAAAGAGGCTATGTATTTTATCAATACACAGTCTCTTTTTTTATAGTATTAAAAGAATATTTATGTTATGGTAAAAAATATTATCAACACAAGCTTCTATTTTCATCATTCATTTCATTTTTAGCCAAGAAACATCTTGGTTCTATAGTTTTAATTTTGTTCATAAGATTGTTTTTTAGTTATACATTAGTCCTAATTTGCTTTGCGACGAAAATGTTCAATCATAAACTCTTTGATATGATTTTTATAATAGGTACAACAAATATTTTTACCATTTTCAAATTCATTTTGGATACGTTGAATAGGACATCCGCCGCAGCATAGAGATAGATATTTGCATTTACTGCATTTTTCATCAAACAGCGGGTCGGCGCCGAACAATTGGCGATTAAGATTAGTTACATCAACATTTTCCAAATAACCCTCATTATTAACTTTACCGATAGAATATTTTTCATTTCCGATAACTTCCCAGCATTTATAGGCATTACCCTTTGCGTCAAAAGAGATTGCTATATTATTTCGAACTGCACACTCTTGAAAAAATTTGCCGGGGTACCTAATATATGTTGAGTCAATACCTTTCTTTGCCAATTGCAAAATATACTTAGCATAATCTTTTGGAGAGAATAAATTCGAAACAGAATTATCGCTCACAGAAGAAGAACATCCACCATTTCTATCTAAAACAAAAGCAGGAGCTACAGCTACATTTGTACCTTGGTATCTATCTAATAAATAAGAATAAAGCTCGGGGAACTGTTTACAATTATCCAAAGTAATATTTACCCTTATTATGATATGTAATTCGGGATAAAGCTTTGTAGCCAAATCAATATTATCAAGCACTTTAGAGAAGCAATCATCACACTCGTCGAGAAATTTAATTTTATTATGACTTTCTTTATTACCATCAAGAGTAATTTGCATAGAAGTAACCTTAATCTGTTTAAGTACTTCTATAATTTGCTCGTTGATATGATAGCCTGTAGTAATAATATTAGAAAAGTAATTCAAAGAACTTAAAAGAGGATCTATCTTAGAGTAGAAAAGCTCCATTTCGTTTACCGCGAGGAGAGGTTCACCACCGAACCATGTGATTTTAAGACTTTTTAAATCTTTATAATTCGATATATGTTTAATAATATTATCCATCACTTCGGCAGACATTTTACCTTTCGTTTTCACTGTTTCAAAACAGTAATGGCATTTAAAACAGCACTCCATAGTAGGAGCCAAAGTAAGATGCATAAAATCTTTTTCAGCTCTCTGCGCTAAGATATTTGATTTATAAATTAAAAATTCATCAGTATCATTATCTATAATCATACGATTAAACTTCAGGTAATCTACAGTATCTTGCTCTTCACCCGATAAATCAACTTCCGAATTATTCTTTTCTGCATCAACAAGTTTATAATACAAATCATCTTGCAGCTCCAATAGAGCATTAGTCAAACTATTATAAACATAATATTTATTATTATCATCAAACAAAAAAGTATATAGAGAAATTTTCATTTTCACATAAATTATATTGATAAAAACATTTAGTAATTAAAAAGCAATTTTTAGGTGCGGGAATCATATAATACCAAGATGAATAGAGGTAATAACAGCCTCAATCATATTGTTAGCATTAGTTTTCTTGATGATATTAGAGCAAATTTTTTTATTGTTTCTTCGGAACAAAAAATGGTATCTGCAATTTCTTTTATTGTTTTGCCATTGCAAAGCATATTTAAAATAAGTATCTCCCTCTCGGTAAAATCTTTAACGCGTATTATATCCTAATTACTATCATTCAATCTATATTGTACCTTTTCGTGGTTATCGTAAATAAAAATGTTTTCAAAGGGAACAATAGAAGTAGGTATCGACATTTCTATCATTAAATACTTAATTTTAGAATTATCTTCAGTAAATGAAAGAGGGAAAAATCTATGATTAAGCAAAATCGTCTTAGCATTTTTTTGCAACACATTCATATCTAAAGAGAGAAAAGAATATTTCAAAAGAAATAAATTATTAGCTTCCAATAACCTATTTATTAATTGAACTATTTCTCTAAACCTTCTGCACTCATTAGAGATATGAAATCTATTGAATGCAGAAGTTAAAGAAATTGAAAGTAACTCATTTTGATCACAACATAGCATCTCAACAAATTTTTCAGAGACATATAATATTTCATTATTTAATAGATCAACAATCAAAAAATTTCTATTCAAAATAGAAGAATATGAATCCAATACTAAACTTGAAGAAAGGATATGTATAATATCATCAGTAACTTTGATAATTAGAGCAATTGATTTTTAAATATTGGAAAAACCACCACCGCGAGATGATTTAGAATTTTCGCCGGTACAACTTATATAAGATGCGAGCGATGGATTACCGCAAGTAATTTTATACATTGCACAGGCTATATTATAATTCACGGTACAAGTGGTAAACACCATAGTAGAGCTACACAACTCAAAAGACGAACAAGAGAAAGGAGTCAACTTATTAAATGCACGACCTCCTCGCACAGCGCTTAATTCTTCTTCGGACAAAAATCTACTATATTCGATAGTTTTTATTTTATTACTCATAATCAAATCTCCTAATTTAAGGTTGATAATAATTAACAATAAAATCAAAAATCAAATTATTTCCGTTAACGTCATTTACGTCGTATGCTTTAATTTTCAAACCATAAAAACCGATGGATTTTACAATATTCATAGGAATTGACACTAGGAGTGTATTAGGATTTACAATTTCGTACTTATATTTTACATCATGGTTTAGTGCATGAAGGCAGTTTATATAGATAGACAACACTTATTTAATTTGTTTAGAAAAAGTAATTCTGATATCGACATTCTCCTTACTCAAATCAAGCACGGAATAATGTGCCGGGAAAACTGAAGTGACAAAAAAGTCTGTAGTTTGAGCGGAATTGGATAGTTTTCGTAATTCAACATCCTGATATGATGTATGGCAGAGAAAGCCTTCTATCTGAGGAACGTAATCGGTAATCGTTTTAAACTGATTGCGATTCGAATAATAATTATCCATAAAACAGTGAGCATCTTTATGCCAATAAAAACCATAATGATTAGCCTTATCGATAAAATAATCTTTATATTTTACATCATCCTTATAATACTTATCGATTAGTAAAAAAGGCATCCAAGTAGTTATGAGATTTGACATATTATATACGCAATTTTGCGATGTATTATTATACGATCTCAAAAAGTAAAAAAGTGCACCGGGCAAATCGTGAGAAATAGAAGTGTAAGCTTTAACTTGCTTAACCGACAGAGCGTAAATCAAATCAAAAGAATAATTGTCCGGATAATTATTATCAAACACAATACAATGATGAAGTTCGTCGGAAAAACTAAAGAATAGTGGTAAAATTTCATCATTTACAATAACGAGAGGCATTCTAAAATTATTTGAAACCCGGATAAGAGACACTATAAAATTGACTGATTTAATATCAGCTCCAAAGATATATATAAAATACATATCACACAATAACCCAAAAGGGTAAAAATAACATTTAGACAAAGAAAAATATTTCGATAATACACCATAGAATAAAGAAAAAATTTGTAAATTTGCAGATATAAAATTATCGTGAAATTAATAATTAATAATATAAAAAGATACGACTATGATAAAGACAACGACACCAAACATCGAAGGTTATGTAATAGAAGAGTACAAAGGTATAGTATCCGGAGAAGTAATCGCCGGCATAAATTTCATAAAAGATTTTAAAGCGAGCCTAACCAACGTATTTGGAGGTAGGTCGACCTCTTATGAAGACGAGTTGATAATGGCACGCACCAAAGCCATCTCCGAAATGGAAAAACGGGCATCCCAACTCGGCGCCAACGCCATAGTAGGCATCGACCTCGACTTCGAAACGATAGGCAACGGAGGCAACAACATGCTCATAGCAGTAGCCACCGGCACCGCCGTAGTGGCAAGGAAGAAGTAGAAGAGGGAGAGAGGGGATAAAAGTATTTTTGTCAAAATTAAATTTTCGAATAAGTGTACAAACAAAAGTCATTCAAGAATGAATTAATTACTAATAAGCACAAAAATCTACTTTTTACGACAAAATGCAAGTAGATTATACCAACACAAATAGATTTGTATAGAATGAGTAAAAAGAACAAAAATAATAGTCCTTATACAGCAGCTATCACAGGAGGAGGTTTTCTTTTCGAAGAAACCAACTTATTGTTACCTCTGCTCCAATCAGAAAACCGTATCGCTCTATTGAAAGAGGAAATGATAAACAACCATATTCTCCAAATCAATTCAGAGAAATCACGACAAAGAACTATAACAGAAGTAGCACGACGCTTTGATACCATGCCAATAAGTTTTTGGCAAGACTACATTGATATGGAAGAAAACGAACGGAAGATTGCATTATTATTCGTTATTTTGAAAACATATAAAATTTGCTTTGACTTCCATATACGAGTAACTATGCGTAAATGGAATGGTATTGCCAAATCAATAACGCATGAAGATTTAATGATTGAGCTTTCCGAGATAGCTGCCAAGGATGAGTTCGTGGATTCATGGAGTGAAAACACCATGCGCAAAGTGGCAAGCACCTATCTATCGATACTTCGCAAGGTCGGTATGCTTGACAACGACAGCGAACTCCACAGCGTGGAGGCAAATAACATGGACTATTATATAAAGATAGGTGAGTCATGGTTTCTTGAAGCCTGTCTCTTACAACCCTATCAGATTGACCGTATAAAACAGATGATGATATGACGATAAAGGAACTTGATGACAAACTGAACAGTCCCGGTTTCCAAGATACGGAGAATGGCGACCTGTTCTATAACTTTTTCATCTACCAGTACCCGGCAGACAAGGAGTACGACATACGCAGGCAGATACAGGAGTTCAAGGCGAATCTCATTCGCCCCATCAACTATGTGGATGTGCTTACGCTTAATCTGTTTGATGAGTTCTGCAATTTTCTCGACCAGAAGAAGTTCCTGCGTCATCCTTCCATGCTCAAATATCAGTTGGAGAAGGAACAGGCCGACCCGTCCAAGTCACAGAACACACAGGACACGCTGACACGCAACGCCCATTCGCCAGAGTTCATGCAGTATATCCATCAGCGCATCCTCGACCATATCACCATCAAGGACCAATATCGTCGTCCCTACGTCTTCCTCTATGGCATAGGTTCGATGTTTCCTTATCTACGTGTCAACGAGTTCCTTGCTTTGTATGAGGACTACAATGAAACGGGAAAATACAAGATTATCGTATTCTATCCCGGACATCGTGACCAAAACTCGTTCCGTTTGTTCGGAACGTTGCCCGACAACCATACCTATCGGGCTACACTATTAATCAATGAATAAAATAGAGCAGCCGTGAAACTAAGAGAATTATACAGCAAGCCCATCAACCGAGCAGTCAACCCTGCCGTGAGTGCTACCAAGTTCGACCCGGAGACCGAACGAGTGGAGATACAGGAATATGTGTTTACGGACGAGATTATCAACGGTCTCTTCCGCATACTGGATGCCATCAAGAACAACCGTCCCTACGACCATGTGGGTATATGGATAGACGGTTACTATGGATCGGGTAAGTCACACTTCCTGAAATACCTCGACTACTGCATCACGCCTCACACCCGTGATGCCGCCATGCAGCGTCTGCTCGATGCGGTGAAGTCCATCGACCCACTTGACGAGAAGCACAACATCGGTTTTGACTATGAGCAGCTGCTCTCCATAGCCAACTGGCTGAAGCGTGCCACCATTGATACCTGCATCTTCAACCTCGAAACGAGCTACGACAACTCTACCGACAAGAAGAAAGCCTTCCTCCATGTCTTTTGGAATGAGTTCAACGGCAAGCGCGGCTTCAACAAGTTCAATATCACCTTGGCGCAAAACCTCGAAAAGCCCTTGCAGGAGAAAGGGGTATTTGAAGCATTCAAGGAACGTATTGCCGAGGAAGGTGGCGACTGGAACGACCCAGGCATGGCAGCCGACCTTATAGACAACGAACTCGACTGGGTGCTCGACATAGCTAAGGAACTGGCTCCAACACTCTCTGTAGATAGCATCCGTGAGCGTATCATCAAGCGCGACACCATACTGAGCATCGACCGCTTTGCTATGGAATTGGCTTCTTATCTCAAAGACAAGGGTGACGACTACCGTCTGATACTTCTTGCCGATGAAGTGAGCCAGTTCATCAACAAGGAGCGCGACCGCTACCTCAACCTACAGGAGATTATTACCAAACTCTCTGAGGCGTGCGAGAACAAGGTGTGGGTGGCCTGTACTGCCCAGCAAGACCTCTCCGAGATTATGGACGACTGCAATATTGCAGAGGAGAAAGACAAAGAGGGAAAGATCAAGGGACGCTTTGAGGTGAAAGTGTCGCTCAAAGGCACTCAGCCCGAGGTCATAACCCAGAAACGTATTCTCGACAAGAAAGAGGAGGTGAAGCCCGACCTGGAGGTACTATACAACAAGCAGAAAGCGGCTTTCGACCTTCAGTTCAAGTTGCCCAACTCATACAGCAGTTACGACAGTAAAGAGGATTTCGTGGCCTACTACCCTTTTGTGCCCTATCAGTTCAAGCTCATCATGCAGGTGTTCAACTCCTTCCTTGCCTTGGGCTACGTAGCCAAGGAGGTGAAAGGTAACGAGCGAAGCATCATCAAGGTCATCCACTCTACAGCAAAGACCAATGCCGACGCTGAACTGGGCAAGTTTATCTCCTTTGATGAATTGTATAACAACATGTTCGAGGAGGGCTTGCAGGCTCGTGGTCAGAAGGCAGTAGATAATGCCATCCGAATGGCTCGCACCTACGAACGTGACCCTAAGTTGGCTATCCGTGTGGTCAACATCCTCTTCATGGTCTGCAATATCTCCCAGACGGACAAGCTTGTCTTCCCTGCCACGATAGACAACGTAACCTCCCTGTTGGTTAACAACATGGAGACACCCCGCCTCACCATCAAGAATGAGGTGAAGAAGATTGTGGAGTTCCTCTGCGACAACAACATCATCCGCCGTGAGCAAGGCAA
>JBJECF010000038.1:0-27670 GCA_051870785.1 Candidatus Aphodosoma sp.
AGCCTATGCTCCTGGTTGCGTCCAAAGGTAGAAATTAAGGAGCGACTATTTAGATGATTGAAGTGGTGATGCTTGAGTATAAGTACGAGCACCAAGTTCTTTATCAATCATATAAAGACCAAAATTATTACCCTCTACAGCAGCAAGGCTGTTAATAATATTACGAGCATTTTCTTCTTCTTCAACTTGCTCATCAATGAACCACTTAAGCATACTTTGTGTTGCAAAATCTTTTTCTTGAGTAGCAATGTCGTAGAGATTGTGTATTAAAGAGGTTACTTTTTTCTCATGAGTAAGAGTAGCTTCAAACACTTCACGAGGAGAAACCCATTCCGTTTCAACTTCTTCAATTGGTTTTAAAACTACATTTCCACCGCGAGACATAATGTAATTAAAGAATATTTGAGCATGATCTTGTTCTTCTTTAAATTGCACATAGAACCAATTTGCCATACCCGGTTTATCTATTTTATGACAATAAGCCGACATAGACAAATAAAGATAAGCTGACCAGAATTCAGCATTAATTTGAGCATTGATAGCTTCTTCAACTTTTGCGTTCATCATAATTCTATATTTAAAAAATGTGTTATTCGGTTGGCAAAATTACAAATAAATACGAAACGATATTCACCAAATGACAAAAAAAATTTTCCCTATACAATAACGATTGACATTCAATAAATTAATATTCTTCTTTATCGATTTTATTCTTCCATACGTCGAAAGCTTTTATAGCAGTATCTCTATCGTGCTGTTCGGATTTTATCTTACGGCAGTCGATATTTTTTGCAAGTTCATCGTAGATAAAAGAGTCATCAAAACCGATTTCGGCAGCATCAACATGCGTATTTGCATAGTATATAGTGTCTATATGAGCCCAATAAATAGCGCTAAGGCACATTGGACAAGGTTCGCAAGAGGAATATATTTCACATCCTTGCAGGTTGAATGTGCCGAGTTTTTGACAAGCAAGGCGTATTGCATTAACCTCAGCATGTGCTGTAGGGTCGTTATTAGCGGTAACTCTATTCCCGGTAGAAGCAATTATTTCACCATCTTTTACGATTACGGCACCGAATGGTCCGCCATTTTTATCAATATTTTCCAATGAGACTCTGATAGCCTCGTCCATAAATTTTTTATTATACATGATATAGATTATTTAGTTTGTTCTTTTAAAAAAAACGAGTACCTTTGCACTCGATATGGGATATAAAGAACCGACAACAATAGGAAACTTAATAAGTACTTCGATATCATCTATCGTGGGTAATCGTTCTTCTTCAGGTTTATTGGAGCAGCGAGTTATCAATTGCTGGAAAGAGATATTGGGGGCGAAAGCCGTATATAGTTGTAACGAATCGTTTGTAAACGGCACTTTAGACGTTCATATAGAATCGTCGATATTACGCAACGAACTATACTTATATAAAGAGTCGTATAAAACACTGATAAACAACAAATTCGGCAATGACATAGTAATCAATATCATCATTAGATGACTATTTTTCTTCTTGCTCCGAATTTTGTTTTTCCTCTTGTTTAGCTTTCTGTTTCTCTTGTTTAGCCTTTTCTTTAGCCTCTTTTTTCAGAGCTTTACGTTGTTTTCTAAGCTCTCTATTATTTTGTCTTTCCAATTTAGCTTTACGGGCATTATTTTTCCAACTTTCTACTAATTCCGGAATGGAGTTAAAACTTTCGGAATAGACAAGTCCAATTCCTTGTGTAGTTAATCCTTTTTTAAACTCCTTATAGTCATTAGTATGTGTATAGGCTTTTGCTCGTAACTTGCCGGATTGAATAAGTTTATATTCCGCATCGAAATCGCCAATAAACTTAGTACTCGACATTGCATCATCGCGATATCCCACATTACCATTAATTTCAAGACGGCTTGTAGGGGAATAATTGAAGTTGAATTCATACTCATTACTACGAGTGTCTCCCTCACCGGAAGTTCGGAAATTAACTCCAAAGCCCCAATTATCGAACATCTGCGAAACCCAGTTATTTAATTGTGACGAGAGTGTAGAAGAAACGACAGAATATAATTCGTTTTGTGTAAACACATTAGAAGAACGCATCGACTCCGGATTCAAAAATTTTCCGAGCAACAATAATCCTATAATCTGACGGTTCATCATTTCATCTGTATTAATAATGTTATGAACAGCTCTGTTAAGTTCCTCTTCGGAATTAGGCAGATTAATATCGAATTTGACATTTGGTTGAGTAAGTACACCGGACAAATTAAGTAAGCATTGCACCGGTACGCTTGTACGAGAAGTATTGGAAAGTACTGCATCATCGAGCAATTCTGCTACATCGGCTGTTAATTGATAATAGCCATCAATATCTATATTGGCAGCGAGAGGATCTCCGGAGAATGACAAAGAACTACCCTCTTTTATTTTAAATTCTTTTCGTAACAAATTCTGGAATGTAAACAGATAAGAACCTCTCTCTATCTGCACATTACCATAAAGTTTTAGGTCATCGGCATTTATATCATAAGTGAGACGTAGATTACCACTACCGCTGGCGCGAAGCATATCTCCTGCTTTTGAATCGATAATAATTTGCAACTCTGCATCAGGATTGATTTCAAACATCAAATCAAGGTAAACGTTAGTTTCGTTATCTTCCTCATCAAAAACAGTATCTTGCACCTCTTCTATTTCATCTGATTTGAAGACTATAAAAGAATTCTCAGTAGCATAATAATAGTCGATAGGCATAACGAGTTTTGTACCTGCATTATTTTCTGCTTTACAAGTGATATTAATATTATCTTCATGACCGAAGATACGAGCAGTACCGGTGCCATACACTTTACCATAAAAGCTATCCATATCTTTACGAGTAGTGTTCATCACCAGCATATTATCCACATCGATAAGTATATCGAGGTACATATCTTTAAAATAATCATGCTTGATATTTCCTTTTACCACACCATTATGACCCTCTATATCGGTAATATCAATAACACCAAAATCGATGATATTCTTATTTACGAAGATAGAGTCGGAGAAGAAGAATGTAGACTTAAGAAAATCTACTGTCATTGAAGCATCCTGAGCGAAAGCAGCCACATCTACCGCAACTTTCTTTGATTTCGTAATACCATATACATGTACATCACCATAAGCATTACCGGCAACGGTTCCAAACACGTCTTGGATATAATAATTAATAAAGCTAACGTCCAAACCATCCGCCCTACCTATCAAATCGAGAGAATCTTTAATGATAAAATATTTACCATTGATTACAGCATTTGTATCTTCTTCTTGCTCAAACACAACGCCATTAAATACCAAACAAATACTATCCAAATCAAAGTTACAAGTAGCATGAGCTGTACCTAAATCGGCATGATTAAATTTAAAGTTTTCGGCAATTACCTCGGCATTGATTCGAGGCTGTTTAAGAACTTCGGCAATAACGGCATCACCGGTAATAGTACCACCGAACCACACAGTAGATTTATCAGGTATGAGTTCAGACAGATAATCGAGGGAAATTCTGTCTAAATCTATTGAAAGGGAATCGGAAGGCGAATAAGATGCAGTACCGTTAATTACTACCTGCTGATTATCTACGCTATAAATACGGAAATTATCTAAAGAAAAGGATTTCAAATCGCTAACAAAAACGCTATTCTCCACAAACCAAGGTTTGTTTTGTAAAATAAGCTCTGTAGGCAAAATATACGAAATGATATTTATATCATTATTTTCGCCGATAGTATAAAAATTGGTTCGTTGTTTTAATTCGCCTGATAACATTTTCTCCTGATCAGTATTATAGAAGAGAAGGTTGGAATACAGAATATTATCGATAGCTTTAAAATCAACGCCCATATTCAACGTATCTTTTTTCATCAAAGCGGAGGCATTGAAAGAGACATTCAATCCGTTATCGGCATTGGCTTGAAGGAAGATATTTTTGAAGTTGGATTTACCGTTTGTAATTCGAGGAATACTGACGGTAAAATTAAGGTCATCGATATCTTTATCATAGTTACCGAATATTTCTATTTTATCGGTAGTGTACCAATCAATATCCAAAACGTTCAATAAGGAATACAAAGGTTGAATTTCCAACTTCAACGTCAGATTATTTGATACATCTTTCGGTTTTATATTGAGTATAGTATCGAGTACCGGCATATTATGAGCTACCGTAGTCAATAAATGATTTGGCAAAGCAGCCAAATGGTAATTACCATCGATACGACCTGTGATAATATCGGAAGTAATTTCGGCAGAAGAAACAGAATCGTTTTTTGCGGAAATTATTAATTTATCGTTATAAAAACTTTTTTTACCATTAATGATAGAGAGCGAATCCACCGAAGCAAAACCATTCATAGTAGCCCAATAATCGCCTTCAAAGGCAGCAACGGTTTTAAACGCTATCGTCATATCTGGATATTTATCCGACAGATGCAGTTTATTTAAGGCTAAATCCGCCACTTCAGCCTCGAAATCGAATTGTTTGTAATTATCTATATTGGATACGTGACCGTTAAAGGCGAGATTACAGTTTTGATCGTGAACTGAAATCTTACCGAAGAAAGAGTTAGGCTCTATATCTCCTGTTACTTCTACATCATGATAAGTATAGCCTTTATATGAGAAATGGTTTACGTTAATATCGGTAGAGATAAAAAAACTTTTATCAGTATTATATTTTACTTTTGAATTGGAATTAAAAGCGATTGTGCCGAGGTCGGAATTAGGTAAAATTTTAGCGAGATTCAATTTGGAAGAACCTATTTTACCGTTTACAAAGAATGTTTTAAAATCATCATCCACTTGTAGAGCTACATCGGTTTTTACCTGACCGATAGCGGAAGTGAGGCTACCGTACAACACAAGGTTTGAAAAGAATCCGGAGATATTACCGGTATAGTTACACACGCCCAATCTACCAATCTCTTCGGGAAGAACAAAAGCTTTACCGGACATATTTGCAATTAAATCTTGTAGCGAAGCTTTGTCAAATTTCACTTTATCTATATTGCAATTAAAAAAAGCATTATGTAAATCGGCAATATTTGTAACATCCATATTCGTTTTCACGGTAATAACGTCGCCATACTGAACATCGAGGTTATCCAACTTCAAAAAACTACTGTTACCGGACAGAAGCGAAGAGAAAATTATTGGCACATTGGCATTTTTAAACGTAGGTACAATCTGTTTTATATCTTTAGGGGTAAAAACCGATTGGGGAATCATGACTGACAGATCTGAATTTTTCCAATCAATTTTACCCTCTTTACGTTGTAAATCAACATGACAAGAATCTATCTCAAATTTAGATTCAGGGAGTTTGATTTTAACAAAAGGTACGCTGATTCGATCTGTATTTTTGTTTAATTTCGCAGTTATATTTTCCAATAAAAAGCCGCTTCGCTCATTACAATTCAAATAAGATAGAGTGAGATTAATTATTGAATCGCCAACATAATCAAAAACAACACCTGTATTGATATTATTTATACTCAAATTGGCAAAATTAATTATATTAGGCTGAATATCAGTATAATTACCAACTTTGTTGATATACTCTAATTTACCATTTACGATACTGAGTTTTATTGACATATCCGGCAAGGAAATTACTTGGCCGGTATTTAGAATATCGATTAGGAACTGAATATTCAGCACCCCGAGGCTATCTTTTTGCAAACAAAATTCTGGATCAAAAATATCCAATTTGCTAACTTTAACATTACCCTTTAACAATTCAAGCAGACTAACGTGAGTATGAATATGGGGTATTACAGCAATTTTTTCATCATTTGGAGAATAAAACCGTACGGAATCTATATTGACGGTATTGAAGAAAGAGAGGGAAACATGCTTAATATCCAGTTTGGCACCTGTTTTTTCTCCTACAAAATCGGTTAAATAGTCGACAACGACATTCTGCACCTTGTTGATTCTTAACAAGATGAAAGGAAGTGACAAGATTAAGATTAAACTTAATGCCACTATAAGCACTATTTTAACTGATTTTTTTATAACTTTGTAGGTTGTATACTGCAAAGGTATAAAAAATAACGGATAATTCCATCAAAAAAAGAAAAAATAACATTTTCAAGAGAATGAGTATTACAATTTTAGGCATAGAATCATCGTGTGACGACACATCTGCAGCGATAATAACCGACGGGTTGTTGCTATCGAATGTAACTGCGAGTCAAAGTATTCACGAGCAATATGGGGGTGTAGTACCTGAATTGGCATCACGAGCGCACCAACAAAACATCATTCCCGTAGTGGATGCAGCAATAAAAAAGGCAAGGATTGAGACAAAAGATATTGATGCCGTAGCCTTTACTCGTGGTCCCGGACTTATGGGGTCTTTATTGGTCGGAACATCATTTGCCAAAGGTTTTGCTCTCGGACTAAACATTCCGATAATAGACATCAATCATCTGCAAGCGCATGTGATGGCTCATTTCATTTCCGAGCCGGGAGAAGAATTTCATCATCCCGACTTTCCGTTTTTATGCTTGTTAGTTTCGGGAGGTAACTCTCAAATTATTGAAGTTAAGAGCTATAAAGAGATGCACGTACTCGGGCAAACTATTGATGATGCAGCAGGAGAAGCTTTTGATAAATGTGCCAAAATAATGGGATTACCTTATCCCGGCGGACCTTTTATCGACAAATTTGCCAAGCTTGGAAATCCGAAAGCCTTTAATTTTTCGAAGCCGCATATCAAAGAATTAGACTATAGTTTTAGTGGTCTGAAAACCTCATTCTTGTATACGATAAGAGATGAAGTAGCAAAAAACCCGAATTTTATAGAAGAAAATAAGAACGACTTATGCGCCTCTATACAACGTGCCGTAATAGAAACACTGATGGATAAGGTTAAATTAGCTGTAAAACAAACAGGAATAAAGCAGTTGGCATTAGCCGGTGGAGTATCGGCAAATTCAGGTCTTCGAAACGCATTTGTCGACTTCGGTCAAAGATACAAAGTAGAGACTTTTATACCTAAATTCTCTTATACAACGGATAATGCCGCAATGGTAGCCATCACAGGATATTACAAATATTTAGATAAAGAATTCTGCTCATTCGATTTACCACCTTTTGCACGAACAGGTATATAATGAACATAAAAAGTATTAGAGTTTTCTGTAAAAAGAATATCAATTCAATATCTTTCATTTTTGCATTATTGCTATCACATTTAATATGGAAGATATTGTTCTATGACGATTTCGACAAGTGCCGTTGGGATTCAAACATCCTAAACATCACTGATTTAATGAATGAATATTGTAGTTTCATTGCAATAATAGTAAATAAATACCTCAAATACTTTAATTTGAATTACTCTTTGGTAGGTAATATGTTTTACTTTTCAAACTATCATGCATTAGGTGTTGTGTGGGGTTGCGCTGCCATAAAGCAAATGATGACATTCATAATAGGGTTATTGATAGCCAAAGGAAATCTAATATACAAGCTTGCCTACCTTGTTTTAGGCTTAACACTTGTATTTTGCATAAATATTTTCCGAATATTCTTTTTGGCTTATATTTCCGCCCACCATCCTGAAATATTCTACTTAATGCACGAATATTTACTCAAGTATCTGTTTTATATGATAATATTCTTCTTTTGGGCTCTATGGGTCGAGGTATTATTACCGAAATATTTAAAGAATGCTCACATCCAAAATGCAAAAAAAATGGCTTAACCGAATAAGTAAATGGACAAACGATAAGATATAAAAGCGAAACCGGACTTCGGTATATTTAGAAAATAGAACGACAAAAAAAGCTCTTGATAAAATTTATCAAGAGCTTTTTTGTGCGGCATAAGGGACTCGAACCCCCACGGACTTCTCCACTAGATCCTAAGTCTAGCGCGGCTACCAGTTACGCCAATGCCGCAAATATTTCCGAGTACAAAGGTAATAATATTATTTTAATTTGCAATCACATTTCAAAGAAATATTTGTTTTTTAGATATCAATAAAAGACAAATCAAATTACCATTTCAACACTGAACTTATAATAGACTAAATCTCAAAGCATTATACATTATATTATTTAGCCATACTGTAAGAAATCTATTGTTTATTTTGTGTTTTACTACTATTCTTCGAGTAGTATTTCCTTCTCGGAATGGCTTTTTCCAAGTTTTTTCGTCCGTTTTTTCTATTGCAATAAGGTAAATTTTTTCGAGATTTTTTCTTGATACGCATAGATTCGATATTATCAACGGGTAAATCTACGGCGTCTTTAAGCACATCGACAACAGAGGCACGAGTAATCTCTTTATCGATAAAAGACTCTATTTTTGCCATACGGAATTTGTCTTTTTCATTGACAAAAGTAAAAGCAACCCCGGTGGCACCCGCCCTTGCAGTACGTCCCACACGATGCACATAATCCTCCGGATGCGAAGGCACATCGTAATTCACTACCACATCGACATTATCGATATTGATACCACGAGCAACAACGTCCGTTGCAACGAGCATATCCACTTTTCCGTTCTTAAAATTAAGGATAACATCAGAGCGAGCATCATTATCCAAGTCGGAATGAATTTGAGCAACTTTAATTTTACGACGAAGAAGTTGTTTGTAAAGATTCTTTACACTACTTTTCGAAGAGGCGAAAATAATAGCGCGTTTCCAAGATTGAGATTTGGCAAGGGCACACAATAAAGCCGATTTTTGTTTGTCATTAATTAGGCAGATAAATTGAGCAATACCCTCTGCAGGCTTGGAAACGGAAATCTTTACTTGAGCCGGATTACGCAAAATATTAAGAGCCAACTTCTCCACCGTTTTAGGATAAGTAGCAGAGAACAAGAGCGTTTGACATTTATGATTGATATATTTTACAATTTCCAAAATATCATCATAAAAGCCGATATCGAGCATACGATCCGCCTCATCGAGCACGAGCATATCAAGAGCAGAAAGGTCTATATCGTAAGTACGGAGAATAGATATCAGACGGCCGGGAGTAGCTACAACGATATCACATCCAGCCTTAAGAGCCTTTTGTTGCTGAGAGAAAGTCACTCCATCGCCACCGCCAAAAATCGGTATCCAAGTAACGTTCAAATAAAAAGCGAAACCGGATAGCAACTGGTCTACTTGCTGAGCGAGTTCGCGAGTGGGTACAAGTATGAGGGCATTAACTTTGCTGACATCGAGTACTCCTGAAGAGATTTTTTCCAATATAGGGAGCAAATAAGCCGCCGTTTTGCCGGTACCGGTTTGTGCCGATGCAAGGAGGTCTTTACCGGCGAAAATTTCCGGTATTGCCATTTCTTGGATGGGTGTACATTCCACAAAATTCATATCATCCAAAGCATCTAATATATCGTCATTTAACGACAGTTCATCAAAATACATAGTACACTAACAAAAAATAATTATCAACAATTGTGCGGTAAGCACTCGAAGGAACATGGTGAGGGGGTATACTGTAGCGTAAGAGACAGCAGGAGCATCATTACCTGCGACACTATTAGCATAAGCCAAAGCAGGCGGGTCGGTAGTGCTACCGGCAATAAGCCCCATCAGTGTACAATAATTCATTTTCAAAGCGAGGCGAGCCACCAACCCAACAAGGAATACAGGGATAAAAGTAATGATAAAACCATAACCTATCCAAGTAAAGCCCTCTTTATTAACCAATACATCTACAAAACCATCTCCTGCAGAAATGCCGACACAAGCCAAGAAAATGGTAATACCTATCTCCCGAAGCATCAAATTAGAACTGATAGTATTATATGTAATTAACTTATATTTATATCCGAATCGAGAGATTAGTATTGCAACGATAAGCGGACCACCTGCAAGACCCAACTTCACCGGTTGTGGTATACCCGGGAAGTGAAACGGAATACTACCGAAAAGCACACCGAGGAAAATCCCCAAGAAAATAGTGATAAGATTAGGCTCGTTTAATCGCTTCATACTATTACCAAGAATGGATTCTACTTTATGCACGTCCTCATCGTTACCCACCACAGTAAGGCGATCTCCAAGTTGCAGAATAAGATTTTGACGAGCTACCAAATCCACACCGGAGCGATTAATACGAGTGATGTTGATACCATATAATTTACGCAAATTCAAATCTCCGAGGCGTTTACCATTAAGTTCATTTTTAGTGACAATAATACGGCGTGAAACGAAATTTCTGTCAAGGTTAATCCAATCATTACGGTCCATATCCTTAACCTCTTTACCGAAGAAAGTTTTCAACGTTTCCACATCGCTATCGACGGTTATAACAAGCAAGCGGTCGCCCTCAGAAAGGACGGTTCTATTCGAAACAATCTCCATCTTACCATCGATATGTAGCAGACGACTGATAACGAACTCACGATGAGATAATAGTTTAGAAACGAACTCTACATCATTACCGAAAAGGGCAGGGTTACAGACCTCGAGACTAAGAGCAACAGCATGATTTTGAGATAAAGCCTCTTGCTCTTCTATACCCGATTGCTCTTTTGCTATATTAATGCTAAGAATATATCTTATAAGAACGATAGCCAAAATAATACCGATTACACCGAGAGGATAAGCCACTGCATAACCCAAAGCAATAGAATTATCGACACCAGGGTAAATATCGTTAAAAGCGGTTTGTGCGGCACCGAGACCCGGCGTATTAGTAACAGCACCGGAAAGAATACCTACCATAACATCCATCGGCAAATCAGTAGCGAAGAATATAACAATAGTAGCTACTACACCGAGTAGTACGATTGCGATAGCGAGTAAATTTAGAGTAACACCACCTTTACGAAAAGAAGAAAAAAAACCAGGACCTACTTGCATTCCAATAGAAAAAACAAAAAGTATAAGACCGAATTCCTTCATAAAATGAAGAATATTATCATCTATAGTAAGTCCGAAATGGCCACATACGATACCGATAAAAAGGACGAAAGTAATACCAAGAGAGATGCCTTTAATTTTAATTTTACCGAGCAAAATGCCACCGACAATGCAAATAGACAGCAACATAATACTATGGCCAATACCATTACCAAAAATCAAATCCTGTATCCAATTCATAAAAAAAATAAAGCTTTTCTTGAGGTTATTATTTCGGATGCAAAGGTACGGAAATTATTTCATTAATTAGCATGAAAAAAAACGGCAAATAAACTGACAAATAAAAAAAAATTAATAACTTTGCCAAGATAAATTTTATCAAATCAAATCTATCAAAAAGTTTATAAATAGTTGATTTACAATGAAGAAAACAATCATAATATTCAGCATATTATTCAGTACTACACTAATATTTGCCCAAAATAGGAACGCAAAATACGATTCCTATATAGAAAAATATGCAAAGTTGGCAGTTCAAAGTCAAACAAAACACAGAATTCCTGCCAGTATTACATTAGCACAAGGGTTATTGGAGAGTGGAGCGGGAGAAAGTCGCTTGGCAAAAGAATGTAACAACCACTTCGGCATAAAATGTGGTGGTAGCTGGTACGGCAAATCCATGAGAATGAACGATGATGCTCTGAATGAATGCTTCAGATGCTATAACAACCCGAAAGACTCATACGATGACCATGCAGAATTCCTTAAAAAAACACGCTATTCTTTCCTTTTCGACTATAAAATAAACGACTATAAATCGTGGGCAAAAGGCTTGAAAAAAGCCGGTTACGCCACCGATCCGAACTACCCTACAAAGCTCATTAATATTATAGAGACCTACAAACTTTATGAATACGATGAAGGTGGTAAATTATTGACGGAAGTAAAACAAAGCGACGACAACACTACTAAAGAATTTACCGATAATATAGAAGAGATTAATGGTGAAAACGACCAACTCTTCGGGTACCAAGAAATCAAAAACAACGGCGTAAGATGCTACAAACTGATGAATGACGACAGCTATCAACATATTGCTAAAGTAACTGGCATTAGTCTTAAAATGCTGTTGTATTACAACGATTTACCAAAAGAATGTCCACTTTATAAGGACGACTACGTGTACCTTGCACCGAAAAAAAGAAATGCAGCCAAAAAAACTCCGAAATACACAGTAAAAGCCGGAGATAGCATGCACTCAATATCTCAAGAATATGGAATTAAACTAAAATCACTATATAAAATCAACAATATAGAATACGGAACCCCTGCAAAAGTAGGGCAGAAATTAAATTTACGTAAATAACACAGAACAAAGATTGAAACAAAAACACATTTAAGATATGAACAATCAAAGAATATTACCAAAACTTATTTTATTATTTTTATTGACATTTGTGCCTGTCATAGTAAAAGCATTTTCACCTAACGATTCTCTATCAGAATCTGCAAACGTGTATGTAATAAGTTGTGAACCGGGTGAAGTAATTTACGAAAAGTTCGGGCATTCAGCCATTAGAATCATCGATCCCCAACAGGATATCGATTTAATTTTTCATTGGGGATTATACTCTTTCGATGAACCAAATTTCGTACTCAACTTTGTAAAAGGGTATATGATGTACGAGATGGGTATTTGTGAGTCGCAATACTTTTTTAAGGAGTACATTCGCCGAGAATCTTTCATCTATAGCACTAAAATCAACTTTACTTATCAAGAGAAGAACGTATTATGGAGAAATTTATGGGAAAATTACAAAATAGAAAACCGTAAATATTGCTACAATTTTATATACGATAACTGCGCTACACGTGTGTACGACAATATAATAAGTGCCGTTTCTGAACACTATTTCACGAAAGAGACCTTAACTAACGGCACAACGTACCGCACTATTATTAACAGCTACCTTCAAAATGCTCCGTGGTACAAACTTGGTATAAACCTGATAATAAGCAGTGAAGCAGACAAAAAAATTACTATAATGCAAACGATGGCATTCCCTTTTTACACAAAGCAATTATTAGAGAACACAAAAATAATTCGCAATGATAAAGAGATGTCGTTGGCAGTACAATCGGCAAATGTAAACACTCCGCAAAACAGAACACAACCGGAAAAGCGTACCGACTTCTGGACGATATTCATACCGCTACTCTTTATATTAATAGAGGTATTATATTTCGTATTAAAAAAACATTATTTACCATATCTATCGCAGATTTTATTAATTATTAGTGGATTATTGGGTATAATAATATTCTATCTATCGGTTATATCCATTCATCCATTAGTAAAATTCAACTACAATATATTATGGTGTTCTCCTCTAAATATTATATTGGGAATAATATTACTGTTAAAAAAGAATTATAGGATAAAAGCATATGCCTCCACATTGATGTTAGGCTTTTCGATAACTCCCGTATTCTTATTAATATTTGAAGTTCAAACAATTACATTTCCTCTATTCTGTTGGTATTTATGTATATTAAGCATATTGATTTTATCAATACAAACATATTCTTTTGCGCTAAAAAAGAATTATAAACCAAGACATAAAAGGAACAGATGAACTCAGCACTTCGAACGGTAATATTGGCATGTGTATTAATAATCGTTACTACAATTACTTGTACTTCACAAACAGAGAGCAGAGCAAGACTTGCAGTAATTATATCCATTAATGGATTAGATAGTTACGAATTGGAAAATTTTTTATCCATTTTCGACGATGGAGGAATAAAAAGAATAATCAGTTCGGGCTACTACAATGCCGCAACCACATCCACATACATACCTTCCGATGCAACTACCGACTATGCCTCTATTATGTGTGGCACTACACCTCATTACCATGGCATAGTTTCCGACCATTTCTATTCTATGCTAGACGAGGACGTCATATCTTGTATAGAAGACGCCAGGTATGATGGTATAAATACAAAACGTACGGTATCTCCAAAGCTATTACAAGCTACCACGATAGGTGACCAATTAAAGCTTTGTAATCCACAAAGCAAGGTCTACTCCATCGCCTTATCGGCAGAAGCTGCATTGATGATGGGCGGTCATTTAGCGGATGGAGCCATATGGGTAGATGACGAAACAAGCAGAATAGCAACCTCATTTTATTACGATAAGGGACTACCTCAATGGTCCGTTAAAATCAATAACGACAATACAATACCGGAGTTGTATAAAAATTGGACGTCACTAAACAATATTCTCTCTTATAAATATCCGATAGCAAAAAACTACTATGTAGATTTACGTCCTATACTGACAAAACTCGAATATACCGAGGATAAAAAAGATGTAGTCACTCTAAAGCAAACACCATTTATCAATGATTTGATAAAAGAATTGGCAGTACGTGCAATACGCGATGAGAATATGGGAGATGACGATAATCCCGATTTGCTTTGTGTTGAATTTTCGGCAAATCATGCCTTCTCCTCCACACCTATGAGTGCCGAGAATGAAGATTTCTTTATCCGTCTTGACAAAACGATAAAGCAACTAATAGATATAATTGATATATCGGTAGGCTTGGAAAACAGCGTGATAGTATTAACGGCACCGACCAATAACACAAAAGTAAAAGACGAAACAAAGACTCAAAAAATAAATGGAGGAGTATTCAACAGTTATAGAGCCACCGCATTACTCAATTCTTACCTCATGGCAATATATGGACAAGGCAGATGGGTTACAGGGTATTATAACAGGAATATTCATCTTAATAAGAGCCTTATAGAAGAAAATAAAATAAAATTAAACGATATTGAAGACTATGTAGCGCAATTTATGCTCGAATTTTCGGGGGTTATGAGTGCTGTACCATCTTATCAGATACAAGCAACGGCAAATAACAACACGAAAATGAGCAACAGCTATTATAAAAACAGAACCGGAGACGTAATGATAACATTATTACCGGGTTGGAAAGAAGAAAACAACAAATATGGCACTACATACTCCACTATTTATAACCCTACTTACCCTTTAGCAATTTGGTACAAAGGTACTACTCCGGAATCAAAAAACATTACCATAGAAGATATCTGCCCTACTATTTGCAGAATACTTCAAATCCCTTATCCTAATGCTTGTATCGGAACTCCACTTATTTTCAAATAAACATAACACCGATAGCATATGCATTCTTTTCTATATAATGTAGCGAAAACTTACTACGAAAATATCGTTAATAACAACGACAACGATATCAGATTCAGTGACATAGCCTTTATTTTTCCAAACAAACGCTCGGGACTATTCTTCAAAAAAGAGTTAAAAAGTATAGCGACTCAAAACATCTTCTTGCCACAAATATTCGACATCAACTCCATTGTACTCAAAAATTCCAACAAAGTAATTGCGAGCGACATAGAGTTGCTACTCACTCTATATGAAGCATATAGTGAAATTAAAGGCGAAGAAAACAAAATAGAAGAGCTACATAAATTCACCAATCTTGGTTTTTCACTCATTAAAGATTTCGACGAGATTGACAAATACCTCATCGATACCGACATCTTTTTTAAGAATATAGAAGATTTACAGGACCTTAAAAAAGTAGACTACTTATCAGAAGAGCAAAAGAAAGCAATAAAAAATTTCTTTAACTTCGACACAGATAAAGAAATAAATAAGAATTATTTCTCTCTTTGGAAAATTCTTAATGAACTTCATAACAACTATAAAAATAGATTAAAAGTAGCAGGAAAGGCATATTATGGTATGCTCTTTAGAGATTATGTAGAAAATTTAAAGAACCCTACTTTTAACGACACTCTACTCAGCGAATTCAAAAGAGTAGTATTTGTTGGCTTTAACTTCCTTACAAAATCGGAAGAAGAGATATTTAAATTCTTCAACAACAATAAGATAGGAGATTACTATTTCGACTATCCTGAGATATATAAGCAGCAAGACTTCTTCAACACAACAATCTCCATCAACTACGACAAAAATACAAGGCTATTCAAATCAAGGTATCATTTTGATCAAGAAAGCGATACACGTTTTCCATCAATAGACGTTTACAACACTAGTACACAATCGGGACAAATACATATTGCCAACCAACTACTATCTAATATTGAACAAGAGAATGAAAATGACTTGTCTGACACTGCAGTACTACTACCCAATGAAGGTATCTTGACTTCATTATTAGAATACATCCCAATAGACTTGAAGAGACTCAATATAACAATGGGTTATCCGCTTGATATATCCATTTTATCCGGTCTTATCAATGACATTACGTCTATGCAATTAAATGTAAGAGAAGACGAAAGAACGAATGAAATTTCGTACAACTACAAAGAAGTAATGTCGATAATATCCAATCAATACATCAAGCAAAATGCAACGGACATCTGTAATAGACTAACTTCAGGCATATTAAGGAATAACTATATTTGGATTTCCAAGAATAACATCAAAGAATTAACCAAAGGGCTCGCTGAAAACAGCCTCATCACAAAATTATTCTTACTCGATAATGAACCGGAAAAGATTTGTTCTACAAAAGAGTTTACAGATTACATACATAATATAATAGATATACTTCTATCTCTTTACGAAAAGTTCGAAGAAAATATTGACGAAGAGAGTGATACTGTATCCGATGTTACTGCACATTCTCAATACGAGAATATAGACAGTAATTTTTTAACTCAATATCAGATGTATCTAAATCAGCTAAATGATTATATCAAAGATTTCGAAGGGGAGATAGACTTAAAAACTTTTTGCTCGTTCTTATCACACCTTACTGCCAACCTGAAAGTGCAATTATATGGAGAGCCACTGAAAGGATTACAGATAATGGGTATGCTCGAGAGTAGACTTATCGACTTTAAAAACATCATTATCATCGGTTTTAACGATGAAAATTTACCGGGAATAACTACATCTTCTTCGTCAATAATACCATATATATTACGCAAAGCATATAACTTACCTACATTTGAGCAGCACAATGCAATTTATGCTTATAATTTTTTCAGAACAATATATAGGGCAGAAAAAATATCTTGTATCTACAACTCCGAAGCGGCTATTTCTCAATACTACTATATCTTTAAATATATTATACCACAAATTTACAACAATTTTGAACTTCGACATTTCTCTGAAAAAACAACTACTATAACGAACACAACGAGCATTGATACGGAAGATAATAATATCACGATAAAGAAAAACGAGGATATCCGAGCGGAATTAGCCTTTTATACTACCGACGATAGTAACAAAAAAGAGTTGTCACCATCGGCATTAAAGAAATTTATCAGCTGTCCGCTAAAATTTTATTTCTCTTATTTACTGAAACTTAAAGAAACGGATGAAATTTCCGAGATAATAGATAGTGCGGACTTCGGACTGGTATTCCATAAAGTTATGGAGCTATACTACACCGAATATAAAGACGAGAAAAAAGACATTAAAGATATTTGCCGAGAAGAATTTTTGAGTGCTATCCAAGCCACCGACGAAGAGGGTAAAAAACTCTATAATAAAATAATTTTATCATTACTCAACAACTTCTTAATCAGTACATTAAAATACGATAAATCACGTAATTTCGAATTTTCGGCAGCAGAGAAAGATATATTCTTTAAAGTAGATAATGTGAACTTCAAAGGTATTATCGACAGAATAGACATTGATAACGATGAAAAGATAATTAACATTATCGACTACAAAACGTCGCGACCATCAAAGCAAACCGAGATACAATTCACCGACTTATTTACGCACAACACCTCAGGGCAAGAGGTGCTTCAGGTTCTGATGTATTGCAAAGCGGTGTCGGAATCGTCAGATTTTTGTAAATCGATAGGGGTAGACGACCCATACGGGTACAAAATACACCCGATGATATACAAGATTTACGACATCTATAATGATGATTCAAAACACGAAGCAATTAGGGAACAAGATATTACCATAACCATCCCGAATAAGATAGAAGAGAAATTACAAGATATTTTTCCTGACGAATTATTAAGTTCAGAAGAAATAATACAACTCTTTAAGCTTGAGGAAGTTGACTTGTTAACGTCAGAAGACTTGATAATAACAGACTACCGCACATGGCGATATCGCGAAGCCTTCGAATATTTTCTAAACAAGACGGTAGGTAATATTTTCCGAGGCGATGAGTTTGCCCCTTATGATAAAAAACGAAGAGACTGCACCTTCTGTCCGTTCATACACATCTGCCGAAAAGAATCGGAAGTGAGTATATAGCAATAATAATCGTATTCAATTATTTACCGAGTACTATTTTTTTTATCTCATTCAATTTCAGTAGAGCCTCAACCGGTGTAAGCGAATCGATATTGAGGTTTATAATCTCGTCACGCACGGCAGCAAGAATAGGGTCATCAAGTTGAAACAGATTCAACTGCACGCCACCTGTAGCACTTTTCTTAGTAATATTATCACCGTTTAATACGCACTTATTATCTTTCTCAAGACGCTTTAATATTTCATCAGCCCTTCTGACAACAGATTTAGGCATACCTGCCATTTTAGCCACATGAATACCGAAGCTATGTTCACTACCGCCCGGCACTAATTTCCTAAGGAATATCACTTTATTATCCACCTCTTTTACGGAGACATTAAAGTTTTTTATGCGGCAGAATTTCTTCTCCATTTCGTTAAGTTCATGATAATGGGTAGCGAAAAGGGTCTTGGCACGAGCATTTTTCTTTTCATGGATATATTCAATAATAGACCATGCAATAGAAATACCATCGTAAGTACTGGTACCACGACCGAGCTCATCGAAAAGTAGAAGGCTTCGATCGGTAAGATTGTTAAGAATAATAGAAGCCTCAGTCATCTCCACCATGAAGGTAGAGTCGCCGGAGCTAATATTATCGCTGGCTCCTACGCGTGTAAATATTTTATCTACAATACCAATTTTTGCACTTTGAGCTGGCACGTAGCATCCCATTTGAGCGAGTAGAACGATAAGGGCGGTTTGGCGCAGCAATGCACTCTTACCTGCCATATTAGGACCTGTAAGTATTATAATTTGTTGTTTTTCATTATCAAGAAAAACGTCATTAGGCACATACTCTTCTGTTTCAGCGAGTTGTTTTTCTATTACAGGGTGTCGCCCTGCCTTAATGTCGAGCACGTTATCATCTAATATAACGGGGCAGAAATAGTTGTTTTGTATAGAAATTTCTGTAAAGCTTTGCAAACAATCGAGAGTAGCAATTTCGGTGCAATTAAGTTGAATAGCAGCGACATATCCGATAGCATATTGTACAAGTTCGTTAAAGAGTTGACTCTCCAAGTCTCCTATTCTCTCTTCAGCACCGAGTATTTTTTCTTCATACTCTTTAAGTTCTTCGGTAATATAACGTTCTGCGCTCACGAGAGTTTGCTTTCTAATCCAAGAGGCAGGCACTTTATCTTTGTGAGTATTACGCACTTCTATATAATATCCAAAAACGTTTGTATACCCTATTTTAAGACTTGGGATACCGGTATTCTCAATTTCACGTTGTTGCAATTTTAAGAGGAAATCCTTGCTATTAGTAGATATTTCACGCAATTCATCCAACTCTTGACTCACACCCTGGGCAATTATGCCACCCTTACTTACGAGCGAGGGCAGATCTTCATTAAGTTCTCTTACTATTCTATTTTGCAGCTCTTTACAAGGGTTAAGTCGGTCGATAATAGCGGCAAAAGCAGGGCATTCTACATCAGCAAAGAGAGCTTTAATACGCTCTACGGCAGAAAGTGCAATTTGCAGTTGATACACCTCGCGAGGGTTGATACGCCCCACAACAATTTTTGAAATAATTCTTTCCAAATCGCCCATTTTAGACAATTCTTGAGAGAGAATATCACGGCGTTCGGCATCTTTAAACAAATGAGTAACAACGGATAACCTATCGTTAATAAGTTGGATATTCTTTAGAGGAAAGAGAATCATCCGTTTCAATAAACGGCCACCCATAGGAGTAATAGTTTTATCAATAACATCGTATAGAGATTTACCATCGGGATGGATAGTAGAAACGAGTTCTAGATTACGGATAGTAAAATCGTCCATCCATACATATCTATCTCCTTGAATACGAGTTAATTGAGTAATGTGTCCTATATTATCGTGGTGAGTTTGATCAAGGTAATACAATATAGCACCAGCGGCAATGACACCGAGTTTTAGGTCCGTTACACCAAAGCCTTTTAGGTTTTTTACATCGAAATGTTTGGTAAGGCGGTCCTTGGCAGAGTCGATAGAATATACCCAATCGGGCATTTGTTGAAAATAGTATTTGGCATTATTACCCAAAAGGGTAATAGTCTCCGACTTCTTATCACACTCATAAAGAATTTCTTTCGGGGAAAAGGAGTGGATAATCTTCTCTATATACTCCGGTTGACCCTCAGTAACAAGAAATTCTCCGGTAGAAATATCAAGAAAGCTGACTCCAACTTTATTTTTATCGAGTACGATAGAAGCAAGGAAGTTATTTTCTTTTACATTAAGGATATTTTCATTAACGCTAACGCCGGGAGTAACTAGTTCCGTCACCCCGCGCTTAACGAGGCCCTTAACGAGCTTAGGATCTTCGAGTTGATCACAGATAGCTACTCTAAGGCCGTGGCGAACGAGCTTAGGCAAATAAGTATCGAGGGCATGATGAGGGAATCCGGCGAGTTCTACATACTGAGCTACACCATTAGCACGGCGAGTGAGGGTAATGCCCAATATCTCGCTAGTAAGGATAGCATCATCAGAAAAAGTTTCATAAAAATCACCAACACGAAACAACAGAACAGCATCCGGGTACTGCTCTTTAATCTTATTGTATTGTTTCATCAAAGGGGTCTCGACTATTTTTGCCATATGATATTATAAATAAAAAAGCACTTATTTGTAACCATTCGAAAGGGGTATTTTCATTACCAACCGAAAGGATGTTTTACGAGAGGCAGAGCCGCCATTGGGTGATAATCACCTTTCAATCCTACCGGGGTGGCATTTCGAATGTCGTAAACTATATTGATAGCATTTCGAGCATCAGCAATACCGAAGCCATTATTTAAGAATATTTGTTTATAGCTCTCGGTATGAAGTTCGGTAAAACCGTTGCTAAACTCAAAATTTTCGCCGTTAATAGAGATATTTCTAAAAGTTCGTTTACCAGCCTCCACAGCCTCTTTCGGCAGAGTATTTTCATTAATACTGAGGAAGTAACGTACTAGAGCGCGTTTCAATAGCAAGAATCCAGCCACTCTATCGTGTGTAGAGACGTGAACGATATTCCTTTCCACATCACCGAAAATCCATTGGAGCATATCGTAGAAATGCACTCCGATATTGGTAGCCACTCCACCACTTTTATGTACATCGCCCTTCCAGCTGGTATAATACCAGTAGCCACGCGATGTAATATAAGTTAGGTCGACATCAAAAATATGGTCACTATCCGTATTTTCCACCTTATTTTTCAGAGCAATAATCTCCGGATGTAAACGAAGTTGCAAAATAGTGAACAAGCGCTTGCCCGTTTCTTTCTCTACCTTTTCAAGGGCATCCAAGTTCCAAGGGTTTAATACGATAGGCTTTTCACATATAACATTAGCACCGAGACGCAAACCGTATCTGATATGAGCATCGTGCAAATAATTAGGAGTGCAAACCGACACGTAATCTATTTGATTTTCGGTATTTTTCAATTTAGTACAATGGCGGTCAAAGAGTTCCTGCTCAGTAAAAAACGAAGCGGAGGGGAAGAAACTATCTATTATACCAACGCTATCACATTTATCATAAGCAGCGAGCAAAATATTACCTGTATCTTTAATAGCCTTCAGGTGTCGCGGAGCAATATAACCTGCCACACCAATCAAAGCGAATTTATTCATAATAAGTCAGTTATTGAATTTACAATAAACGTAAGTTGCTCGTCATCCAGCTCCGTATGCATCGGTATGCTAAGCACTTGACGAGCAAGCAACTCTGATACGGGATGTCCATTATTAGGCAGAGTATTAATACACAGACCTTTATATGCCTCTTGTTGATGAATTGGAATTGGGTAATAAACCATTGTAGGCACTCCCCTCTCCGCAAGATTTTTCTTCAGCCAATCTCTATCACACCCGGTACAGCGAAGTGTATATTGATGGTATGTATGCTCTGAATATTGAGTTTTTACCGGCAAAAGTACCGACCGAATATATTTTAGAGAGGCATCATAGAAATCCGCAGTTTTTTTTCGGCAAGCTATATAATCATTAAGATGACGAAGTTTAACATTAAGAATGGCAGCTTGGATAGAGTCAAGGCGACTATTAACACCTATTTCTACGTGATAATACTTTTTTTGAGAGCCGTGATTGGCAATAATTCGGGCACGCTCGGCAAGGACATCATCATCGGTAAATAACGCACCACCGTCGCCATAGCAACCGAGATTCTTGGATGGGAAAAAAGAAGTACAACCGATATTACCTATTGTACCGGAGCATTTAACCAAACCTTCAGAAAAGAAATATTTCGAAGCGATAGATTGGCAAGCATCTTCTACTACGAAGAGATTATACTTACGAGCGATATTCATTATTGCCTCCATATTGGCATTACAGCCGAAGAGGTGAACCGGGATAATTGCTTTGGTACGAGGCGATATTGCATCTTCTAATCTATTGACATCAAGCGACATTGTATCGTAATCGACATCTACAAGTACAGGCACAAGACCAAGTAGGGCGACGACCTCTACCGTAGCAATAAATGTAAAATCGGGCACTATAACCTCATCGCCCCGTTGCAATCCGAGCGACATTAGAGCAATTTGAAGGGCATCAGTGCCGTTACCCACAGAGATGACGTGCTTTACCCCTATGGAATCCGCCAAATTTTTCTCGAAATCCGCTACCACATCACCCTTTATAAATCTGGTAGACGAGATGACGTTAAAAATAGCATCATCCACTTCAGCTTTTATATTTTCATATTGACTCTTGAGGTCAACCATTTGAATATCTCTCATAATCAAGCACTTCTTCGATGTTTAAACAAGATATTATATAAAATTTTCTTGAAATATGCCCAATCGGTTTGTTTTAATCCGTATTTTTCAACAGCATCCAGATATTTTCTTTCACTATTTTGAATATCTTCTAAATTAATAGGGTTATCGGCATAAAACGGAGGTAGCAACCCGGGCTTATATTTAATGCGAGCGGCCTTTAAATCCTCGTCGTACAAGTTGTAATACGTCTTCGAAAGAGGCCTTACTCCAACAAATTTCATATCTCCGCGAACGATATTATATAAATTTGGTATTTCGTCAATCCAAATTCGCCGGAGCCACTTACCCGATTTAGTAATTCTGAAATCATCGGCATATTTTCCGCCCTCCTTCAAAGTAACATTCTTTGACAGATAATCCTGCAAGAATTCGGAATAGGGGTACATAGAGCGAAGTTTGTAAACGTTAAACCAATTTCCATATATGCCTACACGAGGCAATTTTATCACAATACCGTAATGAATTTCCGGTGCATAGTGAACATCTTTGACTTTCAAGGCAAATGCGAAATAATAGCCATTCAAGCACTCTACACTATCAACATCAAAACCGCAATAATATAGTCTGCCAAGAAATTCCGCCTTTGACATTTTACCGAAAGCGCATAAAGAAAAGAGTACTTTTTCTTTCAGGGCGAGTTGACCATTGATTTTCACCAAAGCATCATTAATAGCCTTACCGGATTCTGGAAACAAGAAAAAATTATTAATTGAAAGCGATGACTTTTGTGCATCGCAATCAATGGAAGAAAGGCATCCATCAAGCCACTCGTTTATTTTTAATTTTAGCGACTTAAAAGTAGTGGTACTAGTCTTTTTCTTCTTAAGTATTAAGCGCTTAACCACATTTTTCACATCTTGAAGCACCCTATCGGCAAATAGTGAAAAGAGATTATCCGACCAACGCTGAGGGTGAGATAAGATGATAACTTTTTTAGGGAAAGCCCCGCTTTGTATTGCGTTAATTATCTCGAAAGTAGAGCCGAACAACGGCATATTTATTTCATTTTCCGTCTTATCACGAACAGAAAAACGAGTGTCATTCCAATACCCGCCGGTATCTGATAAGTATGCAACTTTGGTAAAATCGGGAGTCAAATATGTTTCACCCAACAAATCCAGCTTTTTGTAATCGAACAAAAGCCATAAAAATCTGTTGTCGTAAAAGCTACGAGGAGCACCGTGCATTGCAATGGTACTAATCGGGGCAATAGAGCGCAACTCATTTAAATTTTTTTTAAAACTATCGTAAGCAGCAAAAATATCACCTTTAGAAGAAAAATCTTCGTAATGATACCCGATTTCATGCCCCAAAGCAGCGATTTTTCGGATATAATCTTCCTCAAAAGCGCCATTTTTTTTACGGAAATAGTATGAAGCGCGCACACCTAAAGAGTGCTCCAACCGTGCAATATTCAACGCATTCTGAGGTAATTTATCCACATCATGGCGCAAGACGACGTAATTATCGTACATCACACCCGTACAATACTCGGAGAAAGTAACGAAATTGTACTCTTTCTCAAGCAGTGCGCGAATCAATTTACTATAATTATTCAAAGAAAAATCGCTCGTTTCCATGTACTTGCGCTTATTTACACCCTATTTCCGCTAATTTATAATTACATACAAAGGTACTATTTTTTTTTGAGTGAAAGGTGCTTAATAATAAAAAATAAGAATGTCGATAATATTCGAATAATTATTTGTATATTTGCAAGCAAAACAATAATAGTCATTCATATGCAAAGCGACTCAATAGTAATTATTCCTACCTATAATGAGAAGGAGAATATAGAGAAAATAATAAGGGCTGTATTTGCTCTTAACAAGTTTCATATTTTAATCATAGATGACAACTCGCCTGATGGCACTGCATCTATAGTAAAAGAGCTTCAAAAGGAATTTTCGGAGGATCTGCATTTAGTGGAAAGAACTGGAAAATTAGGTTTGGGAACAGCCTATATAGCCGGCTTTAAATGGGTATTGGAGCACGACTATCAATATTGTTTTGAGATGGATGCCGACTTTTCGCACCCGGTAGACAAGCTTATGGAGCTCTATGCAGCATGCACTACCGGAGGGGCAGATGTAGCCATCGGATCGCGCTACGTAGGCAATGTAGTAAACGTGGTTAATTGGCCTATGGGTAGAGTAATGATGAGCTATTACGCATCAAAATACGTACGTACCGTTACAGGATTACCTGTAGCCGACACCACAGCCGGATATGTTTGCTACCGCCGCGAAGTACTTGAAACGATAGAATTCGACAAAATTAAATTCAAAGGATACGCATTTCAAATAGAGATGAAATTTACAGCCTACAAATGTGGCTATACCATAAAGGAGGTACCTATTGTATTCGTAAACCGAGTAGAAGGCACATCAAAGATGTCGGGAGGCATATTCTCCGAAGCTCTTTTTGGAGTTATACGCCTAAAAATAGAAAGCTGGTTCCGCAAATATCCTCAAAAGAAAAACATAATGAAATAATACACAAGAATATAATATAGATGATAACTATAGAACAGCTGAAAGAGGCAAGAAATCGAGTAGAAGAATTAAAAAGATACCTTAATATAGACGATAAAAAAATCCAATTAGAAGAGGAAGAGTTGAAGACTCAAGCCCCTGAATTTTGGCAAGATCAGAAGCGGGCGGAACAACAGATGAAGCTCGTAAAAGGAATAAAATTTTGGATTGAGGGATATAATAATGTAGACGCTGCCGTCAATGAAGCCCAGATAGCCTTTGACTTTTACAAAGAGGGAGCGATGACCGAAGAAGAGGTTGATGAAGCCTATAATGCAGCGATAGCAATGATAGAAGACCTTGAGATGCGCAACATGCTCCGCAAAGAGGAAGACAAACTGGGAGCAGTGCTGAAAATTGTAGCCGGAGCCGGCGGTACCGAAGCACAAGATTGGGCTCAAATGCTTATGCGTATGTACCTCCGTTGGTGTGAAAAGCAAGGTTATAAAGCAGAGATAACAAACATGCTCGAAGGAGATGAAGCAGGAATAAAATCGGTGACAATACAAATAGAAGGTGATTTTGCCTACGGCTATCTCAAGTCGGAAAACGGAGTACATCGCCTTGTAAGGGTATCACCATTTAACGCACAAGGCAAGCGAATGACATCGTTCACTTCCGTCTTTGTAGTACCGCTTATCGACGACTCCATAGAGATAGAGATAAACCCTGCCAATTTAAGTTGGGATACTTTCCGCTCATCCGGTGCCGGAGGTCAAAACGTAAACAAAGTAGAGACCGGAGTTCGTTGCCACTATACATTCAAAAACCCGATAACCGGCGAGCAAGACGAGATTGTGATAGAAAACACTGAGAGTCGCTCTCAATTAGACAACAAAGAGAATGCAATAAGACTTTTAAAATCACAGCTCTACGAATTGGAGCTTCAAAAGCGCAGAGAAGAAAACGCAAAAATTGAAGCCGGTAAAAAGAAAATAGAGTGGGGATCACAAATACGCTCTTACGTCTTTGACGACCGACGCGTAAAAGACCACCGCACCGACTATCAAACATCAAATGTCAACGCCGTAATGGATGGCGACATCGACAATTTCATCAAGGCATACCTTATGGAATTCGGTGGAGAAGAATAATTTTATATATAAATAATACAAATAAGGCGTGTGTAAAAAATAAACCTTACTCTCAACAAGCAATTGCAAAGTTAGTGTCCACATTTAAAGACAACTTTAAATGGAGAGAAAGGTATTATTTCTTGCTTGTCATGACTTTAATATGGTGTTGTTCATTGATAATATTACGTTGTAATATTGTGTGTTTTATAGTCAATTGATTTTTTGAGTTCAAAGCCATATAGGTGTGATTCATATTTCTTTTAGGTATTTTGAATAACGAGAACCAATGAATTTTTCAAATTTCTCTTTTGTATCTTTGGAAATAAATATTGATTGGAGAGAATTACAACCTTCATATTTAGAAGTGATTGATTGCCAATTATTTGCAGTTAATACGGTAGAAAAGTGGATTGGGTGTTATTTGTGGGTTTACGGGAAGTGAAGATTTAACGATTTTAACTTGCTTTGACATGCAAATGTTAGGTTTGGATGACAAAATAAGGGAAGAGAAGAGAAATAAAGGGATGCAGTGAAAAGAGAAAATAGGATGGGTTGCTGTTGATACGATACCCATTCTCTTATATGGATATACAGACAACTTTACTTTATTGTCTGTATATATATAAGAGGTATAAAGTCAAGTGGAATGTTAGGGATGGTGTCGGTTGAAACGACCCCATCTGTTTATATAGACTTTAGTGGATAACTTTACTTTAATGTCTGTATATATAAGTGGTATAAAGTCAAGTGGATTGCGGATGATGGAGTACTTTGAAAGTACCTCATCTGCTTGTATAGAACTTGGTTGACAACTTTACTTTATTGTCTGTATATACATAAGAGGTATAAAGTCAAGTGGTGCAAAGGGGATGGGTTGGTGATGTGGAAGGTCTTTTCTTCTTTTTACGGCAAAAATTATTTCCGATGTGCACTTATGAGGTGGGTACAAACCACCCCATCGGGTATACAAGTGAAGACATTCATGTGATATAAGAAGGTACGAAACAGGTCATTTGAACACAAAAATGCTTTGTATTTGGGAAAATA
>JBJECF010000039.1:0-26304 GCA_051870785.1 Candidatus Aphodosoma sp.
CTTTCACAAGCCGGGGCTTTGTCATGTCAAAAAGTTTTTGTAACTTTATGACAAAAAAATCTAATGTGCACAAAGTTACATACAAAATCTTACAATAACAAAAGATTGTTTCTAACGGTGAATCCGAGCGATGACATCGCTGAAAACGATCCGGTTCGCATTGTCGATGCCATAGTAGAGAACCTTGACCTCAAGGAGTTCAAGAAGCTGTACCGTGAGAAGGGGCGTTGTCCTTACCATCCGAAGATGATGCTCAAAATCATCCTCTACGCATACATGAACAACATCTACTCCTGCCGCAAGATAGAAAAGGTGGTTCAGCGCGACATCCACTATATCTGGCTTGCCGCACAGGAGCGTCCCGACTTCGTGACAATCAACCGCTTCCACCTCGAACAGCGTCCGCGATACAAACCAAACCTTTTCCATCATGACAACTTCCATAACAACGCAGCCGAAGACTATTATGTCTGCCCGATGGGCCAGCACATGACACGCATAGGAACTTCCCACTCAAAGACCGCAAGCGGCTACCGCAGCGAAAACGCACGTTACCGCGCACAGAACTGCAACGGCTGCCCACTGAGATGCCTGTGCTACAAAGCAAAAGGCGATCGGCGGACAATTGAAGTAAACCATCGGCTCAACGAATACAAGCGAAAAGCCCGTGAACTACTCACCTCGGAGGAAGGACTGAAACACAGAGGACGACGATGTATCGAACCGGAGGCCGTTTTCGGACAGATGAAATTCAATATGGCATACCGACGCTTCCGTCACTTCGGCAAAGAAAAGGTCACAATGGACTTTGCCTTCTTTGCCATAGCTTTCAACATCAAGAAAATGTACTCAAAGATAGCGAAACAGACCAAAAATGGGGGAAATACGCCCCATTTTGGCCCGTTTTTGCACATTTGCGGATTTTTACCGCCTGAGAATCGAATATTTTGGAAAAATCAGGAAAAATCGGCAGCCTGATTTACATACAATCCTCAAGGCTAAAAAACAAAGGCTGCGCCGCAAAACCTTAATTACGACACAGCCTCATATCATTTATAGCTAATTTTATAGTAGCCCCTTTGAGAGTAGGAGGGTGTTTTTTTTGTGTAAATAATTTGGTAGCATTACAATATTTCATTACCTTTGCACTTCGAATAACTTTTAATTAATAATACATATGAAAAAGAATTTATTTGCATTAGTAGCACTCGTTGCTTTTGTTATGTTCGGAATGGTCTCTTGTGGAGGCGGTAAATCCGAATCTTATGATGTTACCTTTTATAATGCTTCTTACGATGGCTATAAAGATTGGGGAGCACATCATTACGTTCTTAATTTCAGAATAGGAAATGTAGAGTGGGATGGTACAACAAATTATGCTAACGACGGTACAATAGTACATATTGAATTACTCTCTCCAAATGGAGCAAACGATATGCCTGAAGTTGGTAATTATCCTTTCATTGCTACTACAGATGGTAAAACAAATCAAGCTATTGCAGGAAAATTGGACGTAACTTATTTTGGCTCTTATGTAACTACAGTTACCAATAAAGTGCTCGACGTGGAATTGTGTGTCGACGGTATGGTTGTTGTAAGCGGTACAAAAGAGGCTGCTCATATAGAAGTACAAATTACTAAATTGGATGGTACCGAAGTTACTTATACATACAACGGTCCGCTTAATATCACAGACGAAACCGGTACTGTAACACCTCCTGTAGATGGCGACTTCCAATACGAGCCTGATCAAGTAAGCACATTCAATATTACTTGTAACGAAGTAATCCAATTCTATAACCTTGGTAAATCTTCTGAAGCTGGTGCTTATCAATATCAATTAGTGCTCTATGATGGTGTATCAAACCGTGTATGGCTCAACTTCTATGCAAATCCTGACGGAACTATTCCTACCGGTGATTATCCTTTGTCTGCAACTCTTAAAGAAGGCGTTGCTGAGGCAAGTCACGGCTTTGAAAATGGTTTTGATACCGGTTGCTTTGTTAATACAGATTTCGAAAAAGCTACATCATACTTCTCTGTATCTTATTATTTAACTACAGGTTTGCTTTCTATTAAAGATAATTCTGTTACCCTTAACGCTAAATCAAAGAAAGGATCTACATTTAACGTAACTTATAGTGGCGAGCTTACTGTTGTTGATATGGGTGGAAAATAAAAATATAATCTATTTATGCTAAGAACTATATTGTCAATCTCCGGAAAACCCGGTTTGTTTAAATTAATATCTCGTAATAACTCGATATTAATAGTTGAATCATTGGTAGATGGAAAACGTTTCCCATCTTATCCAAGAGATAGAGTTGTTGCTCTTGCCGATGTGGCAATGTACACCGAAACGGATGAAGTGCCTCTTCGCCAAGTGCTTAAAACAATGCAAGAATTTGAAAAAGGTGCTGTTGCGTCTTGTGACCCAAAAGCCGACGGCTCTGTATTACGAGATTATTTCGCTCAAATTTTGCCGGATTTCGATAGAGATAGAGTTCATAATTCTGATATTAAAAAGTTAATTCAATGGTATAATCTCCTTGTTCAATCCGGTAACACCGATTTTGAGGAGAAAAAAGAAGATACTGAAGAATAAATTTTTACTATCCTCTATAAAAAAGGTGTATGTCTGATGATATACACCTTTTTTTGAATAAAATATATACAATTAAATTATGAAGAAGAAAATTTTACTTTTTCTCACCACCGTTGTTTTAATGACTATAATTGTAATATGTGTTCTAAGATGGAATGTGTGGTTTCATAACGCACCGGAACCTTTTTATACCGTAAGTAGTAAAATAGCTCATATTCAACTTTCTTTAGGTGATGATTTTAACGATAGATTCGTATCATGGCAATCGATAGTGATAGATAGTGCAGAAGTGAACCTGGATGAGTATGGAGTAATATGGATGCCGATATACGACTCGGTAGATGTAAATTATAATGCGATAGCAGCTGTGGCTTCCGTAATAGATTCAGAATTCGAAAGTGATACATCTGCGTTGGATAACTCTATTTTTGTAAAAGCAAATTATCGATATATTCAATCGGCAGGTGGCGAGGCTTGCTATTTTTATACTAAAGCAAGACTAAGTCTCGGTCGCTGGAAGTACTCTATCGTAGCCGGGGATACTATGTCTTGCTGGTATGAAATAGAAATGCCCGATGTCGATACAGTCTCTATTCTCGTTATTGCAGATGTCCAAGACAAACAATATTCAGGCACTGATACCTTATTGAATTCTATTATTAATAGATATAAAATAGATGCCGTGTTGCAACTCGGAGATCTTGTAGAACGCCCGCATCAACAGTATTGGAATCGTTATTTTCAAGATTTTCGGGTGTTTACTCCTACCATTCCGATGCTGTCTATACCTGGTAATCACGATTATATCAAAGGAGTTAACAAACATATCGATGAAAGATTTTTTTGCTTTTTCCCTTCTTATTTGATTGACGACAGTATTCCTGAATATGCCTGTATGCAGTTGAAAATCGGTAATACATCATTCTTTGTAATGGATACTAATGAGCCATTGTCAACATTATATAAGCAAAAGAAATGGCTTCTTGATTCCGACGATAATTCTGATGATAGTTTAGAGAATAAAATAATCCTTATGCACCATCCTATGCAGTCCGCGATATCACGATTTAGAGATATTAGAATGAAACTTTGCTTGGGCAACGTTTTCAACGATATTAATGCCGATTTGGTGATGGCAGCACACGAGCATACTGTTGATATAAAGGAGATTGATGAAGATTTACCACAGATAATTACAAATTTTTCCTCTAAAAATTATGATGAAGATAATGGTGGCAGATATTATACATTGCTACTTATTGAAAATGGAAAGGTAAGAGCGGATGTTTATGATGAAAAACATGTTTTAAAGCATGCTTTTAATTTGTAGTAAAAATGATAAAATGCAACCTCATTTCAATAAATACGGAAAAATTTCTTGAATTAAAAATCGGAAAATCTTAAAAAACGGATTTTTTTTGATGTAAGCATCTCTTTTTTTGGTTCGAAAAAATGGTGTACATGGTATGAAGAAAATTTAATTAGGATAAAATCGAACATAAAGAGGATAAATTTCTTATATTTGTTTATGAAATCTTCTTTATTTTATAAAAAATATCAATGAATAAATTGTCCGGAGTTTCTTGAAAATAATGCTGAAAAATTTACATTTCGATTTTGAATATTCAGAAAAAATTCCGATATTTACAGCCTAAAAGTAAAGCTTCTTTTGAAGCGTAAAAAGTAAGAAAATCTAATAATTAAATCTAATAAAATAAAAAGACATGGGAAGAGAAATTCAATTCAGTTTGGTTTACCGCGATATGTGGCAATCATCTGGTAAGTATGTTCCTCGTAAAGATCAATTGGCAAAAATAGCTCCTGTAATTATTGACATGGGATGCTTTGCACGTGTAGAGACTAATGGTGGTGCTTCCGAGCAAGTGAACTTGCTTTATGGCGAAAACCCAAACCTTGCAGTGCGTACGTTTACAAAGCCTTTTAATGAGGCAGGTATTAAGACTCATATGTTGGATCGAGGCCTTAATGCATTGCGTATGGACCCTGTTCCTGCCGACGTTCGCCAACTTATGTACAAAGTAAAACACGCTCAAGGTGTTGATATTACTCGTATCTTCTGCGGTCTTAACGACGTTCGTAATATCGCCGCTTCTATCAAATGGGCAAAAGAAGCCGGTATGACTGCTCAAGCTACTATGTGTATTACCTACTCACAAGTGCATAATGCCAAATATTATATGAATATGGCTGACCAACTCGTAGAGGCAGGCGCTCAAGAAATCTGCTTGAAAGATATGGCAGGTATCGGTCGTCCTACAATGTTGGGCGAAATTGTTAAATACATCAAAACAAAATATCCTAATATTATTGTTCAATATCATGGTCATACAGGCCCGGGCTTCTCAGTTGCTTCTATGCTCGAAATAGCAAAAGCAGGTGGCGATGTATTTGACGTTGCTATCGAACCACTCTCTTGGGGTATGGTTCACCCGGATGTTATTACTATCCAACAAATGTTTAAAGAGGCAGGATTCAGCGTTCCTGATATCAATATGAAAGCCTATATGGAAGCTCGTCGTCTTACTCAAAGCTTTATCGACGATTTCCTTGGATATTTCATCGACCCTCGTAATAGATTTATGTCTTCTCTTCTCGTTGGTTGCGGTCTCCCTGGCGGTATGATGGGCTCTTTGATGGCAGACCTTAAAGGTGTTCACGCCGTTATCAATGCCGGTCTTAAAGCTCAAGGTAAAGCCGAACTTACAGAAGATGAACTCCTTGTTCAACTCTTCGATGAGGTTAAATATATTTGGCCTAAACTTGGTAACCCACCTCTCGTTACTCCATTCTCTCAATATGTGAAGAATGTAGCCCTCATGAATGTATTGGCTATGAGTAAAGGTCAAGGCCGTTGGACTATGATTGATAATAATACTTGGGGTATGATTCTTGGAAAAGCAGGTAAATTACCTGGTAAACTTGATCCGGAAATCATTGAACTCGCTAAAGCTCAAGGTAAAGAATTCTTTACAGGTAACCCTCAAGATAATTATCCTGACGTACTCCCTGAGTATAGAGGCCGCATGAAAGAACTCGGTTGGGACTTCGGTCAAGACGACGAAGAACTCTTTGAGTTTGCAATGCACGAAAAACAATATCGTGAATATAAATCAGGTGAAGCTAAACGTCGTTTCAACCGAGAATTGGAAGAGAAGATGGCAGCTAAATTCAAAGCAGCAGGTGTTTCCGTAATTCCAGACCTCCGTCAATTACGTCACCCTAATGCAGAACCTGTTGTTGCTCCTGTTGCCGGTAAACTCTTATGGGAATTCGATTTCGAAGATCAATCTTATGCTCCTGCTCCGGGCAAAGTATATAAGAAAGGAGATTACCTCTGCGCAATTCAAACAAGCTTTAACCTCGAAATTGTCTACGCTCCTTTTGATGGCGTAATTGTTGAAGCTACTAAAGAACAAGGCGCTCGTGTTTCTAAAAATGATACTATCGCATTTATAGAAAAATAATTTAGTTCTAAATAGTAACGGCTGCCTTGTTCTCAAGGCAGCCTTTTTTTTACTTATGATTACTTTTCACAGAATAACAGATTCGTCTAACGCACTTTTTGTGCCTGCCCTCGAAATTTATATTAACTCATTCCCTGTTGACGAACGCAGAAGAGTAGAGGACGTAGAAAAATTGTTGGGTAAAGATTATTACCATTTTATAGCCGTTTATAATGAAAGAGGTATAGTTATAGCTATATTAGTCTATTGGTCGTTTGCCGATTTCTATTATGTAGAGTATGTAGCTGTTCACCCTCGTTTCAAAGCTCATGGTTTTGGAACTCAGGTGATGAATAAGTTCTTGGATAATAGACATAAAGAGCTACCTGTTGTATTGGAGGTGGAAAAAGTAGATGAAAATGTACCCGGGTTCGAGAAAATTACGCGAATTGAAAGAATTCGCTTCTATAACCATTTAGGTTTTACTATAAGTGATGTACCTTACATTCAACCTCCTTATGCCGAAGGTCTCAAATCTTTACAACTCAACCTTATGCAGTACGGTGATATCCTTTCCGAAAACGCACAAATGGTAATTGATACTCTACACGAAAGGGTTTATAATCATCCTTTCAACTATTAAATAGTATATTATCGTACGGTATTTTTTATTGTTGTGCAATCATAATATTTATATTATCTTTGCAATGTAGGTTTATGAATAGCTGAATTTAAACTAATAATTCATAAATTATTGATTTTAAGATGCTTCTAGTTCAGAGGGTCTCTCTGGTACTGGCCGTGTGCTTGGTCAACCACGTAAAAAACAAGAAATTTTTTATGGAATCAATGTGTATTCCAATTTATGATAATCTCTATATTTTATGAATAATAATGCAGTAGTAGTTTTTAGCGGAGGGCAAGATTCTACAACTTGTTTGTTTTGGGCATTGAAGAAATTCGATAAAGTGCTTGCTTTGTCGTTCGTTTATGGACAAAAACATGAAAATGAAGTTGAAATAGCTCGAAAAATAGCTGCTAAAGCAAATGTGCCGTTTGAGGTGATGCACATACCTTTCATAGCTTCTTTAAGTAAAAATTCGCTTACGGATAGCTCTATGATTATGGATCAAGAAAAACCGGCAGATACGCCACCAAACACTTTTGTTCCGGGTAGAAATCTGTTTTTTCTTTCTATAGCAGCTGTTTATGCAATAGAGCATGACTGTGATAATATTATTACCGGTGTGTCGCAAACCGATTTCTCGGGCTATCCCGATTGTAGAGATTCCTTTATTAGAAGCCTAAATGTTACCCTTAATTTGGCTCTTGAGCATCAATTCGTGTTGCATACTCCTTTGATGTGGCTTGATAAAGCTCAAACATGGGAAATGGCGGACAATCTCGGTGTTTTCGACATCGTACGTAACGAAACTTTAACTTGTTACAACGGTATTGTAGGGGATGGTTGCGGTCATTGCCCTGCTTGTAAACTTCGTCGTCACGGTTTGGAACAATTCTTGTCTAAAAAAATAAAAAAGCCTTATGTTTGAAATTAAAAAAAGAGTAGAGATAAGTGCTGCTCACCGTTTGTGTCTTGATTACGATTCAAAATGTACAGCCCTTCACGGCCATAATTGGATTGTAGATATCTATTTGCGCGCCGATAAATTGAATAAGAACGGTATGATTATGGATTTTACAGAAATAAAGAAAATCATTGTTGAGCCTCTCGATCATAAAGTGCTTAACGATGTATTGCCTTTTAACCCAACTGCCGAACTTATGGCAGAATATTTTTGTAATTTATTACAACCATATTGTTATAGGGTAGACGTACAAGAGAGTATGAATAATATTGCCTCGTATATTAAATGAAATTTAATATTGTTGAAATATTTTGTAGTATAGAAGGAGAGGGGAAACGAGCCGGTATTCTTGCTCAATTTATTCGTTTGGCAGGCTGTAATTTGAAGTGCTCGTACTGCGATACTGCTTATTCATGGGATTCAAATTCTAATGACTTCTGCTATACACAAATGTCGTTATTAGAAATATTGTCATCATTGCGTGCCGATGTCAAGGCAGTAACTATCACCGGTGGAGAGCCTCTATTGTCGAAAAATATTAACATCCTTATTGATGCTTTAGTTGAAAACGGATTTCAGGTTAATATAGAAACAAACGGAGCTGTAGATATAACCCCATTCGTTAATCGTTATACCGGAGAGCAACTCTTTTTTACTATCGACTATAAATTGCCTTCTTCAGGAATGGAAGAGAAAATGATAATGAATAATTACTACATGCTATCCGATAGTGATGTTATCAAATACGTTGTCGGATCTGATGAGGATACCCATGCGGTAGTTGATTCACTAACTGAAATACAATCGTATTATCTTAAAGAGCAAAGCCCGATGCCTCAAGTGTATTTGGGTGTTGTATGGGGGATGTATCCTGCCGAGAAACTCGTGGATTTGATGAAAAATAATACTTATTTATTTAATCAAGCACATTTACAATTGCAAATACATAAATTTATTTGGAACCCTAACGAAAGAGGAGTATAGTATGCAAACAGATAATTTGACATTATTAGGTCATAAAACAGAGTATAAACAAAATTATGCACCTGAAGTTTTAGAAACATTTGAAAATAAGCATCAAGGACGAGATTATTGGGTGCAATTTAATTGTCCGGAATTTACCAGCCTTTGTCCTATTACGGAACAGCCGGATTTCGCTGAAATCAAAATTTCTTATATCCCTAATGTGAAAATGGTGGAGAGTAAAAGTCTTAAAATTTACCTTTTTAGTTTTCGCTCTCATGGTGCTTTTCATGAAGATTGCGTAAATATAATTATGAATGACCTTATTAATTTGATGGACCCTAAATATATAGAAGTCACAGGTATTTTTACACCACGTGGCGGTATTTCTATCTATCCATATGCAAATTATGGCATGCCAGATACAGAATATGAGCTACTTGCAAAGCAACGTTTGCATAGTAGAATAATGTAATTGCGCTTTTTTTTGATGTTATGCGTTATGTTAATACAGCGAAAATCAGTTATAATTACTCCAAAAATTGTAAAAATACGAACAATGATATTTTTAAGTTATTGACTTTCAAAGAAATGTGTTGGCATAAATTTTTTTTAAAAAATATTTTAGTATAACGCATCTACTTCAAAAATATTGTATACCTTTGCATCGATTTAAACGTTTGTCAAACTTAATTATTTATAAACGATGAAAAAATTAGTATTATTCCTTGCTGTAGCTACAGCTGTAGCTTTTGCATCTTGTGGTAGTAAAGCAGAAACTGAAGAAACAGCTGAAGAAGCCGTAGTAGAAGAAGTTGTAGTAGAAGAACCAGCAGTTGAAGAAGAAGTTGTTGATTCTACAGTAGCTCCAGTAGAAGAAGTAGTTGCTGAATAATCTATTCATCTATTGAAGAGAAAAAAGAGAAGCTCAAGGAGTTTCTCTTTTTTTGTTTATATCATTGGTGCTCTTTTTTTCGTGCTATTATGGTATCATAATTTTATACAGAAAAACATAAGGGGCTACTTTATCAGAATAAAGTAGCCCCTTATGTATCTTTAAAAAGAGAATTATGCTTTTTTGCAATATTCGTCTGAAACAGTGAGTTTTTTACGACCATGAGCGCGACGTGAAGCTAATACACGACGACCGTTTGCAGTAGACATTCTTTCACGGAAACCGTGTTTGTTTTTTCTCTTTCTGTTAGAGGGTTGAAATGTTCTTTTCATTGCTACTCAGTATTTTTTAGTTGTTTATTATTCTTCTAATTTGGCTTGCAAAGTTAGACATTTTTTTTGATATAGACAAAAGTAATGTAAAATTTTTGTTGTGACGTACTAACTATTTGTGTATCATATTGTTTGTGCTGTTTTTGTTAGTTTTTTTCTTTAATTCCGTATTTAGGGTCTATTTTTCTATCCACTAAATAAGTTACTAATAATGTGGCTAAACAGCAAACCATAACCATAATAAAGAAGTATTTATAGCCAATTGCTTCTTGTATATATCCGGCTATCATGCCAGGTAATAACATACTTGCTGCCATAAATGCGGTACAAATTGCGTAATGCGACGTCTTGTGTTCGCCTTCGCTGAAGTACATCATATAAAGCATATAGGCTGTAAAACCAAATCCGTAGCCGAATTGCTCAATAGCTAATGATGCACAAATGGCTATTATATTTGTTGGTTGGAACATAGATAGGTAGACGAATGTAGCACAAGGAAGCGTCATAAATCCCGCCATTACCCACAGCGATTTTTTTAGTCCTAATTTCGAAGAAAATGTACCACCGAGTATACCTCCTATAGTTAGGAAAAATACTCCTACCCCTCCGTAAATCCATCCTACATCTTGAGTAGATAGTCCTAATCCGCCCACCTCTTTAGATGCTACAAGAAACGGAGTACACATCTTTATTAAGAATGCTTCCGGCAGTCGGTATAGTAGCATAAATACAATGGCAAGTATAACGCCCGTTTTGGTAAAATATGTTAAAAAAGTGCGTCCGAATTCAGTAATGATACTTTTAAAGCTAATTTTTTGATGTTTGTTTTCCTCACCTGTTTCGTCCAATACAGAGGTATCGCCTTTCGGTCTTGGTATGATGAATGTGTGGTAAATAGATACTATAGTAAAGAGTATTGCCGTTACCAAGAGGGTAATTTTCCACGATAATGGTATATTTTCCGTTCTGTTTTCTATTGTACCTGCTATCCAAACAAGAACACCTTGCCCGAAAATACTTGAAAGTCTGTAAAAAGTACTTCGCCAGCCTACCCATGCCGCTTGTTGGTTTTGATTGAGGGCTATCATATAGAATCCATCTGCCGCTATGTCGTGCGTAGCACTTGCAAAGGCTGTGATTACAAATAATAATAGTGTAATTGTGAACATGCTAATCGGCGTTTCTCCCGAAGTTATTGTAGCTGCATCCGGTGTCGGGATAGTCAGCCAAAGCAGTATGAAGGCTGCCGACATAAGTATTTGCATGGAGATAATCCACCAACGTTTTGTTTTTAGAATATCTACAAACGGGCTCCAAAGTGGTTTTATCATCCATGGAAGGTAGAGCAGACTGGTAAATAGTGCCATTTGTCCGTTTGGTACACCCATCTTTGCAAGCATCAATACACTGATGTTATTTACTATGAAATAAGGTATTCCTTGTGCAAAATAGAGAGTTGGAATCCATGCCAAAGGCGATATGGTTTTTGATTTCATTTTGTTAGGTATTTGTTTATTAATAGAGTTTGGTAAGTTCCGAATTGTTGAAATAGTGCTGCAAAATAGTGTCGTATTTATAGCCTTTAGCTGCCATTACAGCAGCACCTATTTGGCAAAGTCCCACACCATGACCCCATCCTGCACCCGTTAGGATAAAGCCTTTCTCTGTTTTATCTACTACGAAGGCGGAACTGTAGAGGTGTGAAGTAGAGAGCCATTTCCTTATTTCCAGCTCTTTACCTACTATATGTGTGTGCTTTGTTCCTGTTATTTTCAGACGTGTAATTCTGCCGGACGGTCCCCTTTGTAGTGGTGTTAGGTCTGTTATGGTACCAAAGTCAATGCCGGAGCGCTTTGATATAAGTTTCGATAGCTCTTCGGTAGTATACTCTACTTTCCATCGATAGAAGTCGGTAGTCTCTTGGTCGTAATTATTGAGGATGGAAGATAATATCTTAGTGTCTTTTGTGTTGCAAAAAGAGTCTTGCTCTGAGCGAATCCATTTTTCGGCATTTTCTTCGATGGTTAAATCGGGTATGGGTGTCGTTGTTTCCGAGTCTACTATCGGTTGTAAATACTTTTTATCTTTATTATCCCAGCAAGACGAAAATAATTCACTGACGCCACCGCATGATTTACTGAATCGTGCATCGCAAATAGTGCCTTCACTTGTAAGTACAACTCCTCGTGTTGCTTCTATTGCAATGCGTACATTTTCGTTATTAGCTCGTGAAATGCCTTGATATCGCTGACAATGATCGTCGGCACACACGTCGAAGAGAGAATGAGAGTCGCGTTCGTACCATCGTGTAGTCTCCTCTTCCGTAATATTTTCGCAAATGGAGTAGCTAGTGAATTGTTTTTCCAAGATAGGCTTCAGAAGCCAAGAGCGAGATATTATGGCATGGGCTTTCAGTAACTCGATGCCAGCAGTAGCACTCATCTCGCTTGATATTACGGAGTATAAGTAATCTTCTGTATTTATGTTGTTGATTATTAATATTTTTTTGTTGTTTATTTTTAGAGTTAGGTTGCCTTCAAAAGTCTGTTTTTCTATTCTTTGCCAGTGAAAACCGATACCTATCATTACATTATCTATAGAGAAGGTATTGCTGATGATTTTATTATCGATTTTAAATACAAAGTGGAGGTCGGAATAGCAGTTTCTTTCAAAGACTATTTTATCTCCATCTATAGCAAAGGAGTAAGAGCCGTAAAATACGATATTTGGAATTTCGAGACATAAGTATTCGGAATTAAATGAAACATCTACTTTGTCTGTTTCCATAATGCCTACATTGATAATTGGTTCTTTATCGCATTTAGGCGGTAGTTGTACCATCTCTTTTTCTGATTTGGGAGGGTCTTGTTTTATAAAGTCTTCAAATTTTGGAACGAAAAATTTTTCTCCTTCCGATACTTCAAAAATGTTTTTCTTTTTTCTTTCAATGCCCATATTAAATATATTATTTCCAAATCAGATTTTCTGAAGAGGTTTGATTAAAAATATCAATGAAGTCGTCTTTTGTAATTCTGTCAAAATGAGCTTCTATTGGGGTTATGAAAAGTCCGCTCATCTCTACCGTGGCAGGAGAAATGAGAAGTGCTTTGTCTGATTCTGCCGTATATTGCCAAGGGCGGAATGCTTTGCGAGGAATGACGAAAAGGTGTAATTTACCATCTTGATATTTACAAACTAAGTTCATCATCGGCTCACTGAGGTAATTGTTGTTTGCTTTTGACTTGTCGAAAATAGTGCAAAAGCCTTGATATAAACCATCTACGGAGTTGCTTTCGATGCAATAAACGGTGCGAAGATAATTGTTCGGCTTGCGTATAATCCAATTATTTTCTTGATTGATGATTGTAGTTTTATTTATCTTTTTCAAGTGAAAATAGTCGCTTGTCAAAGGTAAAAAATCTGCGTTTCCGGCTTGGAAGTGAAAGTGGTCGGGAGCGGAAGCCCCGCAACGTGGTCCATTGTAGAAGACTACGTAGTCGGGCATACTTTCTGCAAATTTGGCAAAATCGTAGAAATATGGCATTTCGCCTTTTTCGTTTTGCCAAGTGATATGTTGTGGAATGTGTCGGTTAAAAGGAATGGTAAAATGCTTGCTGAATATCGGAAACGGGTTTATCAGTACAGTGTAATCTCCTTGTGTAATTCCTTCTTGAATTGCAGGACGATTGTCTGAGCAAAGGAAACATTTGCGTTCGGCAATGGATTTTGTATCGGTCTTTGCTCCGGACGATACTATCCTTGCCGGATTGAATTGCACTTTGACCTGAAAATTTTCAAAGTCGAAGGTTTTAATTTTTACTTTGTTTAAATTGGAGTAATTGTTTCTTGCCGTTTCCCAAACCGTTAGTTGATTGCACAGCAATTGTTCCATTTCTTTTTGAAGACACATAATGATTACATTTTATTAATAACAAATTTTCCGTTAAGAGCTACAGCATCAATGATGTCGGTAGTGTAGGCATAAGGGATAAAGTCTATAGAAGGGATATGCTTGGTAATAAAGAAGTTGGCTTTTTTGCCAATGGCAATAGAGCCATGTGTTTTTGCTAAATCAAGGGTTGCCGCACCGTTTATTGTGGTGGCGTTAATAGCTTGGGCAGGAGTGAGTCGCATATTGATGCAAGCCAACGAGATGACGAATTTCATATTACCACTTGGTGTAGACCCAGGGTTGTAATCAGAAGCTAATGCTACCGGTAGACCAGCTTGTATATATCCTTTTGCGTTTCCGTATGGAAGACCTAAAAAAAATGACGTACCTGGTAAAAATGTAGGAATGGTATAAGTGCCACGGAGGGCTTCGATTTCCGCTTCGGTAGTTCTTTCCAAGTGGTCAACGGACAGAGCTCCGTATTTTACGCCAACTTGTACTCCGCCGGACACATCAAGCTCATTGGCATGAATTTTAGGACGCATACCATATTTTGCACCTGCTTCCAACATGCGAGCTGTTTCTTCTACAGTGAAGAAGCCTTTGTCACAGAATACATCTATAAATTCGGCAAGCCCTTCTGCTGCAACAGCCGGTATCATCTCATTACAAATAAGGTCGACGTATTCGGTTTGATTTTTTTTGTATTTGGCTGGAACCGCATGAGCTCCTAAAAAGTTTGCACGTATCGTGAGTGGAGTTGTCTCTTTAAGGCGTTTTATTACTCTAAGCATTTTAAGCTCGTCTTCAACAGAAAGTCCATAGCCAGATTTGATGTCTGCAGCCCCTGTTCCGAAAGCAATCATTTCGTTTACGCGCATTAAAGCTTGCTCGTAGAGCTCGTCTTCGGATGTATTGTGGAGGCGTTCGGCGGAATTCAATATGCCTCCACCGCGTTTTGCTATTTCTTCGTAACTTAAACCGTTTATCTTGTCGATGAATTCGTGTTCTCGACTTCCGGCGTATACAATATGTGTGTGACCATCACAAAAAGATGGAAGTACATATCTGCCTTTTACATCAATAACTTCATCTGCTGTTGATGGTGCATTTTCCATCTTGCCAAAAGATTTTATTACTTCATCTTCTATCAATAAAAAAGCATTTTCTATTTCAGGCAAAACGTTCATAGATTCACCTGCTACGTAAGGACGAATCTCGTTCTCGGTTTGTATGAGTCGTCCAATGTTCTTAATTAATGTTGTCATATATTTTTTACGTTGATTTATTGTCAAATTTTTCACTTTATAACCTGTGTTTTTTACATATTACAAGCAATATATTGTGCTTATTTTTCAAAAAGAAAACTATATAGCTCTTGATTTTAACATATACAAAGGTATGAATTTTTATTTGTTTACACAATAATTTTAAATTCATTTTTTTGCATGGCATATATACTATGTGGAGATTTGATCATATTGAATTATTTTTATGTTGCTTGTTGAGAGTAGCGGTTTTTACCGAACAGCAATAATTTTTATTGTATACAATTTTTTTGTACCTTTGTATGTTGTTTAAAAAAGAAAATATGAATCGTATATTATCACTTATATGTGCATTGGGAATAGTTTCATTGTCAATGGCACAGACAAATGTAATTTGTTACGTACCGGGTACAAGACCTGCCGGAGTTGTGTACGCTTTGCCTAAAACAGAGGTCGTTGTAGTTGTTAAAACTCAGTGTGTAAAAGAGATACCTGGCCCTTTCTATCAATATGCCGAGAGATATCTCGCTGATAAAAATTTTATCAGTCACGAATCTACAGCATGGCGAGTTTCGAAAGTTGACATTAAATCCAATCCTATTGTTGACGAAAATAAGATGTATCAAGTGCTTTTTGACAAGAAAGGCTGGTCGAATAACATCTCTTTTTCTTCGTCTTGTTTGATAAAAGGAGTGAATATTCCTGTTCATTCTCGTCCTAATTCTTTTAATCAACCCGGAGAAAAACGTGGGGAAGTAAGAAAAGAAAGTAAGCCGGAAAAACAGCGTGATGCCGCCAAATGTAAACAAGAGACTTTCGATTACTCTTGCCTCGATGAGGAGGCTCTTGTTTCTTCTTCAATACCGAAGATGGCAGAGATGGCGGCAAAGCAGATTTATGAAATACGCGAAAATCGAGCTGCTATTATCGGTGCCGAGCTGGAAACAATGCCTGATGGTACAGCTGTAAAAACTATTCTTAAAGAGATGGATAAACAAGAAAAAGAATTACTCGCTTTGTTCCTCGGGAAACGTATTGTGGAAGAAGAAAGAAAGGAATTTTCTATCATTCCAACGGAAGATGTAACGGATTTCGTAATAGCTCGTATCAGTATAGATGAAGGTTTGAAATCTGCCGAAGATGTAATGGGTGAGCCTATTTATATTAATATAAAAGGTGAATATAAAACAGTGGCAGAAGAAACCAAGAAAGAAGCAAAACAAAAAAAAGGATTTTATTATAACGTGCCGGGTAATGCCGAAATTTCTGTGGTTGTAAATAATAAGGTTATAGAAAGAAAACAAATATCTGTGCCACAATTCGGATATTCCATTGCTCTGCCTGCTTCTTTTATCGATAAAGAAAATGGATTCTTATTATTCGATACTAAAACGGGCGAAATTCGTTCAATGAACTCTTTCTCCGATAAATAAAGATGTTGTCGAGAATAGAATATTAATAAGGGAAAAAAGGTAGTTGTGGGTGTGAAAACGGAAAATATTATAATAAAGAATGCTAAAGTACACAACCTTAAAGGTATAGATGTTGAAATTCCCCGAAATAAGTTTGTGGTGATTACAGGGCTCTCCGGTTCCGGAAAGTCTTCTTTAGCCTTTGATACTCTCTATGCAGAGGGGCAGAGAAGATATGTAGAGTCGCTCGGAAGCTATGTCCGTCAATTTCTCGGAAGAATGAATAAGCCTGAAGTAGACTTTATAAAAGGCATTCCCCCCGCTATTGCTATAGAACAAAAAGTAATCAATAATAACCCCCGCTCTACAGTAGGTACTACTACCGAAATTTATGAGTATCTTAAAATACTTTTTGCCAGAATTGGTCATACTTTTTCTCCAATCTCCGGTGTTGAGGTGAAACGTCATACCGTCGACGACGTGATTAGTTTTATTACAAGCCGACCGGAGGGCACACATATATTATTGTTGACGGAGAAGAAATTTCCCGAAAAAAAAACTTCATCTGCATTTGCCGAGATGCTTAAAATGTTCGTTTCACAAGGCTTTAGTCGCATAATGTGTGATGGCGAATTGTTTAAAATAAGTGATTTGGTAGATGATGTATCTCTTTTTAAATTGCCAGCTTATCTTGTTATTGATAGAGTTAAAGCCGGAAAGAGAAACGAACTCGTCAACCGCCTTTACGACTCTATAGAGGCTGCTTTTTTCGAAGGTAATGATAAGTGCGTTGTTGCTGTACAAGATGGTGATTATTGGCAAATGTTTCCGTTTTCTAAAACCTTTGAGGCAGATGGAATGGTATTTAATTTGCCTACCGACAAGATGTTTGCTTTTAATAATCCTCTCGGAGCTTGCACCGAATGCGAGGGTTTTGGTAATGTACTCGGTATCGACGCCGATTTGGTTATTCCTGATAAATCGTTGAGTGTCTATGATGATGCCATAGTGCCATGGAGGGGCCCCGTTATGGGAGTGGCTAAAAAAGATTTGATTGCTAATGCCGATAAATTCAACTTTCCGATTCACCGCCCTTATTATCGATTGACCGAGAGTCAGAAGCAACTGCTATGGACGGGAAATGAATATTTCCAAGGGCTTAATGATTTTTTTGCTATGCTGAAGAGCAAACAGCATCAAATTCAGTACGCTACAATGTATGCCAGATATCGTGGAAAAACCGTTTGTCCTTCGTGTCATGGCACGCGTTTGAAAAAAGAGGCTACTTATGTAAAAATTGCAGGTAAAAGTATTTGCGATTTGGTAGATATGCCTATTGTTGAATTGTATGATTTTTTCAATACTCTTCTATTGCCGGAATATGAGGCACAAGTGGCTACGAAACTGTTGAAAGAGATTACTTCACGTCTTCAGTATTTAATGAATGTGGGGCTCGATTATCTTACGTTGAATCGCCAAAGTAATACTCTGTCCGGCGGAGAGAGTCAACGTATTAATTTGGCTACTTCTTTAGGATCAGCTCTTGTTGGCTCTCTTTATATCTTGGACGAACCGAGTATCGGTCTTCACCCACGTGACACACAGCGGCTTATTAGTGTATTAAGGCAGTTGCAGCAACTTGGTAATACCGTTGTCGTTGTAGAGCATGATGAGGATATTATGCGAGCCGCTGATTATATAATAGATATGGGTCCGGAGGCTGGACGAAATGGCGGTAAAGTTGTGATGGCTACAGATGTAGATAAACTGAATTCTGTACAAGCTGACAATTCTTATACCCTTAAATACCTTAATTGTGATATGAAAATTCCGGTTCCTTCTTTGCGTCGTAAATCGTCTAATTATGTAGAGGTTAAGAATGCTACTCATCATAATTTAAAAAATATTGACGTGCGCTTTTATTTAGGAGTGATGACGGTAGTGACGGGCGTTTCCGGCTCCGGAAAGAGTAGTTTGGTGAAAGATGTACTGTATAATGCTCTTAATAAGGTAATTAACAACACTATGTCTGAAAAGGTAAGCTACGGAAACCTGATTGGAAGTGTTAATTTACTTAAGGCAGTTGAGATCGTAGATCAAAATCCGATAGGTAAATCAAGCCGTTCAAATCCGGTAACTTACATTAAAGCATACGATGATATTCGGAAACTTTTTGCAGAACAACCTCTATCTAAGCAGATGGGTTTTACTCCGGCATATTTTTCTTTTAATGTCGATGGAGGACGATGCCCTGTTTGTGCCGGAGAAGGTACTATTACCGTTCCGATGCAATTTATGGCGGATATAGTACTTCCTTGTGAGGCTTGTGGGGGTACTCGATTTAAACACGATGTGCTTGAAGTTAAATTTCACGATTGTAATATTCATGACGTGCTTGAAATGACAATAAATCAAGCATTGGAATTCTTTAATAAATATAATGAAAATAGTATTACAGATAAGATAATCCAACGTCTAAAACCATTGCAAGATGTAGGTATCGGTTATGTAAAATTAGGTCAGAGTGCAAGTACTCTTTCCGGAGGCGAGAGTCAACGCGTAAAATTGGCTTATTTCTTGTCTCAAGAAACGTTACAGCCTACAATGTTTATCTTTGATGAACCTACGACGGGGCTTCATTCTCACGATATCAATATCTTGATGAAGGCACTTAATGCATTGGTGGCAAGAGGCCATACCGTAGTAATTATCGAGCATAACTTAAACGTTATTAAGTGTGCCGACTATATTATTGATATAGGTCCTGAAGGTGGAGATAAAGGAGGTATGATAGTGGCTTGTGGTACACCCGAAGAGATAGTAAAATGCTCGAACTCTTATACGGCAAAAGCACTTTTTCCACTCCTTTTCGCTAAAAAATGATATTTTTTTCATGCTGTTTATCATACATTATCTTCTTTTTGATGTGATATTTGAAGTCAATACCTTTTTTCTTGCCATATCATATCATTGCAATTTGTTGAGTTATATGTAGTTATAAAAATAAGAATTTATTTTGAAAAAATTTTGGAAAAAGTTTTGTAGATAACGGAAAAAGGAGTACCTTTGCCGAGCAAATGAGGGTAATGGGGTTCCTCATAGAAATTCTTCCTTAGCTCAGTTGGTTAGAGCATCTGACTGTTAATCAGAGGGTCCTTGGTTCAAGTCCAAGAGGGAGAGCAATCTCACGTAGCTCCTCGCTACAATAGTTTAAAAGTATTCTTCCTTAGCTCAGTTGGTTAGAGCATCTGACTGTTAATCAGAGGGTCCTTGGTTCAAGTCCAAGAGGGAGAGCTTAATTAGATAGACCGCACAATGTTTACAGTATGTGGTCTATCTTTTTTTGTTTACAACGTATAATTAATAAGAAATATATTTGGTTATGTTTATTAAAGACTATCTGCCATTTTATCATCGTAATTTAAAAATCGCCATTCCGATTATTATGTCGAGCATGGGTGTTACATTTGTTCAGATTATCGATACATTAATGGTGGGCAGGTTAGGTACTGTAGAGCTTGCCGCTGTCGCCTTTTCTACATCAATCTTTTATCTTGGGTCCCTCTTTGTAAGTGGATTACTGATGGGTGGTACCCCTATTATCGGACAATTATTTGCTCGCGGTGAAAACGAAAAAATTAGCGGTTTCTTTGCCAATATGGTCTATATGTCGGTTTATGCATCCGTTGTCATTGGTGTATTGCTTTATATAGTTCGCCATTTTATGCCATATATGGGGCAAGAGCCTTCAGTTGTTGTCTTTGCAAAACAATATTTCTTAATCCTTATACTTAGTTTGTTACCTAATTCTTTGTTTCTGGTTTTTAAACAATGGCTTGAGGGACTTGGTAATACTGCTGTTGCTATGATTATTACAATCATTTCCAACATAATTAATATAATATTAAATTATCTGTTGATATATGGTAAATTTGGATTTCCAGAGCTCGGAGTTGTCGGTGCAGGTATTGCTACTCTTATTTCTCGAATAATGTTGGTGGTAATGTTTGTAATATATCTTTGTTTTGTAAAACGATGGAGAATATATCATCAGAATATTTTTTCTAATTTGTTTTGTGTTCAAAAGCAGAAAGAATTTTTTAAAGTGGGGATGCCTATAGCCGTACATACGCTTTTAGAAGTTTCGGCTTTCTCTTTATCCGGAATAATGATGGGTTGGATAAGTGCAACAGCGATGGCCAGTCATCAGATATGCTCTAATATTAGTATGATATCCTTTACTATACTGCTCGGTATTGCTAATGCTACAACTATCAGAGTTAGTCATCAATACGGAGCTCGGGATTTCCACTCAATGAAAATGGCAGCTAATGCATCGGTGCACCTTTGTTTGCTTGTAACTGTGGTGATGGGAGTGATGTTTTGTGTGTTGAGATTTCCGCTTATGCACCTTTTTTCTGTAGATGAAAACGTGATAATGATTGGGGCAGACATACTTATTGCAGTTGGAATATACCAAATTTTCGACGGTATGCAGGTTGTAGGAGCCGGAATACTTAGAGGTATTAAAGATGTGAAAATTACGATGTATGTGGCATTCTTCTCATATATAGTAATTAACTTGCCTCTCGGATATATTTTGGCATTCGTCTTTGATTTCGGACCGATTGGTATATGGGCAGGATTTATAGGAGGCCTATCTACAGCTGCATTGTTATTCAGAATGCGTTACGTTAAAGATTTTAAGAAAATTGATAACGGCATCTATATAGATGATGTAGCAAATAATATGACAGCCGATTAATTATGTTTTAAGCGAAATTTTGAAAAAATATATGCGGTTATTGGTTCAAAAATAGAAGGTTTACCTGTCGTATATAAATGATATAGGTGTATCTTGCTGATATATTGGTGATTGTATTTTACGCGAGAAGTGAAAAAATAATAAGGAAAAATTTCTTTATTCCATTTTTAAAACGTACCTTTGTAGCGGAATTATCCAATTGTATAGAATTATTTACAATTAATTATATAAACATTAATACAAAAAATCATGTCTAAAGTAACGGTTGTAGGTGCAGGTAACGTAGGTGCTACATGTGCCAATGTGTTGGCTGTAAATGAAGTTGCCAACGAAGTTGTTCTTATTGATATCAAAGAAGGTTTTGCAGAAGGTAAAGCTATGGATATCATGCAAACTGCACAATTAATGGGTTTTGATACAGTAGTGAAAGGTGTAACTAACGACTATTCACAAACTGCTAATTCAGATGTAGTTATTATTACTTCAGGTATTCCTCGTAAACCTGGTATGACTCGCGAAGAGCTTATCGGTGTTAACGCCGGCATCGTAAAAAGTGTTGCAGAAAACTGCTTAAAACACTCTCCAAATGCAATACTTGTTATCGTAGCTAACCCTATGGATCCAATGGCATTCCTTACTTACAAAACTCTTGGTTTACCTCGTAACCGCGTTATCGGTATGGGTGGTGCTCTCGATAGCTCTCGTTTTAAATATTTCATCAGTCAAGCTATCGGTTGCAATGCAAACGAAGTAGAAGGTATCGTTATAGGTGGTCACGGCGACACTACTATGATTCCTCTCGACCGCATTGCTACTTATAAAGGTATGCCTATTACTAATTTCCTTTCTAAAGAGAAAATTGAAGAAGTAGTTAAATCTACAATGGTTGGTGGTGCTACCCTTACAGGTCTTCTTGGTACTTCAGCTTGGATGGCTCCGGGTGCTGCCGCTGCTTCAGTTGCAGAGTCTATAATCAAAAATCAAGGTAAGATGATTACTTGTGCTGCTTACCTCGATGGTGAATATGGTATGAAAGATATTATGATTGGCGTTCCTGTCATCCTTGGTAAAAACGGTATCGAACGTATTGTTGAACTCGAGCTCAATGAAGATGAAAAAGCTAAACTTGCCGCTTCAGAAGCTGCTGTTCGTAAAACAAATAGCGTTCTTTACGAAACAGGTCTTATTAAATAATTGATTATTTCAATTATATGATTCTTTATCGGATGTGCCTTTGGTATGTCCGATTTTTTTTGTTTAAATCAAAATTTTTCATATATCATTGTGGAAATAAAAAAATGTATTACCTTTGCATCCGTGTTTTCATAGTATTAGATTTGAGGTTAGTAAAAAAGATTGTGGTAGCGCTATGCTGCCCTTTCTTGTTTATAGATTGTTGTATTTTTAGTGAAATTAGATTCGATTAAAGTGAGAATAGATAAGGATAGCGTACTTTACAAAGCCCTTAAAATCTCTATTTGGATAATTAAAATAATTGTACCGGCTTCGTTTATCGTTACATTATTACAATATTGGGGCGTTGTAGAATATATAGCACTTGTTTTTACCCCGTTATTTAAATATTTAGGGCTTGAAGGTCAAGCATCTATAGTTTATTTCTCCAGCGTATTGTTACCATTATATGCACCGATTTCTATCATCGGAACACTCGCTTTAGATCTTAGGCAAACTACAATTCTTGCTTTGATGTGCCTAATTTCTCATAATTTGATTGTGGAATGTAGCGTGCAAAAATTAATTGGTATGCCCGCTTATGTCTCTGCACCGCTTAGAATTGGGTTCAGTATTCTTGGAGGCTTTTTGCTTAATTTGATTTTGCCCGATTCACTCTCCCTTATTAAGTCCTCAGTAGCCGTTGCTACCTCTGAAGATGTATCTTTTTTTGCTACTTTATCCAATTGGGCAATTTCCACTCTTAAGTTATGCTTTAAAATATGGATAATCATTACTGCGTTGATGCTACTACAATTTTTTTTGAAGAAGTGGGGTATTATATATAAGTTACAACGTATGCTCGGGGGCTTTATGAGGTTCTTGGGATTATCAGCGGAAGTCTCTTATATTTGGCTTGTAGCGCAGACTGTGGGGTTAGCTTATGGAGCCGGAATAATGAAACAAATATTGGAAGAAGAGGGTGGTAAAGCTTCGGATTATCGCGGGTTAAATAGACATGTTGCTGTAAATCATTCTCTTATAGAAGATACTGCAATCTTTATGATAATGGGTGTTTCTTGGTATTATTTGATTATTCCGCGATTTATATTTGCTTTGATTATTGTGTGGATAGGTAAATTTTATGATAATAGAAAACTGAAAACGAAAGCACCTTTAGCATTGTGATGCTGATAATCTTTGCGAATTAAACTATATTAATAACGAATTAATCACTTATTATGAAGAATCAAATATTAACTGTGTGTGGTATACTGTGCGTGGTTTTTGCTGTAATAGGAATTTTTTTACCTGTTTTACCTACTACACCATGGCTACTTTTGGCTACTTGGCTCTTTTATAAAGCCAATCCTAAAATGAGAGAGTGGCTCTTGAACAATAAGTATCTAGGACTATACATTTATAATTATGTAAAATATAAAGCTATCCCGCTTAGAATGAAAATTATATCTATTTCTTTACTCTGGGTAACGATACTCATTTCAGTTTTTGTAGTAAATATTCTTTGGCTACGTATTTTGTTATTGTGTATTGCTTTGGCAGTTACTATGCATTTATTGATGATTAAAACATTGAAATAAATTGTTTGCCGCCAGCGCAGCATTCATACCACCAACACTCGCACCCACCACCTCGGCAAGAGTAGCCACACGCTCCTCCTCCGTGCCGTATTTAAGTATCTTCTCCTGAGCCTCATCAAAGCGGTAACCATACCTACTCAGAGCACCCACCTGACCATCCATCACCTTGCCAAGCATCGTAGCAATATTTACAGCACTCTCCTGTGACGCATTAAGCCCGTACTGCTGAGCAAGCATATCATTCATCACAGGCAACAAACTCTCCAGCGAATCCTTTTTACTAAGATAAGTACTCAATTCCTGAGCACCCGCCAACTGTACCTCATCACCAATCACACCAAGCGCCTGCTGAGCCGAAGCTAACTTCTTTATCGACTCAACCTCAGCATTTGATGCACCCATAGTATTCTGCATCACCTTAGCAAGCTTCGCCTCAGCCTCCTGCTGAGCCTTATTAGCATCAATAAATTCAGACGCTGTAGACCAAATCCTTTTCCCTAAATCTATAACTTGATTGATGCCAAGAGCAAAATTTGACATTATATTAAATTTATTACCAAGCCCGTGGAAAATAGAAGAAGTCATTTTACCTTGCTCATTGATAGCTTTCGTAGCCTTATCTGTATTATCCTTAAGATTTTTCTCCTCTCTACTAAGCCCCTTTAATGACTTAAGTTCAGCATTACTAGCCTCCATAGTCTTGAGCATTTTCTGTGCAAGCTCATTCTGGCTTTTCCTGTGTGCATCATTAGCATCAATAACCTTAGCAGTCTTGCCATTAAGAGCATCAAGGCTCTCTATCACCCTATCAAGCTTCCCGGATATAGCACCAAGGCTAAGCATTGAGCTCTGCGTATGTTTAGCAACTACAGATAATTTTTCAACCTCTGCAGTCAACACCTTAATAGCTTCAGACGCCCTATCCTCTACAACTATATTAAATCTTACAGAATTCTCTGCCATTTTTTATCTAAAATTCTTTGGTAATTGAAGAAATATAATTAATTTTGTAGCGTTAACAAACATAATCAATTGCTATGATTATAACTACAATAATTGTATTTTTAATACTATGGAAAATAGCCGGCTGGATAGAAAAACACGATAAAGATAACCAATGGAAAAATAATAATATATTTGATCGATTTAGAAAGCCTCCCGGCGCCTAATGTCGCCAAGCTGCTTGAATTTCTCAGCCCATTCCTCGTCGCTTAGCACGCCCGGGTCGATATGTAAGTAGTACTCCAGCATCGTGTCAATATACCCCACCATGTTGTGCTCCATATCGCCCCGCGCACGCTCTATAGCTCCCCCACCTCAAGCTCCTTCACATGGAGTAGCCTCTCTACGAGCTTGTCGCACCCAAGCAGGCAATCGTTGTCCTCGAGCATCCCCTCGTCGCCACCAAGCCAGCAGCTGCGCAGTACAAGCTCGGTCATCTCTAGCGGTTTCTCTCTTAGGGTCATCGCATAGCTCAGCTCTTTGCGCGTAGGCTTACGGAAGTAGCCAACAAGCCCCTCCGCCTTCGCTACGTACACCTTCCCGTGGTCTCTCTTCCACGCATCTATCTGTTCATTACTAACCTCTTTCATTATGAAAAAACATTTTAAAAACGTTACACTTTACTTTATCGCACCAAATAACAGCTAGTCCTTTTATTAATTATCATATGCTTTAAGCTTAATTCATCTATTAATATTGTGAATTACCAAATTTATTCTATATGCATAAATCTTTATAGTATTATTCTTGAGATTAATTCTTTATATATTACTTAAATGCTTTATGTATCTTTTAAATGTTATGATGTTCCTTAATTGCTACGAATGATTAGGATGAATAGAGGGCTTTAGACAATGAAAAAGATAATTAATATTTACAATTATTATAATGTGGTACATTAAATAATTAATACCGTCTTTAGGTTTGTAGATTTTTATAGTAAAGAAATCTCATCGTATTCATTATTTGCTCTATTTTTAGGTAGATAGGAAAATTTTTCATCAAAACATTCTGAAATTTCTTTTCATTAAGCCGATTTTTTGCTTGTTTTTGTATTATTAATCCGATGAAGATACCATTTTAAAGTTAAAAATAAGCTTATTTTTCTTCTTTTTCTTCATTAAAATTCTCAGTGGTTACTCAAAATTCTTTGAAAACGCGAAAAACTATACGGTAAAACGCCTTAAATATATCGTGAATAAAGGCGTTTTTGGGATGATATCAAGGTTTATCCAAGAATTTTTTAGGCTTTTCGTCTCTGAGAATCAGCGTAATAAAAAATAATTTTAAAAAAAGATTGGAAATAATTTGCAGGTATAAAAAATAGTAGTACCTTTGCATCC
>JBJECF010000040.1:0-25714 GCA_051870785.1 Candidatus Aphodosoma sp.
ATATTTTTTAAATAGTAGTGCCATAATAATATTGTATAAAATTATCTGTTTATATATAGTATTAATAACAAATTTTACTTCGCAAAGATATGACTATATTTTTAATCAGCAATAGCTTTTTTAAAATATTTTCATCATACTATCAATGGATGGCATTTCAAAAGTATTGACAAAATTTGAAGTCTATTCTATATGCTAATTCAATGCTTCGTTTTCAACAGACGTTTTGACATTGTCTTCTTCCTCCTCGCGCGGGATAGTCCTAACACAAGTTAGTCTCTCCTCTTGCTCGTTCGTCAGTTGTCGCCATGGCATAACCAAAGCAAGCTTTGTTCTGCTCATTTGGCTTAATCAAAACGTTCAATTATGATTATCACAAAATCGTAAATAAAGGAGGAATATAATCGTTACATACTATGTTGGTAAATATACAATTATATTTTTTCGATATTGTAATAAATAATATTCGAAAAAAGTAGATGATAAAAAAATTTTATGTACCTTTGCATTCGCCGGGTATATTAATTTATCCGCTTCAACACATTAATTATATATGCAAAACGACCGTTTGGAGGAATTAATTCCTTTACTTAAAGACAAAAACAAGAGAAATACTGCCTTTAACACATTAGTTAAGCTCACAAAACAGCGTCTTTATTGGCATATAAGAAAGATGGTTCTCGTACATGAAGATGCAGATGACGTTCTTCAAAACACATATGTAAAAGTGTGGAAATCTATCGATAATTTTAGAGGAGACAGTTCTCTCTACACTTGGCTTTTTAGAATAGCCACCAACGAGACCCTTACTTTTTTGGCCCAACAGCGTATTAAAAACGTTGCCACTTCTATCGAATACGAAGATTTAATGATTTCGAGAATGGAAGCTGATGCTTATTACGATGGTGATGAAATGGCAAAAAAATTTGAAAGAGCTATACTCTCTCTTCCTGAAAAGCAAAGGCTGGTATTCAATATGAAATATTACGAAGACTTGAAATACGAAGAGATTTCTAAGATAACCGGCACCTCGGAAGGGGCTCTAAAAGCTTCTTATCATATTGCAGTAAAAAAAATTGAACAATTTATTAAAGAAGAGGATTAAACCTTTTTAGGGTACTCATAGTCAATAACACAAAGAAAATTAATACGATTATGATAGACAACGAAAAAGATATTGATCAAAGATTTGATATTGAAGAGAATTTTTCAATACCGGACAACTATTTCGATGATTTCGAGGCTCGTTTATCAGCAAAAATTGCAGAAATAGAGAGCGAAGAAGTCGTTGAAAGCACCCCATTATTCTCAGAAAAGAAGAAAAAAATAATACCAATTACTTGGATTTCAACTTCCATTGCAGCTGCTGCAATAGGTTTACTTTGCGGAATTTTTGTATTCAACCACAACAATACCGATAGTACTATTAACAGCGACCATATACAAGCTAACACTACAATTAATTCCGACACTTACTACAATGAAATTGTAGACTATTACGATGCTATTCAAATTGAAGAGTATCTTGCTCTATCAGAATTTCCAACCTTAGAATAAATATAACGAACTATGTACAAAAAATTTATCAATATCATCATCCTATCTTTGGTGGCAACTACGTTATTTGCTCAGCAAAACGCTCCCAAATGTACTCAAACCAAAGTTTCAAGACAACAATGGCAGCAACAAATGACCGAAAAGAAACGCCTTTATTTTGTGGAAAAGATGAATTTAACGGAAACTGAAAGTGCTACTTTTACAACTCTGTTCAACAAATACGAGGAAGAAATACGAGCCTCTCACAAAAAAATATTCAAAGCCTTTAAGGAGTGCGAAGCTAACCAAACGGAAGATTCGTACAACAATTTCATAAATATCATAACAACCGAGAAAAAATACCAAGGAGAAAGAGAAGCTGAATTCATTAACAGCTTAAAAAAAATAATGTCTTCAGAGAAAGTTTTCAAGTACTGTGATGCAGAAAGAGAATTTAAAATGCTGATGATGAAAGAAGTACAACCTGCTCCAAAAGTACAGAAATAATTTTCATAAAAATATTTTGTACATTCAATAAAATGTATTACCTTTGCAGTCGCAAAGAGAAACAAGGTACCTTGGCCGAGTGGTTAGGCACCGGTCTGCAAAACCGTATACAGCAGTTCGATTCTGCTAGGTACCTCAACGAGAAGGAGTAAGTAAATAGCTTACTCCTTTTTTCGTATAAAACAAGCTCAACGCCCGAACACACATTAATTATATCTTATGGCAAAACGATTGTTTTCATTTATAATCCTTATTGCAACGTATACTACACTGCTTACGGCGCAAAACAAAAAGGAAATAATTTACTTTGAAGATTTCAAAGGTAATGATATTGAAGATGCCGAAGTTTGCCAAGAACCTTTAATTGGCTGTTTTTACGAACACATTACCAAAAACGAATCTCATTCGGGTAGCTATTCGCTACGCAAAATAGCTTTCTTCAACGGTAACCATAACACGCGCTCTCAATGGTACGCACAAAGCGACCACACATTCGATAAAGATTATACAAAAGGGTATTTTTTACAGATAGATGGCGGATTGGTAAAAGATGTATTTTACATGTTCAACGTTAACGATATCCCGTCTAATTCCACACTAACATTATCATTATGGGTGGTCAACTGCTATACTACATACCAAAAGAAATGGTTTGAAGAGCACTTTTGGAAAGTTCAAGACCCAACATTCGATATCATCATTCTCGACGACAAGGGTAAAGAGATAACCCGCCATTGTGTGGGACCTTTAAAATCTGACGAAACACTTTATCGAATAGACGACTACACCTGCTCTGCCAAATGGCAAGAGGTGACTTTCGACTTCAAAACTGCCGACATCACATCTATTAAAGTAATATTTTTCAACACCGGAATTCGTTCTCCGGGAAACGACTTCGGGATTGATGACATATCCATTTTCAAGAAAAAGAAACAAAAATAGAACCGCAAACAAACTATTGTACAAACAAATAAAAAATCGTAACTTTGCGGGCTGAAAAAATTGACAACAACAAAATAAAATAAACATGTTTGAATCATTAAGTGAAAGATTAGAAAAATCGTTTAAGATACTCAAAGGTCAAGGAAAAATTACCGAAATCAACGTAGCAGAAACTTTAAAAGACGTAAGAAAAGCACTCCTTGACGCCGATGTAAACTATAAAGTAGCCAAGACTTTTACCGATGATGTAAAGAATAAAGCTTTAGGGCAAAACGTTCTCCTCGCCGTAAAGCCACAAGAGATGATGGTTAAAATTGTGCACGACGAATTAGCACAATTAATGGGTGGCACCAATGTAGAATTAAACTCAAAAGGCACCGTTTCCGATCCTGCCGTCATACTTATGAGTGGTTTGCAAGGATCCGGTAAAACCACCTTCTCCAGCAAACTTGCCAATAAATTGAAAAAAGAGCAAGGCAGAAACGTACTCTTAGTAGCATGCGACGTATACCGTCCTGCCGCAATAGAGCAATTAAAAGTACTTGGCGAGCAAATAGGAATTCCTGTTTATTCGGAACCGGAAAATAAGAATGCAGTAGACATTGCAAAAAATGCCATCTCTTTTGCCAAATCAAATGGCAAAGATGTTATCATAATAGATACCGCAGGACGTTTGGCGGTAGATGAACAGATGATGCAAGAGATTGCCGCAATTAAAGAAGCTATCAACCCAAAAGAAATCTTATTTGTTGTAGACTCAATGACGGGTCAAGACGCAGTAAATACAGCAAAAGAATTCAATGATAGGCTCGACTTTACCGGCGTTGTACTTACCAAACTCGATGGAGATACCCGCGGTGGTGCCGCATTATCCATCCGTACCGTTGTCGACAAACCGATTAAATTCATAGGTACCGGTGAGAAAATGGAGGATATCGACCTCTTCCACCCTAATCGTATGGCAGACCGTATTTTAGGCATGGGTGATATTTTATCTCTCGTTGAGCGTGCACAAAAACAATACGATGAAAAAGAGGCGAGATTACTCTCAAAGAAGATAGCCAAGAATCAATTCAACTTCGATGATTTCTACAACCAGATACAACAAATCAAGAAGATGGGTAATATCAAAGAACTTGCCTCTATGATTCCGGGAGTAGGAAAAGCTATAAAAGATGTAGATATCGACAATGATTCTTTCAAGGGAATAGAAGCAATTATCCTCTCTATGACCAAAGAGGAGAGAGAAAATCCTTCTCTATTAGATACATCTCGTAAAAATCGTATTGCCAAAGGAAGTGGACGTACGATGGTAGAGATAAATCGTCTTTTAAAGCAATTTACCGATATGCAAAAGATGATGAAAGCCGTACAAAAAGGGGGTATGAATCCGAAAATGATGAAGAAAAGAAGATAATTCACATAATGACAAACAAAAAAATCCGAATGACTTATCATTCGGATTTTTTATTTGTAATACCTACAAACTCAATTAGAGTTGTTTTTTAGGTTTAATATCCAATTTCACAGGCTCAACCATATTTTCCGGTTTAAGGATAGTATCGAGGTCTTCTTTACTAAGGATATCGTGTTCGAGAACGAGATCATAAACACCTTTACCCGTAGCCATAGCCTCTTTAGCTATTTTTGTTGAATTCTTATAACCGATAATAGGGTTAAGAGCTGTAACAATACCGATAGAGTTACGAACTTGATTGATGCAATTTTTCTCATCAGCCTCAATACCATCGATGCAGAGAGTACGTAATGTATTAAAACCGTTTGTAAGAAGGTCGATAGATTCAAACAAGCTATAAACAAGAACCGGCTCCATAACGTTAAGCTCAAGTTGTGCATTTTCGGAAGCAAGCATTACGGTAGTATCATTACCTATTACTTTATAGCAAAGTTGATTCATTACTTCAGGGATAACAGGGTTTACTTTACCAGGCATAATAGAAGACCCCGGTTGCATTTCAGGCAAGTGGAGCTCGTGTAAGCCACAACGAGGACCTGAACCCATAAGGCGTAAGTCGTTACAAATTTTGATACTCTTAAGAGCGATACGTTTAAGGCAAGATGAGTATTGAACAAGGACGTCTGTAGCAGAAGTGACTTCGATGAGGTCATCAGCGAGAGTAACATTCCAACCTGTAATATCGCGAAGAGCTTGAACACATAATGCGCTGTAGCCAGGCTCTGAGCAAATACCGGTACCAATTGCAGTAGCACCCATGTTAATGCAAAGCAACTCTTCTGCAGCATCTTTAAGGTATGCTATTTGTTGTTTCATTCCGTTTGCAAAAGCTTGGAAAGTTTGACCGAGAGTCATAGGTACGCCATCTTGAAGTTGAGTACGACCCATTTTAACTACGTTTTTAAACTCTACAGCTTTCTTCTCTAAAGACCCAACAAAGAGCTCCATAGCTTTGATAAGAGCAGGAGTTTTGAGGTATAAACCGAAGTGGAAAGCAGTAGGATAAGCGTCGTTAGTGGACTGAGAAGCATTGATATGGTCGTTAGGAGAGCAGAATTGATACTCACCATATTTATGACCCATAATTTCGAGAGCGCGATTAGCGATAACCTCGTTAGCATTCATATTAACGGTAGTACCTGCACCACCTTGAATCATATCACTGAGGAAGAATTCGTGATGTTTACCCTCGAGGAGTTCGTCACAAGCTTGGCAAATAGCTTTAAATTGTTCATCAGTCAATTTACCTTGTTTATGATTAGCAATAGCGGCTCCTTTTTTAGTGATTGCCATACCCTTAATAAAGCAAGGGTAATCACACATCAATTTACCTGAAATTTTAAAATTTTCGAAACCACGTAAAGATTGAACTCCATAAAGAGCTTCAACAGGAATTTCTTTGCTACCGATTAAGTCTGATTCGGTACGAGTACGGCCTGAATAATTAATTGTGTTCATCACTTATTTTGATAAAGATTATTATTATTTTTTATGACTGCAAAGGTACTCAAAATTATTACATTAATAAAATAATTGGGTATATTATTTTTCGTACCAATTCAGAATTAAACGGGTACTTAAAATAGCAAAACAAAACCATAAATAAGACAAAAATTCAATTTATAAATAAATACGAGAAAAAAAGAAGAAAAATAATGAATACGAGTCAATGAGGAACAAACAACGGGAAAGATATTTGGAAGAGTAAACGCGAGAAAAACATGTAAAATGGAGGGTATTCGGGAATAAAAATGCAGACTTTTTTTCGAAATCGTGTATAAAATTCATGTACAGGATTTGTTGGAAGCAAAATGAATGATAGTATGTATAAAGAATAAAGGGCTTAAAAATAACAATTTAAAACAAAAAGAGGTGTAAAATAAATATTTAAATAGAAAAACGGGAAATAATGAAAAAAAATTTTTTTGGAAAAAATTTGCCCAATCACGAAAAATGTTGTAATATTGCATCGTCAAATTTAAGACAAAAAAGAATAATTCTTTACTTTAAAATATCTATATTATGAATGTAGCAAAAGTTATGGCCGACCTTGAGGCCAAACATCCTGGTGAAAGCGAATTCCTTCAAGCAGTTCGCGAAGTGTTGGAGTCAATTGAAGAAGTATACAACCAACACCCTGAGTTTGAAAAAGCTAAAATTGTTGAGCGTATGGTTGAGCCAGAGCGCATCATCACATTCCGTGTAACATGGGTAGACGATAAAGGTGAAGTTCAAACAAACCTCGGATACCGTGTACAATTCAACAGCGCTATAGGCCCATACAAAGGCGGTCTTCGTTTCCACAAAGCAGTAAACCTTTCAATGTTAAAATTCTTAGGTTTCGAGCAAACATTTAAAAATGCACTTACAACTCTCCCTATGGGTGGTGGTAAAGGTGGTTCTGATTTCGACCCAGTTGGTAAATCAGATGCTGAAATTATGCGTTTCTGCCAAGCCTTCATGTTAGAGTTATGGAAAAATATCGGTCCTGACACAGACGTTCCTGCTGGTGACGTAGGTGTAGGTGGTCGTGAAATCGGTTTCTTGTATGGTATGTACAAAAAACTTGCTCGCGAATACAACACAGGTGTACTTACAGGTAAAGGTATGACTTGGGGTGGATCTATCCTTCGTCCTGAAGCTACCGGTTTCGGTGCTCTCTACTTTACACAACACCTTCTCCACGAAGCTGGTAAAGACATCAAAGGTCTTACTGTAGCTCTCTCCGGTTTCGGTAACGTAGCATGGGGTGCTGCAACAAAAGCTACTGAACTTGGTGCTAAAGTTGTTGCTATCTCAGGTCCTGACGGTGTATGCGAAATCCCTGGTGGTATCACTAAAGAGATGATCGACTATATGCTCGTTATGCGTGCTTCTAACCGCAACAAAGTAGAAGACATGGCTACTAAATTCCCTGGACAAGCTAAATTTACTGCAGGTAAAAAAGCTTGGAGCGTAAAATGTGATATCGCATTGCCTTGCGCATTCCAAAACGAATTGAATGGTGACGATGCTAAAGAACTTATCGCTAACGGTACTTGGTGCTGCTGTGAAGTTTCTAACATGGGTTGTACTCCTGAAGCTATCCACACATTCCAATCTAAAGGCATCTACTTTGCCCCTGGTAAAGCTGTTAATGCCGGTGGTGTTGCTACTTCTGGTCTTGAAATGACTCAAAACGCCAACCACCTTGCATGGGCTGCTGAAGAAGTTGATGCTAAACTTCACTTCATCATGAAGAGCATCCACGAAGCTTGCGTTAAATACGGTAGAAAAGCTGATGGCACTATCGACTACGTTAAAGGTGCTAACATCGCCGGATTCATGAAAGTAGCTACTGCTATGCTAGAACAAGGTATCATCTAATAAACAAAATACCTGAAAATCTAGGGATGTATCAATCGATACATCCCTTTTTTATTGTAAAAATCTATCGTCTTGAACACCTCTCTTAACCCGCCCCTCTAAATCCACCTCTCCACACGATTTTCCCCAACAGCAACATTTCTATTTTTCAATTATTAAGATTAAAAGCAATCTTTTTTAACAATTGCCATTCCTCGCAAAATATGCTATACAATATTATTTACTCCCATTATTATAAAGAAGTAAATAATATTCTGCCAAATAAACACAATACAAATATTTAATAATCAACAATTTAATACCTGCAAAAATTATTTCTCAAAAAAATATAATTTTCTTTGTACGTATCAGAAAAATAAAATACCTTTGCGCAACTTTTGTTACATAACATACGTTATATAACAAAAGTTACATAACAACAGTTTTATAATACAAGAAAGTATGCCAAGAAAAGTACAATACGACAAGCAGATGATAATAGAAGCTGCCATAGAAATGGTACGAGAGCATGGTATAGGAAGTATCAATGCCAGAGACCTGGGAGCAAAATTAGGTTGCTCTTCTCGACCTTTATTCACAGCTTTTAAAAACATGGATGAATTGATAGAAACCACAAGACAAGAGGTGTCTGACAGATTCATCAAAGAGATTCTTACGGATGAAGCAATCTGGACTAAAGAGATAGAAAATCAACCTATTCACGGCACTTCATCAACAAGAGAATTCGGCATAAGAATAGTTAAATTCGCTAAAAGAGAACCAAACCTCTACAACTTTATTCATTGGAGAGGTGGGCAAATGCCGGACATCATAAAACTAAATGAAATTATGACAGAAAGATACACAAAAAAATTTGACTTATCGATAGAAGACGCCAACAAACTATTTACACAGATGTCGCTGTTCAGCTTGGGCTTATGCTCTATGATAACATATGGGGTGAAGGAGTATTCCGATGAAGAGATAAACGAACTATTAACACAACAATTTATATCTAATTTTTTATACATCAAAAACAAAAAACAATGAAAAAGATAGCAATCATTATCGCCACACTATTCTTCTATTTATTTTCCCGCGGACAAAACAATTTATCCGGAAAAATTCAAGACATAAATTCAAACGAAATTCCTTATGCTACAATAGTTTTATTAAACCTCGACAGTACTTTAATTACCGGCACCATAAGCGACGAAGATGGCAAATACAATATCAACACAAAAATGGGAGAATATATTCTAAAAATAAGCTTTATTGGCTATGAAACACATTATCAAACAATATATTTAAATGGAAACAAAACCATAAACGTAACACTTAAAGAAGAGAGCTCCGAACTGCAAGAAATAGAAGTAAAAGCAAGAAAACAACTCATTGAGCGCCAATACGACAAAATAGTTATGAACGTAAGTCAATCGGCTTTTGCCATCGGTAGCAACGGCAAAGATCTTATAAAAAAAGCACCTGGCGTTAATGTCGACAAAGACGGAAACGTGACTGTTAATGGAAAATCCGTTGAAGTATACATCGACGGACGACCATCGTATTTAAGTGGAGAACAGCCAAAAGCAATGCTTGAAGGAACCGATGGAAGTAGCATTGAAAAGATAGAGATAATATCAAATCCATCGGCAAAATACGATGCATCCGGAAGAGGTGGTATTATCAATATCAAAACAAAAAGAAATATGATGCAAGGCTTTAATGGAACCGTTTCGGCAAACTACGGAGGAATGTATTACGGCGACATCAAAAAGATGCAAAATCAAGAAGGTGTCTCTGCCAATCTAAATTATAAAACAGAAAAAACCTATACATTTCTCAGCCTCTCTCAATTCTATGTAAACCAACACATAGGATTCAACACTTATAACTCAACAATCGACAGTGTTGCAAATACAAAGTTCGAAAGAATCGACATCTCGGAATACGATTGTGACTTTCAATACTACATGATAAAAATAGGTAACGATTGGTTTGTTGACAAGAAAAACACCATTGGATTTATTTTTCAAGCCCCTTTTATGATGATGAATCAAAACGTTAGCGAAGGAAAAGGATTCGGATACACAAAAGTAAATGGTGACGTCATTAGCAGAAACGACTACATTGCACAATATCCGATGCGAACTCAACAATATAACGGCAACCTCAACTACACACATATATTCAGCGATTCGTTATCGCAAGAGTTGACTATCAATTTAGACTACAACAGATATAATAGTAAAGTAAACAATGACCACACAAATACCTACTATGACCTTGAAACGGGCTATATAAATTTGATAAACGGAATGAATATTTTTACAAAACAAAATATTGATATCTACTCTGCTAAATTAGATTTTCAAAGTAATTTTTGGAATACCGGCATAGTAGAAACAGGAGCAAAGTGGGCAATGTCAAACACCTTTAATAAGATGATATCCGACTCAATAATCGGCGATTACACAAGCCCTTATTGGAATACCGACTTCAACTACTCAGAGCAAGTATCGGCATTATACATCTCGGTAGCAAAACAATTCGGAAAAAAGTTCAATGCAAAAATAGGATTAAGAGGTGAATACACCTACGCAATAGGAACATTTGCAAACCCATACGCATCTACTTCAAAAGAAGAATATGAAGGAGAGATTGAAACTCAACAGACGAAACAATCGTATTTCAACCTATTCCCTACTGCATTTTTCGGATACAACCCTACTGAAAAATTTTCTATGAATGTATCCTACACCCGAAGAATTAAACGTCCTAATTACTTTCAACTAAATCCATTTAAAAATTACGTAAACGCCTACTCTTATTCAGAAGGAAATCCGGATTTAAGGCCCGAATTCAACAATCAAGTGGACTTGAATTTCATGTACTCTCAATTCCTAACCATATCGTTGAATTTCTCTCACACACAGAATATGTTCTCAAAACACACAGAACTGCTTAACGACGGATATGCCAGAATGAAATGGGTAAATTTCGGCACATGTACAACACACGGAGGCAACATTTCCTTAACCGAATTACCTTTAGTACCAAAATACATTACAATGCAAGACGGTAGTAAACAAAAGATGGGAGCTTGGCTTACATTAACTCTAACTGGTGGCTACTATTACTTCATTAACAGATCGTACGACGGTAATTACATCAACCGCAGTCATTGGGGATTCGGCTCTGCCACTTTAAATTCATACCTACCACAAGATTGGATTATTTCTATCGACGGCTCATACCAAGCACCATTAGTAAGCGGATACACAAAAAGTTCACAGACATACTACCTCGGATTAGGAGTAAGAAAATTCTGGAAAAAACCGGGATTATTATTCAATTTACAAGTACAAGACCTTCTTCGTTCTTTAAGAGACAACAGAGAATCTATTGATTTAACTCAAGGAAACACATTGGTTTACGAAAACAACTATAGAGCTCAAAGGATAATAATTGGTGTAACATGGATGTTCGGACAACAACAATACAACAAACAACGCAACACCGGAAATCTGGACGAATCATCACGTCTTGGAGGCGGTGGTAATGTAAAAACGAAATAATAAAACAAAACTTTAAAATACAAGAAAAATGAAAAAAGGAATAATAACATTAGTATTTAAAGCAATAGCTTTAGGTTTAAGTATCGCATCAGGAGTATTGTTCGTAATGGAACAAATTAGCGATCATAACGCATTAGGCTTCATTATCTTTGCTGTAATAGCTTTGGCAATAGCCGAAATAAGCGAAAAATCAAATTATACAAAAGAGTAATTATGAAGAAATTTGCATTATTATGTGTGATACTATCCTCTTTTATTTTCGGATGTTCAACAAAAGATTACATCTCAACGGGTGATAGTAAATTCGATTTGGTATTTATCACGACAAACGATAAAGCTGAAGATTTTTGGTCACCACTCACTAAACAAACAGACAGCTATTTCGGCACAGTAATAGTACCATTGTCAACAGATAGTGTTAAAGCAATATCTCAATTACAAAAGATGATGGAAGAGCGACAACCATCAACATTAACTATCTTCTATACACCAGAGTCTGAAAAGATATGCAAAGTATTCTGTAGCAATAACAAAGGTAAAATTTCAATGGCTATACCCGTAGACAGCCCTAATATATGGGCAGACATATTACCCGACTACATAGATGCAACAAAAGAGTTTTACTCCACATACAAGCAAAGATTGGATTTACTTTCAAGTTCACCATTTAATGATGACGACACTACCCAATGTGTATGGAACTATAATTTATCGAAAGAAGAAACAGAAAAGATTATCAACTATTTCAGGCTCGACACTATAATATGCGAAAGTATGAATACATGGGAAAAAGCCTTAAATACAGGTAAATTTATATCAGACAACATACCTCACGGAAATCAAAAGTCACAACCGGAACAAAAAGATGCAATCTCTATTTGGTAAATGTTGTAACATTATAAATACCTGTACATCAGTATATAGGAGAATATCATAATTATTTTTCCACACATAAATCCCCATATTTGCAAATTTGCAGTATGTGGATAAATAATATGCTGGATAGGATATAACCATTAGATAGCTTTTGTTTTTAGGCTACCTTGAAAAAAAACTTGTCCCGATAAGAGAGGATTTTATTTGATTCTCCAATGCCACCACAATAAGATGGTTCACGGCAGATGGTAATGAATTTTACTCGTTGAATTATGTCTTGCATAAAATATCCGGCACTTGTATCACCGTAGCCATATAAGTCGTTGAACACTGCTTCAGGCCAAGCAAATATCCAACCATGACATTCTGTAGTAAAACAGTCAAGGTCTAAATCAAGCACAAAATTTGTATTGGCATTAGAAAAGCCATTGGCTTTGCCAGAAATATTATAATTCAAAATATCTCTAACGATTCGGTAATCTTCATATCTATGAATGTCTCCTAATGCACCTCCAACCCCTGACAATTCTTCATGCAAATGATTTATCAATTGTCCGTAATGATTTCTCCCTTGATTATCGACATAAATGCCATCTTTCCATTCAGCAATATTGCATCCATCTACATTGCCAACATTTACAATGTTGTTTATTAGTCCTAATTCCATACCAACGCACACCCAGTCATCGTCATACTCTCGTATGTCAAATTCTACAAAATTCATAAAATCTCGTCGGGACACATTTTTAATCCCGACATTGGCTTATTGTGCAATGATTTCTTTATTAACATGAACCGGACGAGCATCATCATGTCTGTCAAATGTTATTAAACTCGTATCTTGATCGATTACGCCAAGTTTACGAGCTTCGTAGAGTGCTGTAAGAATACAGCGATGGTCGTCATACAGTACAATTACCTTGTCGTTATACTTGAATGTTTCAAAATTTGTGTATTGATTCAAATGTCGTAAGTTTGTTATGTCTATCATGGGTTATCAATTTTTCTGCAAAATTACAAAAATATATCCAATATAATCCATAAAGAGATAGTGTTAATAAATTATGTGTCCGTTCCTGAAAATGGTTGACTCGGTTTGGTAGAATTGCGGATTTATGTGTATAAATTTAAATAGAATTTTCAAGATTATAGGTAAATGTTATGTATCTTGCTTAATATGTCCGTAAAATTTCGTAAATTTGCAAGAGCTATCGTATACTACCCCAATTCGTAAACAATGAATAACTGGATTGTCATAGTGGTTCTAATCTTACTTGGTGTGAATTATGCTCATGCCGAGAGAAAGCGTGCTCTCTTGATTGGCATTTCAGATTATCCCATATATTGCGATCCCGAACTTACCTGGAATCCTATACATGGCACTAATGATGTTGAATTGATAAAAAGCACATTACGTAAAAAAGGATTCTCTGTCACTACAATTACTAACTCTGGTGCCACTGCAAAAAAAATCCGACATGCATTCAAGAAACTGACAAATGACTGCCGTGCCGGGGATTTAGTATATATTCATTTTTCCGGGCATGGTCAAGCCTATGAAGACCTTTCGGGAGATGAGGCTGACGGGTGGGATGAAGCAATTGTGCCTTATGATGCCATGATTCAATATCGTAGCGGAGTATACGATGGGTGTAATCACATACTTGATGACGAGTTGGAAGAGTATATTTCCTTAATTCGCACTAAAGTCGGTCGGCAGGGCTATGTATATTTAGTATTAGATGCCTGCCATATGGGTGGTGCCAGCCGTGGTGATGAAGTAGAGGACGAAGTCTTTATTAGGGGTACAGATCAAGGCTTTACTCCCAATGGAAAGAAATATATCCCCAAAATTGACCGTCGAGGAAATATGAATATCCAATCGAGTCCGGAAATGAGCGGAATTTGTATACTGGAAGCATGTCGGGCTTATCAGACTAACGCCGAGATAAAGGAGAATGGTCGCTATTATGGTCCTCTGACATATTACATCAACCGGACGCTGTCAAAGGTCAGCCTTACACCCGACTCAAACTGGATTGAAATTGTTCGTACCTTTATGGGCAAAGACAGAAGATTAATAAAACAGAATATGGTAAGTGAGAAGAGTAATTGATGACAAATAATAACATATACGACACAACTGACCTAAATCGATTTGCCTCCACTCAATGGAGAAAGGCATTGGCATTCCTTAAAAATCGGTTTGGCATTGATGAGGATGACTGTAAAGACATCTTCCAAGAATCATTTATTATACTCTATAATAACATTCAAGCAGGCAAGCTTGACAATATGAATGCGTCACTATCGACATATTTTATGTCGATATGTCGAAATAAAGCTCTTGAATTTCTAAGAGGCTCATCCAAATCAGTAAATGTTGATAGTGAGACATCTCTCTCATTGATGGATGGAGAAGTTCAGTCTGAAAAAATTGAGGCTCTTCTTGCATTGGATAATGGAGATGAGATTATTGAAGCACAGAAGGAAGAATTGGTCCGAACAATAGTAAAAGATCTTCCAAGCCCATGCAACGAACTTCTTTGGGGATTTTATAGAGACAATCTTTCAATGAAATCACTCGCGGAGATGTTCAATTATAGTAGTGAGGGTGTAGTGAAAGTAACCAAACACCGCTGTTGCGAGAAGTTTCGTGCTAGATATAATGAATTGTGCAACAAACTATTTTGAACACCCATGAACAGAACTAACGATATGAATTTGGACTGCTTTGATGAGATGATTTCGCGTTATCTGAAAGGTCAAATGTCAGAGGTTGAGGAAGCGACATTCAAACAGTTGCTTCAGGATAATGACACATTTCGTAACAAAGCAATAGCTACGGCTCGACTCGTTCAAGCAATGAATCAAGTGGGAGGCGAAAACGATAAAGATACGATCAAGTTAATTAAGAACACTTCATCGTCTGATGTAGAGAAAATTTCAGCAGAAGCCAGTGATACATCAACTAATAGGCTCCGGATATTTACTTTACGCAAATTTGTTCTGTCGTTTTCTGCGGCAGCATCAATCCTTCTTTGTGTATTCGGTGGTTATAAGTATTATAAATATGACCAAGTTACATCTCTTGGTTCTGAGTATCTAACTTATTTCCCCGCCTCGGAATTCTCTCGTGGAGAAAGGAATGATATCGAGAATAGACTTAATGGCTTCTATTCAAACATTGAGACAAAGAGCAATCTTGACACCACCATCTATGAATTGAAAACTATGTGGGAGGAATCACGAAGCGACTTATATAATGGTTATACAGAATATATGCCCGAAATCGGTTGGTTACTTACCAACGCATATCTTCGAAATAATGATAAGTCTCAAGCATTGGGGGTGATTGAACTGCTTATCAACGAGTATCCGGAAGGCACTGCATTAGGAGACAAAGTTCGAGAGTTAAAACATAAAATTGAGAATTTGTAAAAAATTCTCAATATAGCCCGTTAACCATGTGACGAAGTTTTTCATAAAGGGTAAAGAAACAAGTTAAACACTTAAACAATTCGTAATAATGAAAACTTTTCTCAAGGTACTCGGTTGGATATTTATCTTCATTGCTCTTGTAGGCGGTCCACAGGTAATGATACAACAAAGTTTTGCATGGCCATCATTAGCAGCAGAAGCTTTTTGGATTATTCTAGCATGGGCGTGCTTTAGGGGAGCCAAACGAAATAAAACGAAAACAAATTGAAAAATGCCAGGACTCATATAAATCTACTCAGGATTTATTCTTTAATATTGTTCTTTTTGATATTGGATCCTTGCGTATTTGCAAAGGGACCTAAAAGCATTGAGGTCTATGACAAGATCTTCGCTAAAGCGAAGTGTTATTTAGACAAAAGTCAATATGATAAAGCTGTCCACATATTGGCAGAAATACCGATAACGGATATATCTGCTGCAGATGATACGACCAAAGTATTTTACAATTTATTGTTTGGCAAGGCTTATTTATTAAGAGATAATATTAAGGCGGAACATTATCTCGGAGAAGCCATAACATTGTATGAGCAATTAAAGTTCAAGTATCCGTCATATATTGATATGCTTATTTTTCGAGCATATGCAAGCGATGCATTAGGCAAACGTGAAGAAGCTGCGAGATGGTATCGAAAAGCTCTTATTAAAGGAATGGTTGTAGAACATAACGGCGATTTGGATAATTGTTGCTATCTCAATCTAGGAAATATATACAATGAGAATGGAGATTGTGCTCTTGCAAAAGAGTATTATAATAAAATTCAGTGGTTAGATTCATTGCAAAAAGTAGAGATTCACGCAGACTACTATGCAAAAGCAGCAGATAGGTATCTTCAATATGGGAAATCAAAAAATTGGATAAGAGCAAAAGCGATAAATGATTCCCTTACCAATTATTGTCTAACAAAGTACGGAGAAAAAGACAATTATTATCTGAGTTGTCTACAAAACGAAGGAACCATTCAATATAGCTTAGGTGATTATGACATGGCTATAAAACCGTACATTGAAACTTTACGCATTGGCAAAAAATATGGATTGTGTAACTATTATGAGGGCTATGCCTATTGCCGTCTTATAGAATTATATTGTAATCAAGATAGAATTGAAGAAGCGATTTCGCTTTTCCCAGAAGCAGTAGATTATATAAAAAAACTTCCCAATAAAAGCATAAGTGAAGTTGAGCCTTGTTTGTTTATAGGTATGGCATGTGTCCGAAATGGGGATTACGATATTGGGATTATGGCTTTGGAGAAATTTCTATCACTTATGCCTGAATATATGGCATGGGGCACCCCATATGCCATAAATAAGTTGTCATGGGCATACTTAAATGTTGGTAAGAATCAAGAAGTAATTGATTTGTTAGAACCTATTCTTGCCAGAGGATATGAATTACCCGATAATTTCCAGGCTCTACGTCCTTATCTTCATAAAACATTGGGATGTTCTTTTTACGTCCTGCAACAAAAAGATAAGGCAATAATCAATTTGAAAGAAGCAATCAAGTTGTCAAATGGCGAGTTGTCAAATGACAGTCTTATACAAGAAATCTTTGAAGAATACGGTATACAATGAAATGGATAATATGGATAGTAAGCTTAATTTGTCCGCTCTCAATTTCGTCTGCGGATTACCTATCGTTGCAAGAATGTGCTAATCTTATTGAACAAGGGGAAGGGACATCCGCAATGAATTCATTAATACAGTTATTTTCAATGCAAAATGAATCAACAGAATGGGATGAAGATGAGTTTGCTATGACATTCACACTCCTCTCTAATGTATATTCGACACAGGGTATGCTCAGAGAAATGTCAGACTTATGTGCTGATGCGGCAAAAATATTTAATAGTAAGAGTCCCAATCCTAATACTGAATTTTCAAGGCAGCTTTGGAGAATTAGTGGCGCAATTAAAATGGAGTTAAAAGATTATGATTCTGCTATAAGTTATTTACAACAGTCGCAGTGGATGTATGAGGATGAAAGTGCTTATGACAAAGGATACTTCACAGTACTTACGTTACTGGGAGGCTGTTTCCTGCAAAAAAAAGATTTTGCTACAGCCAAACTATATATTGATGAAGCTGAAGAAATTCATTCAGTGCACATAGGTAACATTACGGACTCGGATTTTGTAGACAGTTATTCGTTACTCAACTACAAAGGACTTCTTTTACAAGCACTCGGAAATTTGCCCGCTGCTGAATATTGTTTCCAGTCCATAATTACAGCTAATCCAAATGATATTTTATTACAAAGCATAAAAGATATTGCACGCAATAACCTTGCGAATCTATATATACTTGAAGGGAACTACGATGAGGCTATTTCGCTATTCAATTCAATAAAGGCAACCACTCCTGAAATGCAATATATAAACGCACAAAATATAGCGATGTGCACATTAATGAAGTCTGATTATGGGACTGCTATAGATAACTTAATCACATATAATGATGCAGGATTCAATTATCTGCAGTCAATTGTTTTTGATTTTGCCGAAGTTGAAAGGGAGCATTATTGGCGTGCCATTTCAGACCAGATGATGAGGTTTAATAATCTTCTCGCCATGCAGACAAATAATGAGGATGCATTACGCATTGGGTTCGAGATAAATTCATTCGTAAGGGACTTTAATTTCAATTTTAATCAAATCATCAAAGAAGAATGTCTGGAACGAGAATTGCCTCAAAGAAGAATAATTTGGGAAGAATATCAATCTTCTCGAGGACGCCTGTCGTATGGTTTTGAATCGATCGAACAACACGATTCAATAGCACTTGAAGTTATCAAAACAGAACGGCAAATATTGTCGGAGTCAGGTTTTGTAATTAAGAATTATTTTGAAGACAACTACGACCTTAGAAAGATATCTACATCTCTTACAGCTGATGATATAGTTATTGATTTTATATATTCTGCTATATTAAAAGGCGAAAGTATCACAGATGGATTTGAAGAAGGGTTTTCTGTATACTCATTCTCACAAGATCATAATTATCCTCGTTTGACATATGTATGTAAGCAGCGAGATATAGTTCCATTAATATATAGTCAAGACGCAGATGAGTTATTTATCAATAACATATACACCGAGAAGAATGATTCAATATACAAACTTTTGATCGAACCGATATTGCCAATTATTAGCGGTAAGAAAAAGATATATCTAAGACCTATTGGCTGCCTATCCTCCATTAATATAGAAGCAATTACGATGCCAGATGGACGGAGATTCGGCGAGACCTATCAAGTTGAGATAGTCTCTAATGTCTTTAATATAAAAACAGAACAGATCTTTGAATGCGTTGATGTGGCATTGTTTGGAGATCCTGACTTCTATAATCACCAATCACATAGCACTGTTGATTTGGCAATACCTCCAAGTGAAGAATATAGTCTTATGGTCAGTGAACAGAGAGGGAATTGGGGGTTGCTGCCAGGGACGAAAGTAGAAATTGAAAGAATTTCTGAATTAGCATCATCATGCAGTATCCGTAATGTCAAATATCTCGGAAAAGAGGCATCTGAAACGACAGTAAAAGCATTAAGTGGCAAATCCCCATCAGTTATACACTTTGCAACCCACGGATACTTTATTGCAAGTAACGAAACAGCTGTTCATAACAATTTCTTGCAGCAAACAACCGGATACTCTTGGGGTAATCATCTAATGTTGTATTCCGGGTTGCTGTTCTCTGGAGCCAATGATGTTTGGAATGGAAATGCTAAGCCGAATCCTGTTGATGATGGTGTACTCACAGCGGATGAAATCAGCCGTTTAGATTTTAGCGATACAGATCTTGTTGTGTTATCAGCTTGCGATACAGGCAAAGGTCATCAAAATGGTACAGATGGAACTATGGGATTACAGAGAGCATTCAAAGCTGCCGGTGCAAAGACAATGGTTGCATCTTTATGGCAGATACCTGATGAAGCAACATCTCTGTTGATGCAGTATTTCTATAAATATCTATTTTCCAAGCATTCCATAAGGGATTCGCTACGCCTTGCACAAGAGGATTTACGGTCAATAGGTTATCGCGAACCATATTACTGGGCTTCTTTTTTAGTGATTGACTAAAATGAAAATTATTATACGGTTTTTAATCATCATCTTAATCTCATCTTTGGGAGGTGGTCATATATGTGCAGGCCGCCACGAGTTGGACAGCATTGCTTTTTTGCTGGAAAACGGAGACATTGATATAGCACATCGTCAACTCGAAAGATATGCAAACAAACTAAACTCGAACGAACAGCCGGATTTCCATTACTATTTTGGCTTAGTTGAGGAATTAAGCGGCAACACGGATGAAGCCCTTAAGCATTATTATGAGTGTATGTTACACTCTGAGCAGAAGAATCAGAGAGATGAATCTTATCTTGATGCTGCAGCTCGTAGCATACATCACGCAGTTGAAGCTGCAGACTGGCTGTCGGTAGCTCGTCTATCCCGTCAAGCCTTGACCGCCCCGGATTCAGTATTAAATTCATACCCGAATACATTCAATATTTATGATTGGTATGTTGGTGCACTTAATACGCTCGGTAAGTATGAGGATATTCCGATGGTTGCACGTCAGGGACAAAAATATTCTGAAACTATGTTCCGTCCGACCGATAAGGCATACTATAATTTGAGAATTTCAGAGATTGTGGCGCTCTTGTTGATGAACAAATGGGATGAGGCTGATCGAGGCATTTCAATTATGGATTCAATCAGCCAAACAACAGGCAATGACATAATGCGACATGAAATTGATGATTTATCCCATAGAATCAGAGATGCAAAAAGAATAATGAACTGGCGCGTTGATGCCGACAAAAGGGTGTCTGAGATTTTTGATATTGCCAATTCTTTGCTGTTACAATCACCAGCTTCATCGTTAGGCAAGAAATCTTGGGATACATTCTTCTATTCCATAATATCTCAACTTGAGCTTTTCTATTTCGATATCAATAATCCGGATGACGAAAAATATTGGAGTCGGCTATTGGCTTGTGCGATAGTTTATTTCAACATCATTGGGGATGTTATACCGGAACGTGAGATGCTGGCTTATGACCTAATTTTGTTACGAAAAAACTTTCTTGACTATCATAGTGGCCTGCTGCACAAAAGTCCTAAAAGATGGCAGATGGTAAAAAACAGCCTGGCTCCCGGTGAACTGGCTATTGAAATCACAATGTGCCCAGAGGAAATATTGTTGTTAAGCAACGACTTCCTCGCACCGGTTGCCATCCCGATACCGGATGCAATAATTACGCAAATTGAGCAATACAATATCCATGATGCCGCATCTATTAGTGAATTTTATTCAGAAAACTCTCCGCTTGTATCATTGATTAATCTATTATCACCATATCTTGCAGATGTTCATACATTATATCTTTCGCCAACTAACCTTTTTGCCCAATTCAATTATGGAGCAATTCCCTATAAAAAAAGGTGTTTAGATGATCATTTTGATGTAGTACAGATGTCCACTACGGCGGACATCGGCAAAGTAAAAGATAAAGCCAAAATTCCTCCGATAAGACAAGCATTGTTATATGGCGGAATAGATTATGGCGATCTGCCAAGCCGAACATCGATGGTAGAATCACCTCGACGTTCGGAGCTGGTCAATGCATTAGCAGAAACTCGGAGTGGATTCGGTTATCTTCCTCATTCTTTGGCTGAAGTAGAATCTATCGCTGCAATCATACAAAATTCTTCTTTGTATACAGGAACCGATGCGAGTGAGCAACGAATCAAGTCAATCGACTGGCCAAGGATGGATGGCATCTTTCATATAGCCACACATGGCTATTCGTTGTCCTCTCCATCACTGCGCGACAAGGCAGATAACATTTCAAACATAATGTCCATACGTTTACGTTCCGGACTATTGCTAGCCGATGCTAATTATTCCTTATCAGGCTTGTCTCCAACTGAAGAGGATGGTATCCTAACATCACAAGAAATTGCCACCCTCGACATGGGCAATGTTGAACTTGCAGTTCTGTCGGCTTGTTCAAGCGGAATGGGCGATTTGACAAATACCACAGGTGTTGTATATGGGGTGGCCAATGCTATAAAGTCGGCTGGGGTAAAACGCATTCTTGCAACGCTATGGGACATTCCGGATGAGGCATCTGCATTGGCAATGCAGTGTTTTTACAAACATCTCACATCAGAACGCAGTATTGCCCATTCGCTCCGTCTTATGCGCCAAGACATGAAAAGTATCGGATATGCCAACCCTTTTTATTGGGCACCCTTTATTTATCTGGAATAAGATTTATTTGAAAAAATTTTACAAAGTTGTTAACCTTTCTTCTTGAGGTGTCATTAAGGACAAACAAATAACTTAAACAACTCAAGAAAATGAAAAAATTCATCCTTTCAATCGCAGCGACTCTCGCTCTAGGATTCATCTCATTCAACGCCTCGGCTCAGACCACATATAGTGGCTACACCGACAGTTTTGGAAACACCACTGTAACAGGAAGCAATGGTTATCGTTCGACCTCCTATACCGATAGCTTCGGCAATACAACCACTCGCACAAATAGCGGTGTGACATACAACACTCACACCGACAGCTTTGGCAACACCACGACCACCGGAAGCAATGGTTACCGTTCGACCTCCTACACCGACAGCTTTGGTAACACTACTACCCGAACGAATACCGGTGTAACCTATCGCACCTATACCGATAGCTTTGGCAACACCACGACTACCGGGAGTAACGGTTATCACTCCACATCTTACACCGACAGTTTTGGCAATACATATATCAGGACTTGGTAATACAATCTTGCAGGATAACAGCTTATCGCTTGGTCATGTCGAGAAATTTTCGTAACTTTGCATTGGCACAAGAGTGTGACTTTAGTATCAAAAACTTCTCCGGAAGCGTTTCGCTTATGCTTGAGATAGAAAACGTAGGAAATTTTCTTTTGACGCAAGCAGAGCAGAACGGTTTCCATGCTCTATATGCGTGGGCTGTATCCTGCATCTTTTCGTCAATTGGTTTCCTACGACCATCTATCAAAAGTTGCAGTGAATTCAGTCCACGCTTCTGTCATATATAAAAAGTCGGATGGACTGAACGATGACAATATTTTGAGCATGAAAAAATCACTTTTGATATTCTTTGGCACTTTTATGATGACATTGCCAATGATTGCCGACCCAGGTAATCGTCTAGGAGAATCACTTGCAATTGTTGAGTCGCAAGTTGATGGGCTCCGTAATCTTCGGAACTGGCCTTCTCTAGGTGATCAATATGTCGTGTATCACAACATAGAGGCTAACACATCTTACTTCTTTAGGAATGGAGTTGTGATAAAAGAGGTGTTCACTTACAGCGGAAACGAGAATGATGCCACTTACATGTTTCAACGGTTTGTAGATGATTTTGCGGGACAGGATTATTTAAGGGCAACCGAAGATAACAAAAGCGTGACATTCTATTTTTCGCGCGTCAATGTGACGGTATCAATTGAGCATTTCGTTGCAAATAAATATTTGTGCAAAGTAACATATACTCCACGTCAATCCTAATGATAACAATTCTAATCCTTGCAGCTATAATCTATGGCATTCTGAAACTAATAATATCAATAAACAATGGACAGCAAAACAACAAATGACCGAAATAACGGTCAAGAAAACCAAGACCCTCAACCTAAGAAATCATGGCTTAAACGGAACCTATGGATGGTGGCAGTCTTCATCGCAATATTCCTACTCCGCATGTGTAACGAATTATCATGATAACTACAATGAACAAATTATTAATCTTAATTACGCTGATTGGCTTTGTAATAGGGGCTTCGGCACAGTCATACACTCAAAAGTGGAATGACCTTTATAAACGTACAGAGTTCTTCGATTCTTATGGTCATATGATTGGATATGCCAAGTACAATGATTTGTATAATCGTATGGAATATTACGATTCATACGGCAATCTTCAAAAGACAGAACAGAGAAACGACCTCTACAATCACTCCGAGACAAAAGATAGATATGGGAACACCCAATCTACGCGTTCCTACAACAATCTTTATGATCGCGAGGAAGTTAAGGATTCATATGGCAATATCATAGGATACAAGAAATGGAACGACCTTTATAATAGGTACGACGTTTACAACTCCAATAACACACTCATCGGTTACTACAAGTGGAATGACCTCTACAACCGTTGGGAATATCATCAAAACTAAAACCATATTATGAAAAAGCTAATATTTATATTATCATTGTGTATCACTATAACATGTGGTGCTCAAAACCTCACATCAGTATCTAAAGCATATGGACACGGTTATTCGGTAAACGTAATCCAGCCGACAATTGAAAATTTCATATCATTATGTGATATGTCAGAAAGTCAGTTTGTATCAGCAATGAAAGCCAAAGGATATTTTCCAACTGAGGACAGCGGCAATCCCATAGTTTACTGGAATGGTTCTACCGATAATTTCGCTTACGCTTTGGCTGTAAATACATGGGAGTACAATATATTATCCGATTGGCGGTCATATATTGTAAAGAAAGAATATATATATCCCAATAATAGTATGACAGATTTCATTATGTCTGTAAAACCATACTACTATGCTCGCAAGTGTGTTATCTATGATGACAAGCCCTCCGATGTGTTCAAAATCGAGCGAAATGGGAAAGTATACGCTATATTTATAACAGACTTAGGCGAGTATTACTACGTTCATGCTCGTATATTTCCTTCTTAATTTGTGTATATAATGCAAAATATTATGACAAGATTATTGTTCTTAATAACACTGGCGGCTATTTCGCTTTCAGTAAGTGCGAAGACTTTGTATTCATGTTTTTTGTCGCAGGATTTGAATATGGATACCAATGAGGTGTCAAATCAAGTAACCAATAATTCTCTCGTTGACATATATGTCGATGGAAATAAGTTACTTTTAGGAAGTAAGAGATATTCTATGTATAATCGACAAGAGTCAAATTCCGGCTTCGTAAAGATAGTGCATTATGACGCTATAGATGGAGAAGGACAGAGATGTAAAATTAAATTCGTGACAGATAGTTCAGCCGATTGGGCGACAAGAAATGCTATAGTAATATGGTACGATGAAGTCACACCAATCGCCAAATGGTATCAATCACGCGATCCACAAGAAAGGTAATCTTATGAAAAAGGTTCTATTCATATTGGGAATGATGCTGACAGTTTCAATCAGTGTCAATGCCACAGAAAATATAATCCATAGTTATATTTACCATGGGTTCAAAGTTTATGATCGCGACTATAATCTGATTCAGGATAATCCGTCGTCAAATGGTGATCCGATTGGATTGTTTATAGTAGCTGATATAAATGGAGAGAAATACCTTTCAGTAACAGCAGGAGAAGAACCTGTCTATGAGTTTAAGATCGCTTTAACAAAGAATGTGGACGACAAAGATGGTACGCATACCGATGTTTATGCCGGAGGTATGACTGTTGAGGGACAAATAGTGCCACTTCAGGTCTTTGTGTGCTATTCAAAATCTGCTATCCCGGATGTTATTCTCGTTGATGTATTCAATTCACCAACCCTGATAGAATTAAGCCGCCTCGTTAAGGCTGGTCATTGATTTTGTTCAAATCAATGTTAACCTAAAGCCAGTGTATTCATTAATGGTAAATAAAACTTCATAACAATGAATATTAAAACACTTTTCTCAATAACAATACTTGTCATCGGTATAATTACAATATGTTGCAATGAGGGTAACTATGCATACTCATATACTGATGATTACGGGAATACAACAGGTTTTGAACTGAATGACAATTATTTCAGTGCCTATACTGATAATTTTGTATATACAACTGAACCTCCTACTGATATATTATGAAATATTGCTGTCCGGTAAAACCCGAAAAGGCATAAAATAACTGTCCGAAGTTCCTT